>JARLIH010000124.1 GCA_031291845.1 Isosphaeraceae bacterium | reverse complement strand
CCAGCCGCGGAACGCCCAACCGGTCCCATCGCCGTTATAGACGTTGAAGGTCTTCTCCATCATGGCGATCGTGTTCGACGTGCCGTCCGAGATCATGGCGAGGGTGGTGCTGCTGTTCTCGCCGAACATCATCCGGTTCTGCTGGGTCTCGGTCCGCCAGTAATCGGCGGAAAGGGCCGGGTAAGCGACGAAGTCGTAACTGGTCTTGTACCCCGGGATCGACGGCTGGGTGACGTCCGGGCAATAGGGGTTTCCGGCATCCACCGTCACGTTGCCATTATCCGTTGGGCAGATGAAACTGTTGATGCGGGTCGAGACGACCGTCGAGTTTGCCAGGGGGGAACCGAGCAAGGGTCTGGTCCCGCCATTCCAGACGACGTCGCACATGGGCTGCGAGAAATTGGTCGCCGCGTAGAGAGCGCTCTGTTCGAGGAATGGCAGCAAGGTGGTGATGCCATTCAGATTCATCATTCCTTGCGTCGGGGCGTACAGCGTGCCGCTGACCCAGCCGAAGTTGGCCCCCCCCATGCAGAGCACCGAATTGGTGCTCTCGTAGTTGTGGAGCGCGAGGCCGAGCTGCTTAAGGTTGTTGGTACACTGCGAGCGGCGGGCGGCCTCGCGAGCGGCCTGGACCGCCGGGAGCAACAGGGCGATGAGGACCGCGATGATGGAGATCACGACCAACAATTCGATGAGTGTAAAACCAGACCGTCGACGGGAAAGCACGGAGAACCTCCTAGGTCGGACACCTCTGAACCGATGTGACAAGAACATGAACCTTCTTTGGGTTCAGACTCGAGGGGCAGAGGAGGGCCGCTTCGAGGTCGAACCTGAAGAAAGTCGAACCGCGTGCTGATCGAACCTAAATGAAGAGAAGAATCACCGTCAGGTTGGTGAAACTAGGCGGACGAACGGCTTCGAGCTCGGACCCGAGGGAAGCGAGTTTCCCGGAGTTCAACTCAAAGCGAGAAAAGGGGGATTCCTCTAGTTCGGACCCGAAGGGAGAGGAGAGCTGCCTTGAGGTCGTTTCGCGAGGGAGAGTGAATCATCGCGAATTTGGATTTGAAGGAAGAGGAGAGCTGCCTTCGAAACCGTGTCAACAAGTTTGGGCTTGCGCTTCGGCAATTGCAAGACAAATCTCGAAAAAAGTTCGCCCAATTGCTTGCCAACTGCTGCACACAATCAGAAAACGGGTGTTGATGCACGCCGGTGTCGCGAGACGGGAACCGTGTTCGTCCGGTGAAGGCCGCCGGGCGCCGGCGCCTGCCCCTCACGGAGCGCCGGCGCCGCCTCGGCCCGGCAAGACGAAAACGGCGGCAGGGAAACGCGTTCGGCTAACCCGCGAAAGGACAGGCATACGGCGCTCCGACGGTCAGCGCGCTATGCCTGTCCTTCCGCCGTCCCCGCCTCCGTCGCTTAATCCTCTCTACGCCCCTGATCAAGTGACGGCAATCTCTGTCGCTCAAGTATCACTCACCGGTGGGCGACTGCAAAGGGCGTCCGCGATGGCCTTGGTTCTCTCGAGATGAGCTGCGAGTTTCCAGGCCCAGACGATCAGCACCAGGGCGAGCCAAAGGCAAGATAACAGGAAGTAGAAAAGACTCGGAAAACGATAATATGTGTCCATTTCCATGCGCTGTCCGGGTTGCGATCCCTTCCCTCCGCACACTCACTGGGCGGGACGGGTGGACATCGTACCTGCGTCCGGCCTCAATCGTTTTTGAGCGAGACGAAAGACTCGTGGTACGGGTGATAGAACCGGATGTCAAGCGCCCCGTAATCGACATGTAGGCCAGCATCCTGGCCCGGAATCAGGTGCGCCGGCGCCCCCGATTCGTTGTCGTGCGCATGCCAGAGGCCCGATGGCGTGACGAACGCCGATCGACGGCATCCCAATTCGGAACTCCGTCGGGCGCATTTCGAGCCACCGATCGGATGCGGGATCACCCTGACTCTAGCCGGCGTCCGTGGAGGGCGTGTTCGCTCAGGCGGCGGGTCCGGCGAAACGCGGAGGTAGGGATGGCGGGCGGCGCGGCGGTACCTCCATGCCATCGAAATGGGGGGGGCGATTAGCCTGGGGTCCACCCCGATACCGCAGCAACGGTGCGGAAAAGGTTCAATAATGGCTTCCTGTGCCTCTGCGGACCGGGTACGCGGGTCAGGACGTCGAGCCATTTCGACGCAAGCGGTAGCCATTCCCACCACCGCAACCATTATCAATCAGCGCCCCGTCGTCATCCGAACGAAAGGCATAGCGGAGCGTCACCCCAATGTTTTGAATCCACGGCCTCAGGCCGTGTGACCCGAAGAGCTTCGAGCGATTCGGCGTGCATTGCGCTCTCAACGACATAGGCTCCTCCTTACGGGAAAGGCCCCGCGTGGTATTAAGTATACTTAGAGTAAACAATTTAATTTATATCAAACATATTTTAATAAAATAGTGACAATATCTTGTTTGCATGTCGATGTGCCGCCAGAAAGTGTTCTGCGGAAGGCTGAGGCGGATCGGCTCAATTCCTTGGGACCTGTGCCGACATCGAGGAGTCGACCTGTTGGACGGGCATGCAATGCCCGACCACGTCCACCGCTGCCTGAGCAGCCCGCCCAAGTTCAGCGTGGCTCACACGATTGGGCTTCCGAAGCGGAAGAGCACTGTTCGGATCCATCCCGGCCGGCCGCCCCAACGCGGGCAACCGCACGTAGAGAGCCCCCTCGGGGGTTCTTCCCCATACCCCGGCCGCTGGCCGCGGTTGATCATTCAGCGGTGGTCGTACGCGCATCCCCGGCTTTTGCACCGTCTGCTTCCCTCGGTCGCCGGTGACTGATACAACTCCATCGCCCCGGGGCGGCTCCGCGACCCCATCGCGGGCGCGGCGTCCACGTCGACATTCGTCGTCGATCCGGGGAACTCTGCCAGATTACCCGCCCGGACTGGCCGACGTTCCCGGCGTGCGCCGAGCGCGACATCGCGGTTGTGCACGCACCGAGCGCGAACGGGCAACAGCACCGGAGGAAAGAAGTTCATGATGTCTCAAGTTTGGTCGCCCTCGAAGTCCGCTTTTCTCGCCATCCTGCTCGTCGCGTGGCCGGGCCCGGTACTGGGCCAGAAGTCAGAGACGGCCGACGAGCGCTTCAACATCCGCGAGGTCATGGTCCCCATGCGGGACGGCGTCCGCTTGCACACGCGGATCTTCGTACCGAAGGACGCGGTCGGCCCGCTCCCGTTCATCCTGCTCCGCACCCCCTACGGCACCAAGAACGCCGCCGACAACTTCGTCAGCTACTTGAAGGCGCTGGCCAACGACGGCTACATCTTCGCCTTCCAAGACCTCCGCGGCAAATTCGAGTCCGAGGGGGACTTCGTCATGCAGCGCCCGGCCCGCGCGCCGGGCGACAAGTCCGCCCTGGATGAGGGGACCGACACCTACGATACCATCGATTGGCTGCTCAAGAACGTCGCCGGAAACAATGGACGCGTCGGCATGCTCGGCGTCTCCTACCTGGGTTGGACCACGATCATGGGAGCGCTCGAACCGCACCCCGCGCTGAAGGCGATCTCCCCGCAGGCCTCTCCGGCCGACATGTGGCTCGGCGACGACTTTCACCACAACGGCGCGTTCCGCCTGAGTTACGGCTTCGAGTACGCCTACGAGCTGGAAAGCGGCAAGGACCTGAAGCATTTCCATTTCGACCGCCACGACACCTACGACTGGTATCTCTCGCTCGGCCCGCTGTCGAACGTGAACGATCGCCACCTTCACAACAAGATCCCGACCTGGAACGATTTCGTGGCCCACCCGGACTACGACGAGTTCTGGAAGCGCCAGACGCTCATCCCCCAAATCCGCGACGTCAAGGTCCCGACCCTGAATGTCGCCGGTTGGTGGGACCAGGAGGACTTCTACGGCCCCTTGCGGATCTACGAGGCCCTCGAACGCCACGACGCGAGGCACCAAAACTTCCTCGTCGTCGGCCCCTGGAACCATGGCGGTTGGAGCCGGCAAGCGGGGGACCGCCTCGGAACGATTCCGTTCGACAGCGCGTCCGCCAAGCACTTCCGCGACGAGATCCAGGCGCCCTGGTTCGCGTACTTCCTCAAGGACAAAGGGAAGCTCGATCAACCCGAGGCCATGACCTTCGAAGCCGGCTCGAACCGCTGGAGGCGCTGGGACGCCTGGCCGCCCACGGCAAACGTCGAGAAACGCCAACTCTATTTCGGCCCCGAAGAAACGCTCTCATTCGACCGGCCCACCAGCGAGGCAGACGACGCGTTCGACCAGTATGTCTCGGACCCGGCCCACCCGGTACCGTACCGGCACCGGCCCATCCAGCCCACATACTTTCCCGGCGGATCCAAGTGGTCCGAGTGGCTCGTCGAGGATCAACGGTTCGTCGACGACCGCGACGACGTCCTGAACTGGGAGACCGGTGTGCTCGACAAGGACGTGACCATCGCCGGAGAGGTGGTCGCGCACCTGTTCGCGTCGACGACGGGGAGTGACGCCGACTGGATCGTCAAGCTGATCGACGTTTATCCCGAGCATTACCCGGAGAACTGGGACCTGGCGGGCTACCAGCTCATGGTGTCGAACGAGGTCTTCCGGGGCCGTTACCGCCAGAGCTTCGAGAAGCCCGCGCGGATCGAGCCCGGCGCGATCCTCGACTACACCTTCAGCCTGCATACCCAGAACTACACGTTTCTGAAAGGCCACCGCATCATGGTTCAGGTTCAGAGCACTTGGTTCCCGATCATCGACCGCAACCCGCAGACGTTCGTGGCCAACATCTTCGAGGCCAAACCCGCTGACTTCCGTGCGGCGAACCATCGGATCTACCGTTCCGCCAGCCATCCGTCGCACGTGACGATCCCCGTGGTCGTCAAGCCGTCGGAGTCGCGACGGTGACGATCTCGTCCGGAAACGCCATTTCCAGCCAGACTTTCCAGGACGACCGGTGAAAACGTTGACTCGATCGACGCGCAGTTAGGGCCCTAAACCAATTGGCGGAGATTCTGGCAATTCCCGTGAGTCAAAGGCTCTGCCAATTGGCCCCATGCCCAAATCGCTGGCCATGTGCATCGCGAGTCCCTGGGCCGCAAGGAAGCCCTCACGACGATCATGCCCGAAATCGTTCGACCGCTTGCCCCACCGATGGCTAACGCCTTCACTCGACCCACCTTCGAGCGATTCCCCGAAGTCGCGGCCACCGCGCCACCCTGACACTGGCCGACGCATCGTCTCAAACCTGCTGCGCGCGGCCAGGTGCCTTCCCTCCGGCGAGCAGAGCGTCTTCGCTCGACGCGTCGATAAATTATGATATTATATTTTTTTATATGATTAATCACGTAGGCTGGGTCAGCCCGCCAGGGGGCCAACCCACCGCGCGGAGACGGTGGGTTGGTGCCCTGGCGGGCCGACCCGCCTTACCTTAAGAAGAGGAACACGAAATCGTGAACCGTTCGAGCGCCCGCCGCGTGGCGGTGCAACTGTTACCGGCCCGGAGGTGATTCCGAAGGAATTCGCTTGCTTTTCAGTCGCAGCTTCGAGGAAAGTACGACGTACTCTTAAAGGAGTGGCCGAAGGCACTTGATCATGGGCGGAATGAGCGACACCATCTCCCGCGTGACTCGGCTCCTTGGGCGTCCGATGCGCAAGGAACCGAAAAGCCAACGACCGGCGGCGCGATGCGGCAGAATGAGCAGCGCGCGTCTTGTGGTGTTGACCCTACTTCTCGTCGCCGTATCCGCCCGTGGGGACGTGGAAGAGAACAAGGCCGACAAGGTCACGAACGATCGGCCGGACCGTCCGTTGCAGATGCCGCCGGCGTCGACCGAGGTGAAAGAGGCGTTTGACGACTTCGAGCGGTTCCGGAAGCGGAACGCTTGGGAGCGGGCGCTGAAGTCGCTCTACACGATTCCCGAGGAGCAGGCGCTGCGGTTCGTCGACGGCAAAGACGGCTTTATCATTCCGGTGGCCAGCAAGCGCCGGGCGGTTCTGGCCGAGCTTCCGCCTGAGGGGCAGGTCGCTTATCGCCTCTTCTATGACGATGAGGCGAAGAAGCTTCTCGAGCAGGCGGACGGCGCCTTGGAGCTGAAGACGCTCGAACGGATCTATTCGGCGTACTTCCCCTCGTCGGTCGGCGACAATGCGGCGGATCGCCTGGGGGACCTCTACTTCGAGATGGGACGGTTCGACCGGGCAGCGGACTGCTGGCTCGCGGTGCTCCGGGATCGCCCCGACACGGATCTCGCGCCGGCCCTGCTCTCGGTCAAGGCGGCCCTGGCTCTGTTCCGAGCGGAGCGGCGGGCGGAGTTGGCCGCAGTTCGACGCGAAGTCGAGGACCGCTACGCTCAAGAGCGCGTGTCGATTGGGGGCAAGACGGCACCGGCCGCCGAGCAACTGCGCCGTTACCTGGGTGGCGAAGGGCAGGCGAAGGGCTCAGCGGCCGGTGCGTCGAGCCCATCGGGGTCGGCTGGCGGCTCGGGGACGGAGCCTGGACTCGGTCGAGAGACACCGGCTGCGTGGCAAATGCGGTTTGGTGAATCCGTGGTCGCCGGGATGACGCCCCCCGAACGCGTGCAGTGGGAGTCCAACCCCTTGAGCGGAGCGGTGCCGCCCGTAGCCGTCGAGGGGAACGTGCTGTACGCCAATTTTCTCGGATACGTGTTCGCGATCAACGTGGAGAGTGGCAAGCTCATCTGGCGGTCTGCATCGTTCCACAACGTGGAAGTACCGGCGTCGCAGGACCAGGCGCGCATGATCGATCCCGCGCGGTTCGCAATCGTCGCCTCGAAAGAACATGTCTGGACGCTGAGCCGCGAGCTGAAAGATCCGAACCAGCTTGCGCCGTTCCGTTTGACCTGCCGGCGGACGGACGGGGGCGACGTCGTCTGGCAGTCGACGGACTTGCCCGACTACGCGCAGCTCGACCTCGTCGGCACGCCGGTCCTCGCCGGTGGGACCCTCTTCGTCGTGGCGAAACCGCCGATGAACTATCAACAGGGCCCATTGCACCAGTACGTGTTGGCCGTTCGGTCACACGACGGCAAGGTGCTGTGGAAGACGGAGATCGGCACGTTCCGTCAGGGCCAGCGGTTCTTTTACTACGGCATGCGGGACAGCTCGCCCCAGCCGATGATGCTCTTTCGGGCGGGGTCGATCTATGTCGACACGCACGCCGGTGTGCTCGCCCGGCTCGACGCGGAGTCGGGTGAGCTGGAGTGGGGCTACGGCTATCAGACCGAACCGGCTGAATCGTCCAGCCGGTTTTTCTTCTGGGGAATGATGCAGCAGAGCGAGTCGTCTTCAAGCACGGCCCCGGTGCGATCGGGGGAGGCCTTGTTCGTCAAGGGCGCGAAGTCGGACCGGATCTATGCGCTCGATTCGGATCGGATGAAGGTGCTCTGGGATCGGCCGATCGCCAAGTCGGCGCGGCTTCTCGGCGCCGACGACCGGGCGGTGTACCTTGGCGGCCCGGAGCTCAGCGCCCTGGACCTGCGGTCGCGAACGCTCACCTGGGCGACTCGCCTGCCCGGCGGGAGCGCGGAGGGGCGCATCCTCGCGCGCTCAGGCGGACTCTGGCAACTCACAGCGCGGGGGATCTTCGAGATCGATCCCCGGTCGGGCCGGGTCCGTCGGATCTTCCGTGGCGACGACACGGGGTCGGACGGCGGGGATTTGTATTGGACCGAACGCTTACTTCTGGCGGTGAGCAATCGTACGATCTCGGCGTACCCTCTCGCGACGACCACGGCGGGAGGCCCCGGCGGCGGCGACGAGGGCTTAGCGGGCACCAAAACGAGGGCATCGAATGACTAGGTTGAGCATTGCATTCGTCGTTTTGGCCTTGGCGGTCTCCGTCGCGCCGCGTCCGGCCCGGGCTCAGTTTTTTCCGCAGACGGGCGCCTCGTCGGTCGCGGCGGGGAACATCGAAGGGTTCACGGTCACCGGGAAAGGAACGGCCTCGGCGAAACCCAACCGGCTGGAGATCGACCTCGAAGTCTCCGCCGCGTCGGAGTTGAGCGCCGACGCGATCGTCAAGTACCGGGACGCCAAGCGGCGACTCGAGGAGGCATTCACCGCCCTGAAGCTCGAAAACGTCGCCGTCGAGGAGCGCGGCCTGCTCGTCGACCAGAAGGGGGCGCAGATGAACCCGTACTTCTTCGACTATCAGCCCAACCGCAAGGCGAAGGCGGAGGTCCAGCTCACGCGACGACTCGTCGTCAAATGCGCTGAGATCCGCAAGATGGACGAGGAATCGTTGCTACAGCTCGTCGCCAAGCTACTGGACGTTGCCCAGGACGCGGGAGGGCGCGTCGGCGGGGCGCAGAACAACTTCAACCCCTTCTATTACGAGCGAGTCAACCAGTCCAGCGGGGGGCTCGTCCGTTTCATCCTCGACGACTTCGACAAGCTGGAGGAAGAGGCTTATGCGAAGGCGATTGCCAACGCGGAGGCGAGGGCGCAGCGCCTGGCGAAGCTGAGCCGAGTTACGCTGGGGCCGGTGAGCGCGGTGCGAGAGACCTCGTCCCCCAGCGACAAGGAGACGGCGCAAGAGGACGAGATACCGCGGAAGCGACTGGAGTCGTCGCGGTTCCAGGAGATCCCGGTGCGGGTCGAGCTGATGGTTCGCTTCGAGGTGGCGCCGCAGCCCGCGGCCAACGGGAGGCCTGGCGACCGATGATCTCTCGGAATCGAGCGAGACGCTCGGCAATGGGTGGGCCGGGCCAGGCGATTTTCCTTCGCTGGGGGGCACGCCCTGAGTCTTCGACGGGCGTGATCGAGCCGCCAGTCGGGTGCGCCACGCCCCTCGAAGACCTTGGGTGTGCCCCCCAGCTCATTGGCACCAGTTCGCGAGCGCCCAGACTTTCTGGCGGGAAGCGGCCTCGGGGTTCTCTCCCTACCCGCCGCGCCTTCGTTCAGTGGTGTGGGCTGACCTCGTTGGCGGGCGCGGGCTGGCTCGCGGGCGGCCCGCTCGTGACTCCGTGCGCGCTTGCGCTCGAGAAAGAGGTCCTCCCCAAGCATGTGACACCCGAAGCGCTGCGGGCGGTCACCAAGGGGTTGGACTACCTGAGCGCCCAGCAGGCCGAGGACGGGTCGTGGATCAGCGGCGGCGGCCAGGCGTACCCGGTCGCGATGACCGGCCTGGCCGGGACAGCGTTCTTGGCACACGGCAACTCGCCGACTCGCGGCAAGTACTCGCGGACCGTCCAAGGGGCCGTGGAGTTCCTCGTTCGCTGCGCCACACCGACGGGCCTGATCACCGGCCCGGGCCAGGACAACGGCCAGCCGATGCACGGGCACGGTTTCGCGCTCATGTTCCTGGCCTCGGTCTACGGCATGATCACCAAGGAGGCGCTCCGCCGCCAGGTCGGCGAGACGATCCGCAAGGCGGTCGCGCTGACGAGCCAGGGTCAGAGCGGTCAAGGGGGCTGGACGTACATCCCGGGCGGCGGCGATGAGGGGTCGGTCACCGTAACCCAGGTGCAGGCCCTGCGGGCCGCGCAGAACGCAGGGTTCCTCGTCCCCAAGGCCGTGATCGAAGAGGCCGCGAACTACCTGGAAAAGTGCCGGACCCCCGAGGGAGGCATCCAGTACTCTCTACTCTCGGGGGGAGGGCCGCGGCTCCCCATCTCGGCGGCCGCCGTGGCAACCCTCTACAACGCCGGCCAGTTCGAAAGCCCGATCGCCGTCGACTGCCTGAAGTACGTCTGGGGCCAGTTTCAGGCCAGCGAAGGGTGGAACAAAGGGGGCGGCCACGCATTCTATTCTCACCTCTACGCCGCTCAGGGCTTCTACATGGCGGGTGATGAATATTGGGACAAATACTATCCCGCCACCCGCGACCAGTTGATCGCCATGCAGGCGGGCGACGGGTCGTGGAACGGTGACGGGATCGGTCAAGTGTATGGCACGTCCATCGCCGTCATCATCATGCAGCTCCCGTTCAAATATCTCCCGATCTTCCAGCGATAAGAAGGGGACGCGATCTTGACCACCGCGACCGAAGACCTCGACCTCGCCGAACTGAACGAGCTGCGCACGGCCTACCAGGAGATCCGCCAGCAGATCGCGCGGCAGATTGTGGGACAGGACGACGTTGTCGATCAGTTGCTGATCGCCGTCTTCGCCCGGGGGCATTGCATCCTCGAAGGGGTCCCGGGCCTCGCCAAGACGCTGATGGTCAGCTCCCTTGCCCGGTCGTTGTCGCTGGAGTTCAACCGGATCCAGTTCACGCCCGACCTGATGCCCAGCGACATCACCGGCACGGAGGTCTTGTACGAGGACCGCACCAGCGGCGCCCGGGAGTTGAGGTTCGTGCCCGGGCCGATCTTCGCCAACCTGATCCTCGCCGACGAGATCAACCGCACGCCGCCGAAGACCCAGGCGGCGCTGCTCGAGGCGATGCAGGAGAGGCAAGTGACCGTCGGTGGCCACCGGCACCCGCTCCCCGACCCCTTCTTCGTCCTCGCCACACAGAACCCGATCGAGCAGGAGGGAACCTACCCGCTCCCGGAGGCGCAGCTCGACCGGTTCCTGTTCAAGATCTTCATCAGCTACCCGACGCCCGACGAAGAGCGGCGGATCTATCGGCTTACGACGGGCGTCGACCAGCCCGACATCACGCCCTTGATCTCGGGCGAGCGGATCGCGACGCTCCAGCGGTTGGTGCGGCGGGTGCCCGTGTCGGACCAGTGCATCGACTACGCGATGGACCTCGTCCGGGCGACGCGCGGGCCCGAGCACGGCGGGCCCAAGTACGTGGGCGAGTGGGTCGCCTGGGGCGCGGGTCCGCGGGCCGGACAGTCGCTGATCCTCGCCTCGAAGGCCCGCGCGGCACTCGCCGGCCGTCCCAGTGTCTCGCTCGATGACATCCGCGCCGTCGCCCGGCCGGTGCTGCGCCACCGGGTCGTCATCAACTACAACGCTCAGGCCGCCGGCCAGTCGAGCGACTCGATCGTCAAGAAACTGCTCGAAGACATCCCGGTCCGGAAGGGAGCCGCCGATGCCGTCGTCGCGGACGTATTCCGATCCTGATGCGATCGCCCAGATCTCTGACTTGACCCTGCGTTCGCGCCGGCTCGTCGAGGGAGCCATCAGCGGCCAGCACCGGAGCCCGTTTCACGGATTTAACATCGAGTTCGCCTCGTACCGCGAGTACACGCCGGGCGACGACCTGCGCCGGCTCGACTGGCGCGTGTACGCCCGGTCCGACCGCCACTACATCAAGCAGTATGAGGAGGAGAGCAACGCCCGGGTCACGTTCGTCGTCGACGCCAGCGCATCGATGAACTACCGCGGGACGACGGCCGCGCTCTCGAAGTTCGACTACGGCGCCACGCTGGTCATCGCCCTGGCGATGCTCCTGTCACGCCAGCAAGACCCGGTCGGTCTCGTCCTCTTCGACGAGGAGGCGAATACGTTCCTGCCGCCGAGCGCGACACAGGCGCAAGTCACCGTGATGTCGGGCCTCCTGGAAGGTTGCACTCCCGCGCGGAAGACCGAGCTCGGTGGCCTCCTGCGCTCGCTCTCCGGCCGGATCCGCCGGCGCGGCCTCCTTGTCGTCGTCTCCGACCTCTTCACCGACCTGGACGCGGTTTACGACAGCCTCAACCGGCTCCAGTTCGCCGGCCACGAGGTACTCGTCCTCCAGGTGCTCGACCGGGATGAGACGGAGCTGCCGTTCGACGGGCCGACGGTCTTCCGCGACATCGAAGGGGACGAGGAGCTGTTTGCCGAGCCCAGCGCGTTCCGGAAGTCCTACCGCCGCGCGATGCAGGACTTCCTGGACGGTGTCACCAAGGAATGCGGCGGCCGCGGGTACGATCACGTGCGATTCTTCACGGACGTGCCGCTCGGCGCGTCGCTCAGCTCGTTCCTGCATGCCCGCCAAGGCTCTGAGGGACGGGCCTGAACGATGTTCACTTTTTTGAGCCCACTCCTGCTCTGGGGCGCGCTGCTGGGCGCCATCCCCATTATCATCCACCTGCTGAACCGTCGACGGTTCCGCCGGGTGGAATGGGCGCCGATGAAGTACCTCAAGCTGACGATCCAGCGCAACCGGCGCCGGATCCAGCTCGAGCAGTTGCTGCTGCTGCTCGTCCGCATCGCCTTGCCCGTGCTGCTGTTCCTCTTCCTCGCGCGCCCGTTGGTCAACCCGACCGGCCTCGAGCGCTGGCTGGGGGGCGGCGGGCGGACGAGTCACGTCATCGTGGTCGACGACTCGCTCAGCATGGGATACGCCTCGGGGGGGCCGCCGGCGTTCCAACGGGCCCGAGACATCGCGTCGGCGCTACTCGTAGCCGCGCGCCCCGGGGACCGCTGCACGCTCGTCGCAAGCTCGGCCCCACGCGTCCCGGTCTTCCACGAGGTCGAAGGGGCCCGCCGTGAGGAGCTGTCGGGGGGCGCTCTCGCGCTCCCCCAAACCGAAACGCACGCCTCCTGGCCGGCCGTGCTGGAAGGACTCGACGGTGTCCTGGAATCGTGCACGTACCCGACCCGGCAACTGACGATCGTCACCGACCTACGGAAGTCGGGTTGGGACGCCGGAGTCTCCGCGGTGGCGCGCCGATGGGCCGACCAGGGGCTCCGCGTCCGAGTCGTGGACGTCGGCGCGGACGAGACGTCGAACGTGGTCCTCGAAGCACTCACTCCGCTCGACCGCACGATCCTCGCCGGCGCGGAGAGCCGCTGGGAGGCGTTGATTCGTAACGCCTCGCCGCGCCTGCTGGCGGGGGCGAAGGCGATCCTGAGGGTGGACGACCGGCCGACCGAGGTTGTCCTGCCCGAGATCCCGCCGCGCCAGTCGGCGAAGGTCCCGCTGACCGTCCGGTTCCCCGGCAGCGGGCCACATGACGTTTCGCTCCAGGTCCCCGATGACGAACTGCCGGGCGACAACCAGCAGTGGGCGGCCGTCCCGGTCAAAGACTCGCTCCTGATCCGCCTGGTGGACGGTGAGCCGTCGACGGAGCCGTTCGGTTCCGAGGTCGACTATCTGGCCGCTCCCCTGTCGATCGGCGTCGGCGACGCGGAGGCCTGGCGCGTCGAGGTCGTCACCGAGGACGACTTCCTCTCGCCGCGGCTCGAGCCGGCCGACGTGCTCGTCCTCGCCAACGTCGCGGCCCCGACGCCGGAGCAGGCGAGCCGGCTGCACCAGCTCGTACGCGCGGGCATGGGCCTAATGATCTTTCCCGGGGCCAAGCTGGACACCGGGCTCTACAACGACCTTCTCTATCGCTCGGCCGGCCCCCTGCTCCCTTGCCCGCTCAAGTCGCAGGTCGATCGGGAGATCCGAGGGTTGTTCATCGAGCCCGTCCGCCCATCGCCGCTCGAGAAGTTGCTGGAGCTCAAACCCTCGGCACTGGAGCGCGTGGCGGCCCGACAGATCATGACCGTCGAGGAGCAGTCGGACCACGGGAAGGTGCGCGTCCTGGCTCGCTGGAACGACGCAGCGCGATCGCCCGCGGTGGTCGAGAGGGTCGTCGACGACGGCCGGGTCCTGCTCTGGACGACGACGGCCGACCGTGCGGGGAACGACTGGCCGATCGAGCCGAGCTTCGTGCTGGCCATCCGGGAGGCGATCCGCGGGACGGCGCGCCCGACCCCGCTGTCCAACACCGTCACCGCCGGCGAACACGCGCGCCGGGTCGTTCGTTCCAGCCAGCAGGTCTCGAACGTCCGGCTCACGCCACCGGGTTCCGGCGAGCCCCAGGCGCTGGCGGCCGTCCCGTTCAAAGGGCCGGGCGCAGACGACCTCGGCCCGGCCGTTGCGGTGGACCTGCTGGACATGCGCCGAGCCGGGCTGTACCGGCTCGCGTGGGACGAGGGCCCGCTCGGGGCCCAGCAGGATCTCTTCGCGGCGAACCCGGACCGGCGCGAGAGCGTGCTGGACCGGATCGCGGAGAAGGACCTCAAGGGGCTCCTGGCGCCATTGAAACTGGAGGTTGTCTCGGCGCGTGGTGAGGGGATCGACGCCTTCTCGGCGACGGGGCAAGAAGTTTGGCATCAACTCGCGTGGGGGCTCCTCGGTCTTTTAATCGCGGAGCCGGTTCTGGCAACCTGGGTCGGTCGCTCGCGCTGACGGGACAGCGTTTCGGTTTCGTTTGTAGGGCCGGCCATTGCCGGCCCTACGAGAATGGGTTTCGGCCGCACCACGAGCCGGCTTTTCGCATGGTCTCTTGCTCAGGCGGAGGGTCATGAGCCGCATCTTCCAATGGCTCCTGGGAATCGCCCGGTCACCCGGTGAAGTTGCCCACGACGGCGCGACCCGGCTCGAGTTGACGGCGCTGCCGCAAGGGGGTGCGGCCCTCGCGCTCGGACTGGCCGCGTTGGTGCTATCGATCCTCTTCTGGCGCCTTTCCCGCCGCGAGCGTCGCGACCTATCCTCGCGGAGGCGGAGCTTGCTGGTCGGCCTGCGTCTGCTCGTCCTGGCGGCGGTTGCGATAATGCTCGTCGAGCCGGTCCTGGTCTCGACGCACCGCGAGACGCTACGATCGCACCTGCCGGTGATCGTCGACGACTCGGAGAGCATGCGGTTCGCGGACCCGTACACGGATGAGTCGCGCGCGGCCGAGGTAGCCGCGGCGCTCAAGCTCCCGTCGGCCGGCGGCCGATCGCCCGTGGACCGGCTCCGCGAGACGCCGAGGCTGGACCTGGTCAAGGCGGCCCTGGGCGCCAATCTCGACGCGCTCGGGCGCGGCCGGGAAGTGTTCCTGTACGACCTGGGCCCGGCGGCCCGAGCCGGGACCGTAGGGGGAACGAAGGGCCGGCGGCTTGACGACTTCAAACCAAGCCGGGGGGTTTCGCCGCTGGGGGACGCGCTACGGGACGTCCTGGCGTCGCATCGCGGGAGGTCGGTGGCCGCGGTGGTACTGGTAACGGACGGACGGTCCAACGCGGGGGAAGACCCGCTCCGGGCTGCCGAGGCGGCAACGCGCCAGGGCATTCCCATCTTCACGATCGCGGCCGGTGCGGAGGAAGGACCGAGGAACGTCCGGCTCGCCGAGATCGAGGCCAGCCCGGTCGTTTTCGCGCGAGACCCGATGACGCTCGGGGTCGTGGTCGAGGCGCGAGGGCTGAAAGATGCCGAGGGGACGATCGTCCTTGAACAGCGCATCAACGGCAACGACTGGGAACCGGCCGGCGACCAGCGCGTCGCGCTGGGTGAGGATGGCGTCCTCAAGCGCGCGACGTTCCGGATCGTTCCCAAGGTGACGGGCGACTACGAGTTCCGCGCTCGCGTCGAAGATGTCGGGCCGGAGCTGACCCTGGACGACAACGTGGCGACGGCCGCCGTCAGGGTCGTCCGCCAACAGATTCGCCTCCTGCTGATCGCCGGGGCCCCTTCGCCGGAGGTCCAGTTCCTCCGCAATGCGCTCCTGCGCGACCAGCACGTCGAGTCGAGCGTGTGGCTCCAGCACGCCGACCCCGGCTACAAGCAAGGGGGCGACCGGCCCATCGCACGCCTGCCGAACGACGCGGATGAACTGGGCCGTTACGACGCCCTGCTGCTGGTCGACCCCGACATGCGGGCGCTTGGGCCCCAGTGGGCCGAGCTCATCACAAACTTCGTCGGGAAGGACGGCGGCGGCCTGATCTTCGTTCCTGGCGAGCTGTACTCGCAGCAGCTCTTCGAGGCGGACGACCCCGAGTCGGAGGGGGGGCGGTGGACGCGCCTCTTGCCCGTCGTGCGCGAGCCCGGCCTGTTCCGGACCGAAGCGCAGGTGCGCTTGAGCACACAGTCGACCTACCTGCTGGAGCTGACGCCGGAGGGGCGAGGGGACCCGATCTTCGAGTTCCATCCCGACCCGATCCGCAACCGGGCGGTCCTCACGAGCCTGCCGGGAATGTACTGGAGCTTCCCGGTCACGCGCGCCCGCCCCGGCGCGACCGTCCTGGCGCGGCACGGCGACCCCCGGATGCAGAACCAGTATGGGCGGCATGTCCTGCTGGCCTCCCAGCTCTACGGACCGGGCCGGACCGTCTTCATCGGCTTCGACAGTACCTATCGTTGGAGATATCTTTCCGAGGATTACTTCGATGGTTTCTGGGCCCGATTGATCGACCGCGTGGGCCGGAACAAGGCGCTCGGGGGGCGCTTCCCGTTCCAGGTTCACCTGGGCAAATCGGCCTACCGGGTCGGCGACCAGGTGTCGGTCGGGGTCCGTTTCACGGAGGCCGCCGCGGTGGCCGAGGCGTCGGGACTCGCGGCGGAGCTGGAGATCGCCGGCCAGCCCGCCGAGCCGCTCCGATTCGAGCGTGCGGCCGACGACGCCGCGCTGCTCACGGCGACGTTCCCGGCCGAGAAGGCGGGTGCCTACTCCGTGCGGATCACGCCCGCGACCGCGGCCGACGCGGGTGCGGCGGTCCGGATCTCGACGACGACCTTCCGCGTCGAGCCGCCCCGGAGAGAGGTCGACGAGCCTGCGCTGAACCGGCCGCTCCTGGCCGACCTTGCCCGGGTCACCAAGGGGCGCCTCTTCGACCTCCCGAGCATCAGCCGCCTCGACGACGCGATCTCCATGCGCGAAGTGACGCGCACGCTGGAGGATCGGGACGAGCTGTGGGACGCCCCCCTGCTCTACGGAATCATCGTCCTCGGCCTCACCGCCGAGTGGATCTTGCGCAAAGTCTTCCGGATGGTTTGAGACCCATTTATAACGAGCAATGACGCGCGACATGACGAGACGACCGGTGCAGTGATTCCTGGGAGGGCGAGGCTCCGGGCCAACACAAGCCCGGGGGGGGGCCCCAACACGGGCCCGGCTACCCCCGTGGCCCGGCCTAACCCCCATGAAATCACCCCGTCGAGCCGGATTTTTGCCGGGAATTCTCAATAATAAACCT
>JARLIH010000123.1 GCA_031291845.1 Isosphaeraceae bacterium | reverse complement strand
TGGAGTCTTCGACGGGCGTGGCGCACCGCCAGGGCTGGTCGACCACGCCCGTCGAAGACTCCGGGCGCGCCACCCAGATCGGTCCTCAGTCAACTTTGCAATCGTCCTGTACACTTTCGCGCCCCGCGCTGCGCTGGAGCGGTTTTCCAACGACTGACATACAGCCACCCACGGCAGAGTACTGTGCGCAACGCATACGAAAACCGCTCGAATCACGAACCCCTCAACAATGCCCCGATCCCCCCGCCTTCGTGACAATTCCATCGTGCTTCCCTCTTGACGGCGGCATCCCCAGTTCGTTACCCTTTGAACGAGTTGAGATTGAATCTCAATTTCAATCGCCCCGTCTGGTCCGGCGTTGGTCCCGTCTGACTGGAGCTTCCCGCCCAGGGACCGATCCGTGGACAGACTTGAGCATTCCGCTGCGACGTCGGCTGACGATGTCGGCCTGACGTGCGCGCCGATCACGTCGCGAAGCGTTCCTCCGGGCGTGCCCCCCAGCTCTGTCCTCTGTCGATTGGGCAATCGTCCTGTCGGCTGGCAAAGCTGGCGGGCGCTCGGATCGATCGGAGAGGCAGCGATCGTTTCGGCCGGCTCGTCCTGAGCCGCCCGGTCAACTTCCCGCCGAAACGCCGGGTGCGACAGTGGCGTCGCACCGCCGGTTCGTTCACGCCCAATCATTTTCCCGGCGACGATGCGCTGGTCCCCGCGTCGCGCGGTCCTCCACCCTCAGGCAGGTCAAGGAGTCATTGATGCGGACGGTTCCCACAAGGCACAAGGCCGGGCTACCGCACCGGCGGACCGATCGTGGATTCACGCTGATTGAGCTTTTGGTGGCGATTGCGATCATCGCGGTGCTCATCGCGCTGCTGCTTCCCGCCGTGCAAGGGGCGCGCGAAGCCGCACGGCGGATTCAGTGTACGAACAACCTCAAGCAACTCGGACTGGCGCTGCACAACTACGAAGGGAGTTGGGGCTGCCTGCCCGCCGCCGCGCAGAGCAACCCCGCCTACGCGGCGTACTCGGTGTACTTCAATTTCACGGGGTACAGCCAGATCTTGCCTTACCTGGAGCAAGGCAGCGTCTACAACGCGACGAACTTTAGCGCGGCGATCCCGGGGGGGTTCTGGGGTTGGGATTCGCCGGCCAATTCGACGACGTTCGGCTCCCAAGCGGGGCTGTTCCTGTGCCCTTCGAACCCCCGCACGGAGCGGCCGGGCGCAGCGGGGATGTCGGGGCAGGCCTGGTCCGTCGATCACGCCGCCGTGACGGACTACCTGTTCAACGGCGGAGCCGACGTCTTCGTTTCGCCCCCATACCTGAACAGCAGCCTGCGCGGGCCGGTCGGGTTCGAGATCAACGTGCGCTTCGCCGAGGTCAACGACGGGTTGTCCCAGACGTTCCTGGTCGGCGAATCGGTCGGGGGAAACCCGGCGAACCCGCGCTACGCCGTCGGGTGGGGGGGCAGCCGGACTTGCGCGCCGACGTCGTCGTTCAAAGGCGCGACCGGCTCGGCGACATTCACGACCGTCTATTACGAGAACCTGATGTTCCTGGGCTACGGCCGCGAGATGAGCTCGGGGTCGTCGGGCATCATGGGAGGGTTGATCGCCCGAACGGCCGACGCCAGCGGCGCCCTCTACCCGCCGAACGACTGCGGGTCGTACTCGTCGACCGCCGTTTACAGCCCGCATCTGCCGTACTCGCCGCCGGGGCAGATCGTCCCCAATTTTCGGAGCGTTCACCCCGGCGTCGTGCAGTTCACGATGGGCGATGGAAGCGTGCGCACGGTCAAGGCGACGGTCAGCGGGCCGGTGTACGTCGGGCTGTCCACCGTCGCGGGGGGCGAGATCCTTTCCGCCGACCAGTACTGAGGAGGAAGGTCTGCGATGGGCAACATCACGATGCGTGTGCTCGTCCTGGGCGCGGCGGCCCTTACCGGTCTTGTTACCGGCTGCGGCGCCCGCCCGCCCGCGCCGGTCTCGCCGACGTCGGAGCAGGATCCGGGACGCTATGAAAAGGCCCTGCGGGCGACCCAGGCGAAGGCAGAGAAGGACCGGGAAGACGAACGGAAGGCTTTCCAACGGCTGCGCCGCACGCCGCCGCAGACAACGAACTGACCACCTGCCGCCGTTGCGGCCAGTTGTTCCCAATCGACCTCCGACTGGACTCACTGCGAGAAAACTCATGCGATCCACGACCAAGAGACGAACGAGCCTGACGAAGTTCGTACTTCTGTTTGCGGCGGGCGGGCTGCTGCTGACGCTGCCGCCCGCTAGGCCGGCTTGCGCCCATTTCCTGTGGCTAGCGACCGAGGGGGATGGCAAAGTCCCCGCCGTCCGCGCTTTCCTCAGCGAGACCCCGGCGCCGGACCTGCCGGAATTCCTGAAAACAATTGCGTCCGCGAAGATGAGTGCGGGCGGCCGCCCGCTGGGATGGACCAAGGGCGAGGAAACCTACCATGTGTCCTTGCCGACCCCTCTTCCGAAGGTGATCGACGGCGTATGCGACCTGGGGGTGATGACGCGGAAGGGTGCAACATTCCGCCTGGTCTACACAGCGCGGGTCCAGCTCGGCCCACCTCCGCCGGCCGTCGAGGGGGCGGCGACTGACGACCTGCGCTTGGCGCTTCTCGCGCGGTCGGGCGAGACGCCGGTCGTCGCGGTGACGTTCCGAGGAAGACCCCTGCCGGGCGCAACGATCAAGGTCTTCCCCGAAGACGGCGAGCCGATCGAGCTCAAGTCGGACAAGGCCGGGGAGTTGGTTGTGCCGGACTTGGCGAAAGGGCGCGCCGGCGTGCTGGCCAAGTGGGTCGAGGCTCAGCCGGGGGAGCTTGAAGGCAAGGTCTATCGCGAGGCCCGCTATTACGCGACCCTGACCGTTGGACCGAACGTGTCGGGCGCCGATCCGGCGCCGGCCGTGGCCGAACCGTTCGCCGAACTGATCGAGCCGGTGAACAGTTTCGGCGGTGCGCTCTCGGGTGACTGGCTGTACGTGTACAGCGGCCACGTCGAAGGGACGCATCGATATCACGAGGGGGCCACGAGCCGGCATTTCCGGCGTCTCAACCTCAAAGACCGGACTCGCTGGGAGGAGCTACCCCCCGGCCCGTCGCTCCAGGGGGTGTCCCTGGTGGCGCATGGCGGCAAGCTCTATCGCGTCGGCGGGATGGTGGCCAAGAACCGTCCGAGTGAACCAGACGACCTGGTTTCGGTCGCAGACTTTGCCGTTTACGACCCGGCGACCGCGACCTGGGCGGATCTGGCTCCGCTCCCCTCGCCGCGCTCGACGCACGACGCGGTCGTTATCGGCGACAAGCTCTATGTCGTCGGGGGATGGTCGCTGCCCGGCGGCGACGCCGCGCATGGCGAGTTCCACAAGGACGCCCTGGTCTACGACCTGTCTCGCCC
>JARLIH010000122.1 GCA_031291845.1 Isosphaeraceae bacterium | reverse complement strand
GCGCCTGTGGCGGCTACCACTGCGCCGGGGCGGGCCACCCGAGCTCAAAACGGCCGCGCTGCAGACTTGCCCACGGGGGGGGCTGGCGCTGGGGCAGCAAGCGGGGCCGGCGCAGCGGCCGCCGGCGCTGCTCGCGCGGGTACTGCGGGCGGTTGGGGCTTCGCAGGAGCTTGCCCGGACTTGAATCGCTCGAGCGCGTCGGCGTAAGCCTTGAACCCTTCATCGTCGAGGTAGCGGTCGACGAGGGACTGGACGTCCGCGAGCTCCGCCTGGGCCGTTTTGGTCAGGATCGCGGTCTTGGACTTCGCCTGCTGCTGCGCGGCGTCGTCCCGGAGTTTTGCGAGCTGCGCAACGTAGGTCTCGCGCGCGGGGAGCTGGGAGAACTCCTTCAGAGTGGCCTCGATCGCGGGCCAATCCTCGCCGTCCAGCCTGGCCTTGAGACGGGCTTCGAGACGGGCGCGGATGGCCACGAGATCGATTACGGCGTCGCGGATTGACTCGAGCTGGGTTTCGAGGGCGACGGTCTGCGGCTTCGGGTCGATCGGGATCGTTCGCTCGCCCGGGAATTCACCCGGCATCGCGGGGAACTCGACCATGGGCTCGATGTTGCCGGCAAGCAGCCGAAGGATGATCAGACCGTCGGCAAAGCCTGATGGGACGGCGATCCGCCCTTCGCGATCGGTCATCCCCACCTCGCGCGGTACGCCGTCCGGTGGCGTGCGCGCGGTAAGCACATAGCCCGCCGCGGGCGACTTTTCGGGCTTGGTAACGAACCGCAAACGCGTCGGCGAGTTACCCGCCTTCAGGCCGAGTGCAACGAGGGTATTGGCCTGGACCATGCGCTTCGTGAGCGGATCGGGATAGATGCTGTTGATCGAGCAACGGGCCACGGGGCCTTCGAGGGTCTCGACTTGCAGATACGTGAAGGGGATCTCGAGCACGATCGTGCTGCCCCCCTTTCCCTTGCCGGGCACGAGCCGGAGCGGCCGGAACACCGAGCCGCGAGCGACCACCTGGCCGACCGGGCTGGCGGCCTCCAGCGACGCGCCCCGCACGGTCAGCGACACTTGTTTCGCGAACGACTCACCGATGATCGCCGATGGCTCAAAGACGTCGAGCGCAAACTCGAAGAACTCGCGGGGTAGGTCCGGGCGGTAGCGCGCGACACGGCGATGGATCGGCCCCAGTCTGCCCGTCGCCGTGTCGTATTCCCGGCCGGTCAGCACGAGCGCTGGGCCTTCGGATCCGATGCGCAAGACCCACACCTTGTCTTGCCCCTTTCCCGCCTCTTCGAACGCGGCGGGAGTCAGGGCGTCGAGCGGTTGGGTGGTGAGCGGGCCCTCGGACTTTGCGACGACGAGCCGCCACGGAGTGCCGACGAACCGGTCGACCATCTCGAGCCAGCTCGTCAAGAGCAACGCACGTCCGCTGGCGTCGATGCGGACCGTGGGGTCGATCGCGACGTGGGCCTCGATCGCGTACGGCTGACGGTCGATCGGCTCCGGCTTAGCCGCGTCCGCGGCTCCCCGCGCGGGCGCTGAGAGCACCAGGCCGACGATCAATGCGACCAGGGGTCGCGGGCGAACCATGGTTCGATCTCCCAGGTTGCGATCCCTTCGTAAAGATGGTCGGCCACTTCGGCCGGACCTTTCAGGCGCGTGCGCCAGGCGTAGTGGTCTTCGAGCTGCCAAAGCGGGATGACGGGAAGCTCATCCCGACACTCGCGGTCGATCTGGAGCGCGAGCCCCTTGGCGGTCGGGAACTCCGGGGCGCGTTCCAACTGGAGCAGAAGCTGCAGAATGCGCGGACTCGCAACGGACCCGATCGTGCCCGCACTGGCGGGGGCATCGTAGCCGGGGCAAATCGAGGGGCCGGCGTCCATGGTGGGGTCGTCGCAACGGACCGCGCGGTAGGCCAGGTCGAAGCGCTTGCCCGCGCGCAGCTCTTCTTCGAGGGCCGATTGCGGACGCTCCTCGATGGAGACCTCGAGCCCGACCAGCCGGAACGCTTCGGCGAGCTTGGGAACGATGGCCTGCGCTTCGGGAAGGGCCGGATAGACGAACGTCAGGACGATCGGCTGCCCTCCCAGCTCTTTTTGCGCGGCGGCCACGAGCATTTTCGCGAGCAGCGGGTCGTAGCCCAGTGGCTTCACGTCAGGAGCGTCGGCGTAACTGCCGCGTGGAAATGGGCCGTCAGATGTGCGGTTGAGACCGGAGGCCGGCTGGCGGAGGAGCGTTTCGTCGAGCAGGGTTTTCCGGTCGATCGCATACGAAAGGCCCCGGCGGAGGGTGCGATTGCGGAGCGCGGGGTTGCGGCCGTCGAGCGCGATGCCGTGGAGGCTGGGGCGGGCGTAGCGCCCGACCTTGAGCTCCGGGTTCGCGGCCAATGCGGCGACCCGGTCCGGCGCGACATGTTCGACAAGGCTCACTTCACCGCGAATCAGTGCCCCAACCGCCGCTTTTGCACTCGGAAGCGGGACCTCCCGGATCCGTTTGATCTTGGTCGTGGCGGCCGACGAGCCTTCGGAGTCGGAGCGCAAATCGTCGTGATCAGCCGTAGTGTTCTCCCAGCGGAAGAGGCCGTCGCCGACGAGTTGACGGCCCTGCCTGACCGTCGCGACGCGACCGTCGAATCCCGCGTGCGCGGGGCCGATCGGCCCGAGCAGCCACGCGGCGGGCTTCAGGAACGGACGCGTCAGCCGGATCTCGACGCGTTGGTCGTCTGGGGCGTCGACCCGTTCGAGGAGGTCGGCCCAACGCGCATTGTAGAGCGGCGAGGTCGACTCGGCCCGGTCCGTGAGCCCCCGGGCGACATCGATCGCGGAGACGGGACGCGACCGGTCCGACCACGGCACCCCCGGCTTGAGCCTCACCACCAGTCGACGGCCGAGGTCGGCCGAGTCCAGGCCTTCGGCAAGCTGCCCCGGCCTCGGTCCTTGAGTCGACTCCTCGTCGTCGCTCGTGAGGACCGGCAGGAAAAGCAGCCGGGTCACCCGTTCGTCGGCCGGTGAACGGACCCACGGGCCGACCGTGCGGGGCAGGTCGCAAACCGCGACGTCGAGCGTCGGCACAGCGCGGAATGCGTCCGCGTATCGTGAACCGGCCCCCTCCAGCTCGGGCCAGACCCGCAGCGCCGCGGCCAACGCGTCGAGCCGTTCGGGCCCGGACTTCTTCTCCGACTCCTCCGAGAACGACCGCGCCTTCGCAATGAACCGCGTCCGCTGGTTGCGGACCACCTCATGCGACGGGGCCAATTGCCCCAGGTCGTGAAGGATGGTGCGCCCCTTGCGGTACAGGCCGAGGTCAAACGCGCGATCAATGCGCGCCCCATAGGAGGCCGCGAGCTTATCCGCCAACCCCGGAAAGTCGGGCTGGCGCGCGTGCAGTTCTCCGAGCAGCCGCAAGCCGCGCTCGCCGTCGCCGTCCAGCAGCGCTGCACTCCCCTCGGCGAACAATAGGCGGTTGACGTGCGCGGACAGCCCGGTCCAGTTCGGGTTCCGCGATTGCACGCGCAGGAAGCACTCGAAGGCACGGGCGTAGTCGCGCGCCAGGACGTAGCGGTCCCCCTCCGCGAGCAACAGATCCTCGAAGTACTCGATCCGTTTGATCGTGATCCGCTTGACCTTGAAGTCCCGGACTTCCCCTTCGAACAAGTGAATCGGGAGCTCGCTGGGCGTCTCCTCAGCCGCCTTGGCCGCAACGGCTTTTCGTTTCGCTTTTGCCGGTCCGTCATCTCCGTTGGTGATTTCGATCATTTCCGGCTCTTTGGACTTCGCCCTCTCCTTGGCCGGATCGTAAACGGGCAGCGGCCTGGGGCTGACGGGCTCGATGTAGTACACCGAACCGTCCGTGAGGGTGATTCGGTCGAAAGGAACCGATCGGAGCAGGTCGCCGGCCGGCGCGGGTTCCTGTGCGGTGGCAACCCCCGGAGAGCCGGCCATTTGTCCGGTGAACAGAATCAGCGACCAGACGAACATTCGCCGGGCCAACGCGCAACATCGCGCCGAGCTGCCAGCGCGGCGCAAGCGACCAAGAATGCAATTACAATATTTTATGTGAAATATTATCATTGGACCATCTTGTATTTATTGATTGAGACGCGGCTCCGACGGGCTTTTCAGCACCCGGACCGTGCCCACACCAACCGGCACCACGAGGTGTTTCCCAGCCTGCCGCAGTCCGCCGACGGGTAGAATCCCGAGCGCGAAGCAGTCATCCAGAGTACCGTCGGCCATCGAGAGACGCTGGAGCGAGCCGTCGCTTGCCAGGAACCAGGCGGAGTCGCCGTCCAGGACAGGCGGGCCCGCGGCCGGCGCGCCGCGGAGCGTGCCCGACCACAGGCGCTGACCTTCCGCGTCGATCGCGACGACGTGCCCTGCTTTGTCGGCGACGAACGCGCGACCGCCCACAGCCGCCGGTGGAATCGCCAGGGGCGCCTCGAGCGGCCACGCGCCCGCCGGACTCAGGTCGCGCGCGGCCAGTGCCCGGATCCGACCGTCGGCGGTGACCAGCACTAGCGACGAACCCGTCGACACCGGGTCGGTCTCGATCTCCTTGCCGAGGTTGACCTCACCCGACACAACCAAGCGAGGCCTCGGCTCCGTCGGCCTCGTCAGCCTGCGCACCCGTCCCGCGTCGTCAGCCAGGGCGACCGTGTCCGCGTCGAGCCGCACGGGAGAGCGCCAACGAATCAGGTGCGCCCGGTCGAACGGTGGCACGTACGGCTCGGCACGCGACTCGCCGGTGAGCGGGTCGAGCAGATACACGCGCCCGTCCCCCCCCGGCACCAGGAGCTCACGCCCCCAGAATAATGGCCGGGCGGCAAGCGGGGCCGGCAGGTCAATTCGATGGAACTCGCCCTCGCTGCCCGACCGGGCCAGCAGGAACGCGCTCTGCTCACCGGGGATCAGCACGGTGATCCCCTCGGCGTCAAGCCGTTCGTGCCGGCCGGCGGGAAGGCGTGACTGTCCCGGTCGGGGTAAAGCTGCTTCGATGAATCCGCCGGATTCGAGCGTCTCTTCGCTGATCGTGAGTGCCCGCCCGTCAGCCGCGATCGTCGCGAGCGCACCCCGGTCGCTCGCGGCCGCGAAGGGCACGGGCCACGGGCTACCCACGACGGTTCGCCAGACCACCGAGCCCGACTGGTAGTCGACACCCCAGAGCGCTACGCCGGGGCCGCCGGTGGCTTGCTGAGTCAGCACGACCAACGGGCCAGCCGTTTGCAGCGGAGCCAGCGCGGGGCCGGCGTCGGGTAAGGTCCTCGCGGCCACGAGCGCGCCCTTCTCAAGGTCGAGGTCGAAACGCGCCGACCGGCCTCCAGCGACCCACAGTTCCCGCTCGGTCCGCGTCAGCCCGAAGGCGGGCCCAGACTTTCGCGCATCCGGATTGAGCCGAGCGACGGGCTTGATCGGCTCCTTCTCGTCGTACCCCCCCAGCGCGTACGCACCGATGCCGCCGCGGTCGCTCACCCCCCAGAGCAAGGCGCCTGCCGACGGCGGAGCACCCCAGATCCACCCCGGCAGCTCGACCTGCTGCGCGGGCCGAACTTTCTCGCCCTCTTCGTCGAGCACGAACACGCGCCAACGCCCTTTGTGGAGCGACTGGTTCTCGGAGACCACGAGAAACCGACCAACGCGCGCAGGACTGCACGGGATCGAACCGGCCGCGTGGCCCAGGTACTCGACCGATACGCATTCCGGCGGGTCCCGCTTCACCACGAACAGGCAATCCTGGTCCCCCAGCACATACAGGTACTGGCCCGCCTCGTCACTGGCCGGCGTACGCGTCAGGGGACGGTGAAGCCGGACCGTCCCCTGGAGGGCCCCGGACTTCAGGTCGATGTAGAGCAGGTCCCCCGAGCGCGTCGCTTGAATCAACTGGTTGCCGAGCACAAGCGGTGGATCGGCCACCTCGGAACCGAGCTGCTGCCGCCACTGGAGCGCCCCGCTTTTCGCGTCGAGCCGGAGCAGCTCGCCGTGCCTGGCGTCCACGAGCAGCACCGATGTCCCACCTGGTACACCCTGCGGAGCGAACGGCGCGGCGAGCCCCACCTCGACCTGCCAGCGCGGCGCTCCCGTTCCGCCTTCGATCCCGTACGCGTAGCCATCCGCCAGCGCGTAAACCATCGTTGCGTTCCGAACACCCTTCGGTGCAGCTCCCACCTCGCCGCGCAGCACGAGGCTCGTCGGGGCCACGAAGGGCTCTATGCGGGCAACCGTCTCGGCCGGTCGCCCGGAACGGTCGAACTTGACGGCTCGGCGGATCAGCTCGTTTGCCTTCATCATCCGGGCAACGAGCTCGCGGTCGGCCGCCAGGTCGCCGTACTGGTGCACCAGGCGGTCGCGCGCATTGTAGACCTTGGCAGACGACTCCGCCTTGAGCGCCTCGTCCATTTCCGCGAGCGCTGCCGCACGCAACTGAGCCTTGCGCACGGCCGCGCGCGCTTCCGACAGCTTGGCCGGAAGGCGCGACCGCCCGAGCAGCGACTCAGCCGCCTGACCCGCGATTTCCGCGTGCAGCGCAACGGCCGACTCCGCCTCCCCCAGCACCTTCGGCTCCGTCGAGACCCGGGCCCGTTCCGCCAGTTCTTCGCCGGTCCGGATGACCAGCTCCGCGAGTTCCGTGCTGGCGTCCCGGTACGCCTCCTCCTTCCCGACCCTTTCGACCATCTCCCGTTCCGCCTGGAGCGCAAGCGACCACGACGCGCCCGTCGCGCCCGTGAACTGGCGGACGTTTGCCAGGGCCCGCAGGACACGTGCTTTGCCGGATCGGACATCGCCGGGGTTTGCCGCCAGGAAGTCATCGAACCGCTTGATCGCCGTCCGGTACTCGCCGTTGTCCACACTCTCGACCGCCGAATTGAACAAACGGGTGGCCGTCGTGCGTGCGATGATCGCGCGGAGCCCGAAGCCGACCACGACGAGGACCGCGAGCGTCCCGGCCAAGCCAATGACGACCGGCGACGAGAGGATCCGCTCCTCGCCCGGCGCCCGGCCCTTCCCGCTCACAGCGGCAACGAGGCCGGCCCAGCCGCGGAGGGCCGGCTTCGCCGGCTTTTTCGCCGGACCGCCGTCGCGTCGCGCTGACGCCGGCCGATCGGAGTAGGGAGACGCGGTCTGCGTCCTTGGCGCCGCGACCGCGGTCTCGCGCGAGTAGCGCGCCTGGTCGAGGTCCTCGACCCACTTCGGATCCTCGAACGCCTTCTTGGCACGCGCGACCGGCGCAGCCTGGATCCGGGTCTTGTCATCCACCGGCGGCAGGTCGTCGGCCGCGTACAGCATGAAGATCCGGCACGGGCCAACCTGGATCTCGTCCCCCTGCCGGAAGCTGGACGCGGTCATCTTGTGACCGTTCACCAGCAGGAATTCGGCGTCCGGCGATGCGTCGACCTTGTAGCGCTTGCCCTTCCACCGGATCCGCCCGTGGAACGGCAAGACTCCCGGCCCGCTCAGGATGATGTCGCAGTTCGGACTCGACCCGAAAAGGACGGGATGCTCGCGCGTCACTTCGATACGCTCGACGCGGCCTTCAGCACCGTGGACTTCAAGCGTCGCCATGTGACCGGAAGACTCCTCGCCACATTGCGCTCAGCGCAACGTTTCCTGCGCTGCGACGGAAAAGCCGTACGCGTCCCCTTTTGGCACGACGCTGAAGCGGGTCATCCGAATTTCCGCGGGCTGACGCCCCTTGTAGCGAACTTCGAGCTGCGCCAAGGTGCTTTCAACCTGCTTCGGATAGAACTGGATCACGACCCCTTCGCCGACGTCGATACCGGCCTTCTTCAGAAGCGCGACGTCCGACGCTTTCCGCCCTCGCCCCTGCCACAGGAAATAGAGCCGGTCGTCCCCTTGCCCGGTCCCGTAGCGCTTGGCCGGCACCGCTTGAGAGAAATGGGAGATATACGTGAGCTGGTTCGGTCCCGAGACCACCGCGAGCTCCACCCCCAGGGCGTCGAGCTGCCGCGCGTACTCGTCGGCGGTCTGGCCCTGGTCGTAGACGATACTCCAGCGCTGTTCGCGCGAGACGCCACCGTCGCCCGGCCCGAAGCCGAGTCCCGGCCCCCCCGTGCCGAGCTTGCTGGCGCGCTTGCCGCTCGCGACCGCGCCGCCGCTTGGCATCACCGCGCTGATGTCCACCTCGGCGGCATTTTGCCCCGCCTCGGCCACCGCGTCGAGCATCGCCGCGGGTGTCTCCATGACCGACGGCTCTTCAAAGTCTCCCGCGACTTCTTCATTGTTCGAGGCTTGGGCCGCGACCTCCGCGCCGGCGACATCGATCTTCTCGGTCGAACCGGGCGTCCCCTCGGGACTGCCCCCGCCGCCGCCGAAAACATCGACGATCTCGAGCGGCGACGTCACCCGCGACGCGTACGCCTGGTTCGTGATGTAAACGAGCCAGAGCCACCCCACCACGATCACGGCCCCGACCACCACGGCCATGAGCATCGACGAGACCCGGTCGTACAGCGACTCTCCACGCACCGCCGGCTCAGCAGTGTCGTCAGGTGACGCGTTTGTTGGGTCGCGGTCTTCGGCCATCTCAGCGTGTGCTCCGTGCGGGAGTCGCGGGCGAGTCGTCGTCCTGCCCTTCCAGGTCCAACGGCCGGATCGTCTGGTACCAGCGCCGCCACCGCTCCGCCGCCGCCCGGCACTCCTGAGGGCCCGCGCTTGGCGGTGGACCGAAGTCGTCGAGCTTGCGGCTAAGCAACTGCAGCCCTTGCCGCGCGGTGGTGACGACCGTGTCGTCAGCATCCGTCAGCGCATCGATCAGCGCAGGAACGACGTCCAGGTCCCCGGTCCGCGCCAGGCTCCACGCCGCGACCCGGCGGAGCCCCGGGTCCCTATCGGTCAGCAGCTTACGGAATCGGTCCTTGTATGGTTTGAGGACCTGCGGACCCTCGCGCTGGTAACGGTCCACGAGCCCCGCAAGCGCGGAGTCGG
>JARLIH010000121.1 GCA_031291845.1 Isosphaeraceae bacterium | reverse complement strand
GTGCGCAAGTTGCCGCAATAACGCCTCTTGCAAGAACCCGCCCCCCCACGCCCGCCAACCCCACCGCCGCCGCTCCCGCTTCGGGTTAGTGTGCCGGCGAAGGACTTACATGACAAACATCAAGCACACAGCGCAAACAGGTGGTCGTTCTGATTCTCAAGGCCTCAGGTGGGTCCAGGACGCTCGGTATCGAACGTCCCGGCTCATCACTTGCGCGAAAGCGTCGCGCGCCACTCGTCGTCGAGTGCGGGGAGAGTCTTCCCCGTCCATTCCTCGAAGACCTTGGCGTCGTACTTCTCAGCGCGCATTATACGGTTCAGCTTCGGTACGATCTGTTTGTCATAAGTGTCGGTCAAGTAAGCCAGGAACGCGGCCGAAACGCGGTAGCTCTGGTTGTAGTGGGCCCGCCGCGCGTCGATGCGTCCCAGCTTTGCCGGCTCGAACTTGAAGAATCGGATGTAGTCGCTCACCCCCTCGACGAGCCACGACGGGTTGCTGTTCCCCGGGTAGCGCTGGACGATGTGGACGGACTCGTGCACCATCGCCCCCACGTCATCGGGGTGCTCCTTGAAATAGCGGACCGAGCCCGTGATCCGGCCGCCCCCAGCCATCGCGACGCCGTCGTAGCTTTTCTTCAGGCTCATGACGACCCAGTGGGGCGGGCGGTCGCCCGCGGTTTTCAACTCGTCGTTGATCATCGCGTAGGTGCGTTCGCAGACTCTCGCCACGTTCTCAGCCCACGGCTTCATCTCGGGGGCGTCCGCCACGTCGGCGATGAACTCGACCGGGTAACGAAACCGAGTCACGGGAGGATCGGAAACCAACGTGAGCTCGCGCACGGCGAGCGGGTGGCCGGTGGCGAACTCCGGGCGGATCCGGAGCGCCCGAACTTCCCGGCCTCGAAGGTCACCGCGGGCGGTGCCGTCCTCAAACTTCGCAAACGGCTCGAACGACCTGCCGTCGGCCGACACCTCCAAGACGCCGGCCTCGAGCTCGTCTTCCCCATTCGGCCGTCCTGTCACGGCGAGGACCAAAGTCGCCGAGACCGGTTTCTCCAGGACCAGCGAGAAATGATCGTTCTCCGATGCGTTCCGCGACGAAACGTAACCAGTGTCCAGGTTCCCGTCGAAGGCGAACTGGCGCGGCTGCCCGGTCGCGGTCGGTAACGTCGCCTCGACCTTGGCCGCGACGGGACCGGGCTCGGCGCAGAGCGGTCCCGGCAAAACGATCGCGGCGAGCGTTGGGAAAGCGATTGCAACGATCTTTCCGAAAGACCCGGTCATGACGAACCCCCGCAAAGCGGTCGAAGCGGTCGGGGTGCCGCGCCACGCAGGCGGGCACCATTTGCGGAGTTCCCACACCGACGAGTGGACCGAACAACGATTCGACCACCGGTCCTCGTCGTTGGCAAGCGGGGGGAGTCTTTTTGAGGCCCCTGCTCGCCCATCGATCGAAAGTGTTTGGTGTCGATCGATCATGGGGCGTTCCGGCCTCGCGCGTGGAGAAACCTTGACACGACCGAACCTGGAGTCCTAGCATCAAGGAAAGTCTGTCTGAGGGCCGTTCGCTGCTCTCAACCCTGAGTGGGTTCCGCATGGCCAATTCGATCGCATGCCCCTCGTGCAATGAGCCGTTCGGGCTGCCGGCATCGTTTACCGGTGGGCGGGCGACTTGTCCGAACCCGAAGTGCGGGAAGACGTTCTACGCACCGGCTCCGGAATCACCGCAGCCGGCGACTGGGGTCTGCGCAGCGCGGGGGCGCACCTTCCCGGTCCGTCCCGCGCGCGTGTCGCACATCCCTCCGAACTTTTACGCCTCGCCGGCTTTCGTCGCGGGCGGAGCGGTCGTGGTCTTGCTGTACGGCATGGTTCTGTTCGGCGTGTTGAGCAGTGAGCGCCGCGATGCCGACGTCGCTTACGACGAACCCCGACCGTTGCCGGCCCTCGTCTTCCACGAAGCGTCGCCGATCGTGCATCGAACGGATGTTCCCCCTGTCTCTCTCTCCTCCGCGCTGGAGAAGTCCGTCCAGAAGGAACCCACTCCGAAGCCCGCCGATCTCCCGCAACCGCAACCGATCGAGAAGGCTGCGTCCAAACCCGCGGATCAACCCGGGTTGACGCCCTTACCGCCATCGAACAACGCGGGCTCTGCACCCTCCGCTTCGCCGGTTCCTCAGCCGAAGGCCGCTCCGCCCGCGGATGTCCCCAAGCCGAGGCCAAAGCCCGCGCCTCGCTCGACGCCGACGGCGGTCGCGGCCAACGTCACGGCGACCAAGCCGGTTGAGCCCAGCGCCGCGGTGTCGGTCGAGGGACCGACGTTCAACGGGCTTTCTGCGTGGATCGATCCGGAGCGCGCTGTCAAGTCGCGCCGTGACGCCGACGCCATCATCGTGGCCATACCTGCCGGGATTCACATCCTGAGCCCCGAGCTCAAGCACAAAGACGCACCGATGAGCCTGGCCGAGGTCACGGGCGACTTCGAGATGCAGGTCCGGGTCGCCGGGGGAATCCGTCCCGGTTCGAATCCCTTGCCCGACGTTCCCGTACCGATCGCCTTCCAGGGCGCGGGCTTACTGCTCTGGCAGGATGCGGACAACTACCTGCGTCTCGAGCGGGCTGCGATGAGCGGTCCCAACCAGCCGCTCACTCAGAAAGTGGTCGTCGAGGTGTGCCGTGAAGGCCGGCCGGGCGGATATGTCTACAAGGACACATCGGACCGCCCGGTCTACCTCCGTGCGACGCGCAGGGGAGATGACCTGGAGTGTGCCTATAGTCCGGACGGCAAGACCTGGATCACGATCAAGAAGTCGGGAATCGCCCTCTTCCCGGACAAGCTGCGAGTCGGAATAGGGGCGTCGAACCTGTCGCCGAAGACCTTCTCACCACGCTTCGAGGATTTCACGCTCGAACGGCCCGGCGGCAAGAACGGCTCCCGCTAATTCGCAACTCCACTGGTCAGCGCAGGCGCGATTTCTGAAGGCTGCAGAGCCTGCGTGGGGCGCTCGCGTGAGCTCCAGGTCGTTTTGCCGAACAGGACGTGCTGGACGGTGCGCGCAAGCACGACGAGGTCCAACGCGAAGGTCCAACGATCGACATAGTCGAGGTCGAACTCGAGCCGTTTTTGCAGCGACGTTCGCCCGCGCCAGCCGTGAACCTGCGCCCAGCCGGTCATGCCGACCGGGACGGAGTGCCGGCACCGATAGGCGGGATACGCCTGCGCGAACTGTTCGACAAAGACGGGTCGTTCGGGACGTGGACCGACGAGGCTCATCTCGCCGGCGAGCACGTTGATCAATTGAGGCAACTCGTCCAAGTTATAGCGCCGCAGCCAGGCGCCGACCGTTGTGCAGCGAGCGTCTTCCGCCGAGGCCCAGATCGGCCCCGTAGCGCGCTCGGCGTCGCGCTTCATGCTACGGAATTTGTACATCCAGAAGCGTTTTTCCCCTTCGCCGACCCGCTCCTGGAGAAATAAGACGGGGCCACCGCTGGTCACGCGGATCGCGAGCGCAACCAGGGCGAATAGCGGCGCAAGCAGGACGAGCCCCACTAACGAGCCCAGTACGTCCATGCCGCGCTTCAGAGCTCGTCCCCAGGACATCGAAGCCCGCTTGAAGCCCGGCCAGCCATCCGGCGATGATATCCGGGCGGTGGCCGGCCGATCGAGCTCGGAGCACGCGCTTCCGAGGCAGGGCCGCATGACGGTCGTGGCGTTCGTGCACGGCTGACTCGCGCTGACCTGTGCCTCGGTCATCCCCGGCTCCTTCCGGACCGACCGCTCCGGTCGTGCCTGGTTCCAACGCGGATTGGGCAGCGGCGTATGCCGTTTTCCCGGTGTTGGAGTTCCGGCCGATGCCCGGACTCCAACGACATTTTTGAACCACATCTCTGATCGTGCCCGGTCTCGCGCGGTTTTCCAACGACTGGCATACAGCGGGGTGGGGGGGGGGGGGGGGGGGGGGGGGGGGGGGGGGGGGGGGGGGGGGGGGGGG
>JARLIH010000120.1 GCA_031291845.1 Isosphaeraceae bacterium | reverse complement strand
TGAGCGCATCGTGTGCGAGGTACGCCGCATCACGTGTAGGGGCGGGTTTCAAACCCGCCCTATTCTTTCCTCGACACGTCCCATGAGTCCTACGGCGGCAAGAATTTGAGTGTGGCTGGCGTAGCGCCGAGCAATAGGACGCGTTAGCGCATCGTATTCGAGGTACGCCGCATCACGTGTAGGGGCGGGTTTCAAACCCGCCCTATTCTTTCCTCGACACGTCCCATGAGTACTACGGCGGGAAGAATTTGATTAGTGAAGAAGGGCGGGTTTGAAACCCCCCCCTACAGGTGTGTGGCTTCGCCACACCGCGAATTTGGCTATGCGACACGCTAAACACGTACGTCCCTCCGGGACTGCGGATTGTCGTCTGACACCCGCCGCGGTCCCCGCGTTAAAACGCCGGGCTATTCTCAAATGCCCCATGCGGGGCAAAGAGCCAAACGAACGCACGACCACCGTTTCGTTCGACGAGAAGCCCATCGACCCACCGGCGGAACTCGGAAACTTGTTGCTGGCCTATTTCTAAGCCTTGATTTGACGCGGAGATGAGATTTGCGATCGCCCGCCGGTCGGTCGGCAAAAGAAGAGCGATGGCACCGCCCCGACGGCAGCCCGCACGGACCCGTCGGACCAAAGCATTCTCGGACGGTCCCACCACTTGCGGGGACTTACCGGCCAGAGCGCGCAAACCCGTACATTGAAATATTCCGACGTTATAACTTGAGAACCGCATACGCTCCCGAAATATCCGAAAAATCCGAAATTTTCCCTGACACTTGTCGTTGGCTCGCAACGGACCTTCGTATCGTCCCTCCGGCGCTCGGCCACCCTTCGATCGGACGGGCACCGACTTACCATCGCCGAGCCATCCTGGCCGACGAAACCTCCACAACCACCGGCATGCTCCTTCCGTTCCGCCGGCGTAACGCCTACGCTGCGCGCGTCGTCCGCGAAGCGATACAATCGTACACTGGACGTCAAGGGAAGTCAATCGATTCGACGAGCCGGACAGGACGATTGCATGGCCAACCCTTTTTTCCTGATCCACCCACGGTTGCTCGGGGGCGATCCCGCAAAAAAGCGAACGACGGGTGGAGCGAAGCGACCACATTTCAGGCGACGGATACGCGGGCGGCATACCGGCACGATGCCGGCGTGCGGTTCGCGCGTCGTCGACCTGCGCCAGCCGGCGGGAAGGGGCCGCAGGCCCTCACCGCAGGCGACCGCAGCGAAGCAGAGCCTGGAAGCACGCGACGGCCTAGCCGGGGTGCCCGAAAACCTCGTATGGAGCGCGTGCGCCTCGTAGCGATTCGTTGGACGCAATTCAAGAGTTGCCTCTGTCGCGGGGTGGGCCGACATCCAAGCAGGGAATCGCCAAGGCGCCGACTGGACTAGCCGCACGCACACGTCTAGAATCCACCATTCCCCCTCCGCATCGAACGAGGCGTCACGATGCTCACAGCGCTGTTGCTGGGTGTGGGGATGGTTACGGTTTCCCCTTCAACTCCTCCGTCTCCGGCTGTCCTCGCGACGTACGAGGCGGCCAATGCGAAAACGGGCCGGGACCCTGATGCTCACGTCAGGCTTGCCCTCTGGTGCGAGGCTCATGGCCTGTCGGCCGGACGGGCCAAACACCTTGCCCTGGCCGTGCTCAACGACCCGAACCATGCCGCGGCGCGTGGGCTGCTCGGGTTTGTTGCGTACCAGGGCTGCTGGAAACGTCCCGAGGCCGTGACGGTCCAAATGGGCCGAGACGAGGCGGGGGCGAGAATCCTGGCCGATTACCATGCGAGGCGAAATGGCGTGGGCTCCGACGCCGGGGCGCACTGGGACCTCGCCCTGTGGTGCGAGCAGCATGGCCTGGCCGACGAGTCGCGCGCACATCTGACCGCGGTGACCCGGCTGGACCCTGCGCGTGACGCGGCCTGGGAGCAACTCGGTTACGTCCGGCACGACGGCCGCTGGGTCCCGCGTGAGCAGGCCGCAGCCGCGGAGGCCCAGGCTGCCGCACGGGCCAAGGCTGAGGAGGTTTGGGCGCCTCGGTTGCGCGCCTGGGAGAATAGCCTCCAGGCCCTCCCGCTCGCGCGCAGAACCGAGGCCACCACCCCCCTCGCGCAGGTCGGCGACCCGGCCGTCGTTCCGCCCCTGATCGCGACTCTGCCCAAGGGGACGGTGGAATGGCAACGAGTGGCGATCGAGGTCTTTGACAGGTTTCCCATTCCGGACTCCGCCCAGGCGCTCGTCTCGCTCGCCGTGGAGGGGAAGACGAAGGCAGTTCGCCGCGATGCCGTCGCCGCGCTCAAGCGCTGGGACCTGCTCGAATATGCGGGCATGGTCGTCGGCAAACTGCAGACGCCCATCGTGTACGAATTCGAGCCGGTCCTCGACTTCGGCATGGACGGCCGGCTAACGGTCGACTGGGGTGACGTGATCGAGGTGCGAATCTATCACACGCCCGACTCGATGGGGCCGAATCCTGCCTTTCTCGGACGTCAGTTCTACGTCCCCGACGTCCTCGGCCGTCCGATGGTTCGCCTTTTCACGAGCAAGACCATCGGCCAGACGTTCGCCTTCGATGGCAAGCGTATGCGCCGCTATGATATCGTCAGCACGAAAGCCACCGACATTCCGGTCGGCCAGATGTGGGAGGATCGCCTTCGGTCCTTGCGGGCCGCGCGCGCCCGGCAGGAGAAGGACCTGAAGCGACTACAGCAGCGCAGCAGGGCTGTGCTCCGCTCGAACGAAGCGGTGGTCGCCGTCCTCCAAGAGATTTCTGGCAAACCCTTCAGAGCGGAAGCCGTCAACTCGTGGCAAGCCTGGTGGTCGGAGGAGGAAGGCTATCGTTACGACCGCCCCGAGGCAAATCCCAAGCGCGTGATCCAAACGGACATCGCTCCGCGTCCGTACGAGAGCGCGCGCCCGCAGACGAGTGGTGTCGGCGTGAGCTTCGTCCCTCGCGCGAGCTGCTTCGCCCAGGGAACCCCGGTCTGGACCCTTACGGGCCGCCGACCGATCGAGTTGGTTGAAGTCGGTGACCGCGTTCTCGCCGAGGATCCCGTTTCCGGCACTCTGAGTTACCAGTCCGTCATCGTCGCCAACCACAACCGGCCCGACGCGACGCTCAAAGTGATTCTCAACAACGGCGATCGGTTCGTCTGCACGGGGATTCACCGGCTCTGGCTCTCGGGCAAGGGTTGGGTCAAAGCCCGCGACGTCAAGCCTGGCGACCTCATCCGCACCGTCGACGGCCTCGTCGCGATCTCGACGATCGAACCCGACGCGACCCAGCCGGTCTTCAACCTGGGCCTGGGCGGGCGCCATGGACTATTCGTCGGACAAACCGGCGTTCTCGCGCACGACGACAGCCCGATTCGGCCGACCCCCGTGTTGTTCGACGACGATGCCCCGGTGGACTCCGTGGCCCCGTAGGCGGGTCATTCCGGAACCTCGAAAGCCCCGGGTGAACTTCCCGCAGCGAGAACCTCGAAGGGGCCATTGTCGGCCGTGGGGTGGCCCGTCGCCTAAGCGGGCGGCCTGCCGGCACGATGCCGGCGTGCGGTTCGCCCGTCGTCGACCTGCACCAGCGGGCGGGAAGGGACCGCAGGCCCTCGCCGCAGGCGACGGCAGCGAAGCGGAGCCTGGAGCACGCGACGGCGTAGCCGGGGTGCCGGAAAACCTCGTATCGAGCGCGTGCGCCTCGTAGCAACTGGTTGGACGCAATTCAAGAGTTGCCTCTGTCGCGGGGTGGGTGTAGCATCGAATAAGATGCGATAACGATGCTCTTGCCGGAGGCCGCATGGACCTGACACGCGACATTCACCCCCTGACCGATTTCAAGCGGCACACACCGGAGTTTCTTCGCCAGCTCAAGGAGAGCGGCCATCCGCTCGTGCTGACGGTGAACGGCAAGGCGGAGATCGTGGTTCAGGACGCCAAATCCTATCAGCGGCTGCTCGACCTGGCCGAGCGGCTGGAGACCATCGACGCTGTCAAGGAAGGGCTGGCGTCCATCGACAAGGGCGAGGGGAAGCCGATGGATGAGGTCTTTGACGCCCTGGAGAAAAAACTGCGGGCCAAAACCCGCCCATGACCTACCGCGTCGTCATCCAACCCAGGGCGGAACGCGACATCTGGACGGCGGCCCAATGGATTGAAAACGAGTCGAAATCGGCGACGAAAGCCCTCCGGTGGGTACGCGGCATTCGGGCCAGAATCGAAACGCTAAAGGCCAATCCCAAACATTGCCCGGTCGATCCCGATTCAGTCGCCTTCGGGGAGGAAGTGCGGGTGCTTCTCCACGGCAAGCGGCACGGGAAGCACCGCATCCTGTTCGCCATTCGGGGCGACACGGTGCATGTCCTGACCGTGCGGCACTCAGCACGGCGGAGCTTAGCCGAAGAGATGGGGGAGGATGAGGATGAAGGCGAAACACGGCCGGTGCATTAAGCCTAACAATTGACCGGAAGCGGAATTAGCTTCGGATGGGCGGATGTCGGCGGCCTGGACGCAATCGTCGAGAGATGCCCTTCAAGGACTGGGGGGGTCAGACAGTGTTTTACGTTATCGGCTTCCGATAACGTAAAACACTGTCTGACCCGTCGCACTCTGGCCCACGCAGCTGCTACGCAAAGGCAACGTCGGTGTAGTCGGACCGATGTGGGCGCGGTTTCCTTCGCTCAGGAATCGGGGGCGCCCCTGCCGGCCACCCATCCCGTACAATGGTTGGCTACGGTCTTGGGAGAGCGCGATGACGATCAACGAAGTGGCGGCGTTCCTCGGGTATCCGCCCGATAGAATTAGGGAGCTGATTGACGACGGCCTAGCACTACCCAAGTCTCGAGTCACGTTCAAGCTCGCAGCCTCGACGGTGCGTGGCGTCCCGGATATCAGCGATACGCAGCTGGGCTGACACCGATCGGGAATTCAGCGCCATTCTCGATCGTTTGGAGAGCGCAAGGCGACGAGTGGTCGATCCTGGCGTCTCCTTCCAATACGCTTTTCGAAAAGCCGTTTTGTCTTTTGTCTTGTTCCGGCGGAAGGCTTTAG
>JARLIH010000009.1 GCA_031291845.1 Isosphaeraceae bacterium | reverse complement strand
TGTGGCGCAAGCTTGGCGGCGGGCCGGCATCTTATGAGGGGCTCTGGGAACTGCTGGCGCGAACGTATCGGGCGATCGATTCCGGCGAGGCCCTCCCGGTTACCCCGCGGCAGCTCGCCGCGGTCAACCGGCTCGTCGCCGACCTCATGCCACGGGAGGTGCGATCATGAAGGCGCTCGTCACCGGGGCGAATGGGTTTCTGGGGCGGCACGTCGTCGCGGCCCTCCGGCGCCGAGGGCATGGCGTGCGGGCCCTGGTCCGGCCGGCGAGCCGCCTTGAAGGGCCGGCTTGGGACGAGATCGAGATCGTCCGTGCCGACCTGCGCGCACCCGGCGACCTGACTCCGGCATTCGACGGGATCGACGTCCTGGTCCACCTGGCAGCGGCGGTGACGGGAGGAGAGGAAGCGCAGCTTTCGGCCGCCGTCGTCGGGACCGAGAAGCTGCTCGAGGCCATGGTCCCTTCAACAACCCGACGCGCGGTGCTGGCCAGCAGCTTCTCGGTCTACGATTGGAGCCGGATCCGGGGCACGCTCACCGAGGAGTCGCCCATCGAGCCGGCCCCCGACCTGTACAATCGCGACGGCTATGCGATCGCGAAGGTCTGGCAGGAACGCGTCGCCCGGCGCATCGCCGCAGAGCAGGGCTGGGCGCTCACCGTGCTCCGGCCGGGGTTCATTTGGGGGCCGGGCAACGAGTACCTCGCTTGCCTGGGTCAGACGATCGGCCCGTGCCACCTCGTGTTCGGCCCGGGAACCCGGCCCCCGCTGACCTACGTGGAAAACTGCGCCGAGCTGTTCGCTAGGGCCGCCGAAGACCCTCGGGCGGCGGGCGAGACGTTCAACGTCGTCGATGGCCACGAGGTGTCGGCCTGGCGCTACCTGGGGGACCATTTACAGCGCTCGGGGGCGTCGGGCGTCCGTCTGCCGATCCCCTACGGCCTGGCCGCGGCCGGTGTCGCGTCGGTGCAATGGCTCAGCAACTGGCTCTTCCGCGGCAAGGGGAAGCTGCCGAGCCTCTTGGTGCCTTGCCGGTTCGAAGCCCGGTTCAAGCCCCTGCACTACAGCAACCGGAAGGCGCGCGAGGTGCTGGGGTGGGAGCCTCAGTTCGGTTACGAAGAGAGCGTCGACCTTACGTATGGGCGCCCCCGTCCCCCGGCCGCGCCCTCACCGAACGGCTTCGACGCAAGCCCCTCGGAGCCGGCCGCCAAGCCCACGATGGTGTCGACACAATGACGAGCCGCCCGATGACCCTCGCCTACCTGACGAGCGCATACGCCCGCGCGAGCGACACCTTCATCCGCGGCGAGGTGGCGCAGCTACGGAGCCTGGGGCACACCGTGCATACGTTCTCGATCCGCCGCCCGGATCAGCGCGAGCTCATCAGCGAGGACGTCCGCAGGGAGCGCGCGGCGACCGAGGACGTCGTCGCGGCCGGCCCGGCGCGGTTGGCCTGGGCCGCGCTTCTCGAAGCGGTCCGCGCCCCTGGGCGGTTCCTCAGCGCCGTGTGGCTGGCGCAGCGATTCGCGACGCCTGGCCTGAAGGGAAGGCTCTGGGCTCAGGCCTACCTTCTGGAGGCCGCCTACCTCGCGCGCCGGCTGCGGGCCAGGCGGGCGGAGCACCTGCACAACCACATCGGCGAGGGATCCGCGGCCGTCGCGACGTTGGCCGCAACGCTGGCGGACATTCCCTTCAGCCTCACCGTCCACGGACCGAACGAGTTCGATCGGCCCACCCTTCTGGCCCTTGGTGAGAAGGTCAAGCAGTCGGCGTTTACCGCGACCGTCAGCGAGTATGGCAGGAGCCAGCTCTTCCGCTGGTGCGACTATCGGGATTGGCCGAAGGTCCAGGTCGTTCGCTGTGGAGTCGATGCCTCGCTGCTGGGCCGAGACAATGCGCCGATTCCCGACGAGCCGCGGCTGGTGTGCGTCGGCCGCCTGTCCGAGCAAAAGGGACAGCTCGTGCTGCTCGAGGCGGTCCGAATTCTGGCAGACGAAGGGCTGGACGCGGAGCTCGTGCTCATCGGCGATGGGCCGTTGCGCAGCGTGCTCGAGGCGACGATCGACGCCCTGGGGCTGCGCAATCACGTCACGCTGGCCGGGTGGAAAGGATCGGCGGCCGTCGCCGACGAGGTCCTTCGCTCGCGCGCGTTCGTCTTGCCCAGCTTCGCGGAGGGGCTGCCGGTCGTCCTGATGGAGGCGCTGGCGCTCGGGCGGCCCGTCATCGCGACGCGGGTCGCCGGTATTCCCGAGCTGGTCGAACCGGGTGTGAACGGCTGGCTGGTCCCTCCGGCCTCGGCCAGCGCCCTGGCCGGGGCGATCCGCGAAGCGCTGGAAGCCCCGAGCGAGCAGCTCGAGCGAATGGGCAAAGCGGGCGCGACGCTCGTCGCCGAGAGGCACGACGCGCTCGCGAACGCCCGGCGACTGGCGGACCTGTTTGCTGCGTCCCCCAGCAATCGTATTGAGTTGTCTTCCGCTCGAAGTCTGGTGGAGGCACGCCACGGATGAGCGACGATCGAAGGCCCGCGTTGCCGGATCGCGCGTTGCGCCGCCGGCCCCGGGTCGTCTACATGGCCGGCCCCGGCGACATCGTGCGATCGTACCGACGCTGGCGCGAGGGCCTCGACGACCCAAGCCAGGTCGCCGACACCTATTCGGGCCAGTTCTACCAGGTCTGCCGCGACCTCGGGCTCGAGGGCCTCGTTATCTCGTCGCATCCTCGCGCCGAGCGCGTCGACGACCCGCCGTTCCGCCTGGAGCACCGGCCGTTGCGGCCGCTACGGGCCAGTGGTGTCCTCCACCACCTCCGGGAAATCGCCTATGACGTGCGGCTGATCGCGATCTGCGTCCGATTTCGGGCCGACGTCGTCTTGCTCCAGGGAGGTTACCACTACTGGTTCCTGTTCGCGTCGCTCCGGCTCGCGGGGATCAAGCTGATACCTATATTGATGGTCGTTATAAAACTAAAATTTGGCAAGATCAAGGGATATCAGAATTTACTGGCACGCGTGAATGGCTGGTTCTTTCGACGGTCGACGTGGAGGATCCTGAGCGCATCGGACGACATCAGTCGCCAGGTCGTCGAGATGACGAGGGGCCGGTCGGCGCCGATCGAGTTCTTTCTGCCGCGGTTCCGGGCGGATCGTCTGCCGGCACGTGATACGCCGCCGAGTCCGCCGTTCCGCGTCCTGTTTGCCGGGCGGGTCGAGAAGAACAAGGGGGTGTTCGACCTTCTGGAGGTCGCCCGGCTCCTCGTGTCGCGCGGGCGGACCGATATCGTGTTCGACCTCTGTGGCGCCGGGGGCGCGTCGAACGAGCTCGCGCTGCGCGTCGAGGCCTCAGGGATGTCAGACCGGTTCCGCCTCCACGGTCATTGCGACCACGGCGAGATGGGCCGGATGTACGGGCAAGCGCACGTCGTCGTGGTGCCGACGACCAGCGAGTTCGTCGAGGGCTTCAACCAGGTCGTGATCGAGAGCGTCCTGTCCGCGCGGCCGGTCGTGACGTCATCGGTCTGTCCGTCGCTCGAGTACGTGCTGGAAGCGGCCGTGGAGGTTCCTCCCGACGATGTCGAGGCGTACGCTGCGGCCATCGTCCGCCTGGCGGACGACCCGGAACTTTACCGGCGGAAGCAGCAGGCGTGCCTTTCGCTCCGCGACCGCTTCCTGGAGACCGATCGCGACTTTGGGTCGGTCCTTGGCCGCGTCCTGGCGGAAGCCCTGGCCTCTGGGGCGCGTCCGGAATTCACCTCGGGCGGCCCGGCCGAGCCAGCGCGGTCCCCATCGCGCCCTTGGCCCATCGATCACGAACTTTACCAACCGTAGTCGCGAGGACTCGATGCCCATGAACGTCATCAAATCGATCGACCGCGAGGATCTCAAAAGGCGCGTCCAAGCCGCGACGCCGTTCCCGAATTTTTGCATCGACGGCTTTCTCGACGACGATTTCGCCCGGCAGGTGCTCGAAGCGTTCCCGTCCTACGAGGAAGCCATGGCAGTGGGCCGCAGCTTTTCGGCCGTCAACGAGCGCGGCAAGGTCCAGGTGACCGACGCGTCGAAGTTCGCCGGGCCGATCGCCGAGCTCAACCACGCCCTCGCCGCCCCCGAGTTTCTCGAGATGCTCGGTGACGTATTCGAGATTCCCGACCTGATGGCCGACGACCTGCTCGTTGGCGGGGGGATCCACCAGACGGGTCCCCGCGGTCACCTCGATGTGCATGTCGACTTTAACTACATCCCGGACCGGAAGCTGCACCGCCGGCTCAACATCCTGATCTATTTCAACGAGGACTGGCAGCCCGAGTGGGGGGGCAACATCGAGCTCTGGGACCCGGAGGTGAAGGTCTGCCACCATTCGTTCGCGCCGGTGTTCAACCGCTGCGTCGTCTTCGAGACCAGCGAGATCAGTTTCCACGGCGTGAGCGCGGTCAAGTGCCCCGAGGGTCGGTCCCGTAAATCCTTCGCCGCCTACTACTACACCAGCGAGGCGCCGGCCGGGTGGGACGGCTCCCAGCACACGACCATCTTCCGCGCTCGTCCGGCCGAGGTGCTCAAGGGACGAGTTTTGATGCCCCTCGAGAATGCCGGGCGGCGTTTCGTGGGAGCGCTCCGGGGTCTCAAGCAAACGATCAAAGGTTGAAGGAACGGTCCGACCCACCTAGGCGCAACGCCCGTCCGGAGATCGCGAAATGGACCCGAGCCGAAAAACCGCCTTTGTCACGGTGCTCGAGCCCAACGGCGTGCTCGAGCCCCAGGTCCTGCTGCTGGCTGAGAGCCTCCGTCGTTTCGGAGGCCGGCTCGCTTCGTGCCCCTTTTTCTGCGTGTCGCCCCGGTTCCGCCCCCCGCTGAGGCGATCGACGCGGGCGCGGTTTGACGAGCTCGGCATCGTCCCGATCGATCGGAACTTCCGTCACAAGTACGCCTGGTTCCCGTTCACGCCCAAGCCGCTGGCCATGGCCGCAGCGCGGGACGTCAGCGACGCGACACACCTGGTCTGGCTGGACGCGGACGTTCTGATCCTTGATGAGCCCGACGCGTTCCTCGGAGCAGACGGAGCGGATTTCGCGGCCTGTCCGTCCGGGCGCGACATCGCGACTTCGGGGCCGGCGGACCGGTTCCATTCCTACTGGGAGCAGGTCTGCGGCCTGTTCGGCCTCGACGTGGAAGACCTGCCGTGGGTTGAGACGCATCACGAGGGACTACAAGTCAGGTTCTACATGAATGGAGGCGTTTTCCGGGTGCGCAGGGAGTCGGCCGTTATCGAACACGTCCTCCGCAACTTCGAGGCCCTCATGGATTCGGGGCTTTCGACGTCGACGGACAGTTTCTGGCAGAACGACATGGTCGCCCTTGCGGCGGCGCCCTTTACCTCGGGCTCGTCGTGGTGCGTGCTGCCGCGGTGCTACAACTTTTCCGTGAGCGGGGTACCCGAAAGGGACCAGCTTCAAGGCTTTGAGTCGGCGCGGGTGCTGCACTACCACCTGGCGTTATCGCCGGCCAACCGCGAACGCCTGCTCTCCTATTTCCGGGAATTCCGTCCCGACCGGCTGGAATGGCTGGAGGCGAAAGGGGCCCTCGACGCCTCGGGCGCAACACCGGCGCAGAGAGTGGTGCGCCGCGTTTTGAGGGCCTCGCGCGAGCGGGCGATGAGACGTTATCTGGCCGGGTGCCGGGTGGTCGACACAGGCGCCAGGGCCGAGCCTGCGGCGATCCTACCGTGATCGCGATGTTTCGACGAACTGACTCCTGGAAGAAGGTGTTTCCGATGTCCGACTGTGTCGAGACCGAGCAGAGCCCGGGCCTCGCCGTGGCGGCCCCCCCTTCGGCCGGGATGGGCCGCCCGTTGCGGGGCCTCGTCCTCTGGGGCTCGGCGTGGACCCTCGCCGGGTACGGGGGCGCACAGGGCATGCGGCTTGCCGGCAACCTGGTTCTGACACGGTTGCTGGCCCCGGAGATCTTCGGAGTGACAGCCATCGTGAGCCTGTTCCTCCAGGCCCTCGAGATGTGCTCCGACGTCGGCATCGGCTCGAGCATCGTGCGCAGCCCTCGAGGTGACGAACCCGACTTCCTGGATACGGCCTGGACGATTCAGGTTGCGCGGGGATTCCTCCTCTGGGCGGGTGCGATCCTGATCGCCTGGCCGGTTGCCGTGATCTACGGTACGCCGCAGCTTGCTCTGCTCCTGCCGGTCGGCGGCCTTGCCGCGGTGGCCCAGGGGTTTTGCTCGACGGCCTGCTATTCGAGCAACCGGCACCTCGCGCTCGGGCGGCTGACGGTGATGGAGCTCTGCGTTCAGGCGATAACGATCGTCGCGACCGCCTCGCTGGCGCTGGTGCGGCCGACGGTCTGGGCGCTCATCGGCGGCGGGTTCCTCGGCGCCCTGGCCAAGGCGATCTTGT
>JARLIH010000119.1 GCA_031291845.1 Isosphaeraceae bacterium | reverse complement strand
TGGCGCACCTGCTGCTGAACGTCAAAGAGTTCATCTTCCTCCAATAGCGTACGTGCGGCGAGGACCGGCCATGCACTGCGGGCGTTTCATTCCCCGGCCAATCTCACGCCGCGCGATGCTCGCGCGGTGCGCCAACGGATTTGGGTCGCTGGCCCTCACCGCCCTGCTGGCCGAAGAAGGTCGCGGGGCCCCGGCTGCGGGTAACCCGGCCGACCGTAACCCGTTCGCGCCTCGCCCAACCCACTTCCCCGCGCGAGCGCGGAACGTCATCTTCCTCTACATGGACGGCGGTCCGTCGCAGGTCGACACGTTCGACTACAAGCCCATGCTGGAGAAGTACCACGGGCGAGACCCGCATTCGGTGTTCAAGGTCGAGCCGACCCAGTTCAACAACGTCGGCAAGGTCATGGCCACCCCCTGGAAATTCCAGCAGCGCGGGAAGAGCGGGCTCTGGGTCAGCGAGCTGTTCCCGCACGTAGCGCAGTGCGTTGACGACCTGTGCGTGATCCGTTCGATGGTCTCGAAGTTCCCGGAGCACACGAGCGCGAACTACTTCCTGCATACCGGCTCGGGAATCCAAGGCCGGCCCAGTATGGGCGCATGGGCCGGCTACGGGCTCGGGTCGGAAAACCGCGACCTCCCGGGGTTCATCGTGCTCAACGGCGGCCTGATCCCCCCGGGAGGGCTGGACAACTTCAACAGCGGATTCCTGCCGGCGGCCTACCAGGCGTCGGTGTTCCGTCCCTCCGATCCCCCCGTCGCCAACATCAAACGGGTGGAGCCGACCGATCGCCACCAGCGCAACAAGCTCGAAGCGCTGCGCCGGCTCGATCAACAGGAGCTCGACCGGATCGGCTCGACTGATGAGATCGAGTCGGCGATCGCCAACTACGAAACGGCCTACCGGATGCAGTCGGCCGTTCCCGAGCTGATTGACCTGCACGGCGAAGGTCCGGCCACGAAGCGTATGTACGGGCTCGACTCGAGCTACGATGGAACGCGCATCTTCGCCGCCCAGTGCCTGATGGCCCGCCGTCTGGTCGAGCGCGGAGCGCGCTTCGTCGAGTTGACCTGTCCCGCCGTCGGCACCGACCGCTGGGACCAGCACGGCGGCCTGAAAGAGGGCCACGAGCGAAACTGCCGCGCTGTGGACCAGCCCATCGCGGCCCTGCTCCACGACCTGAAGGCGCGCGGCCTGCTCGAGACGACGCTCGTCGTCTGGGCCGGCGAGTTCGGCCGGACCCCCTTTGCCCAGGGGAGCGACGGGCGCGATCACGACCCCTTCGGTTTCACCATTTGGCTCGCCGGCGGAGGCGTCAAAGGGGGCATCGCCTACGGCCAGACCGACGAGTGGGGCTACAAGGCCGTCGTCGACAAGGTCGAGATGCACGACCTCCACGCCACGATGCTGCACCTGCTCGGCATGGACCACAAGCGGCTCACTTTCCGCTTCGGAGGCCGTGACATGCGCCTGACGGACGTGCACGGTGAGGTGGTCGAGGCGATCCTCGCGTAGAGCGGTTTTCGTTTGGGTTGCAACGGTCTCTGGCAAGGGTGGCTGGGGTCGCGCCCGCCAGGGCAATGCCCCTAGCGCGCGGGGAAAAGCCGCGCCCACGCACCGGGTCATATGCCAGCCGTTCGAAAACTGCGCTGGGCATTTCTTTTCCAAGCTCGCGAAAAAGCATGTGTCGTTGAGCCATCGCCTCATTCAACGTGAGGTGCCGCGAAAACCGTTGTTTTTTTGAAACATCGCGCCCTCTAGAACGCAACGTCCCTGACGTGACCTAGGGTTTACCTGTCGATTCTTGCGCACCGCGTGCCAGCCCCCAATGCCGCGCGCAACGCATCGAACTTTTCCATTCATCCCGTCGTATCGACCCTGTAAAATTTACCTTGAGTGCTTGTCTCATGATATTCTGTCGCGAGTGGCCTATCCATGGACACTCGCGGTGGAACCGGGAAAGGATCGCGATGTCAATCTTGCAGCGGCGGTGGGGAACGAAGGGACGGCGGCGCACGCAGGCACGGCGGATCGGCCAGAGCCTGGAGGCGCTCGAAGCGAGGGCGTTGCTCACGACCGCGTCCTTCGCGGTGACGAGCGACTGGGGCACGGGCGTGGGCGCGCAGATCACGATCACGAACACCACGGCCACCCCGGTCAATAACTGGTCCCTCGGCTTCTCTTGGGACCACTCGATCACATCGATCTGGAACGGCGCCGTCACCAGCCACAGCGGCAACCAGTACGTCGTTTCCGGCGCGAGCTGGGACCTGTCGATCCCCGCCAACGGCTCCGTGTCCTTCGGCTTCAACGCCACGCCGGGCAACGTCGGCGCCGACGTGCCTGCCGGCTACACCCTCAACGGCGTCTCCCTGGGCGCGAACCTGCCCTCGCTCAGCATCAACAGCCCGACTTTGAACGACGGAACGGCGGGAACGACGGCGACGTTCACCGTTTCGCTCTCCAAGGCTTCAACAGCGCCGGTGACGGTCCATTACGGCACGGCCGACGGCTCGGCCCACGCGGGCACCGATTACACGGCCGAGTCCGGCACGCTCACGTTCAGTCCGGGAACGGTCAGTCAGACGATCGCCGTTCCGGTGCTTCCGGACACGGTCGCCAAGCCGAACGAAACGTTCCAGGTGTCGCTCAGCAGCCCCTCGGGAGCGGTCGTCGGCACGGCCACGGGTACCGCCACAATCGTCGACACCGTAACCACGCCACCCGTCACTCCGGCGGCCACGGTGTCGTTCGCGGTAACGAGCGACTGGGGCACGGGCGTGGGTGCGCAGATCACGATCACGAATACCACGGCCACCCCCATCAATAACTGGTCGCTCGCCTTCTCCTGGGACCACGCGATCACGCAGATCTGGAACGCGTCCGTTACCAGTCAAGTCGGCAACAAGTACGTCGTGTCGGGCCTGAGCTGGGACTCGTCGATCCCGGCCAACAGCTCCGTGTCGTTCGGTTTCAACGCCACGCCGGGCAACGTCGGCACCGACGTGCCTGCCGGTTACGCTCTCAACGGCGCCCCCCTGGGCCCCGCCGTGCCTTCGCTCCTGATCAACAGCCCGACTGTCAACGATGGCACCGCCGGCGCAACCGCCGCGTTCACGGTCACGCTTTCGCAACCATCGTCATCAACGGTCACGGTCCATTACGGCACGGCGGACGGGACAGCACATGCGGGTGTGGATTACACGGCGGTGTCCGGTACGCTCATCTTCAGTCCGGGAACGGTGACGCAGACCATCGCGGTGCCGCTCCTGCCAGAGACCGTGGCCAAGGCGAACGAGTCGTTCCAGGTCACGCTCAGCAGTCCCGTCGGCGCGGGGCTGGCGACCGCCACCGGCACGGCGACGATCGTCGATACCATCTCCGCCCCGCCGACGCCCCCCGTCGCGAATAACATTACCACTGAAACCCTCACCGGCGTAGCGGTCAACGTCAACGTGCTCGCGAGCGCGTCGGATCCCCTCGGCTACACACTGTCGCTCGCATCGTACACCCAGGGGGCCCACGGCACCGTCACCACGAACAGCGACGGCTCGTTGGCCTACACTCCGGCGTCCGGCTACCTCGGGGCCGACTCCTTTACCTACACGGTCTCCGACGGCCACGGCCTCAGCGCGACGGGCACCGTCACGGTCACCGTCGTTGCCCCCACGGCCCCTGGCAACTGGCCTGCGCACGTCTTCGCGCCGTATGTCGACATGACCCTCTACCCGACCTACAACCTCGTGACCGCGATGCAGACGGCCGGCGTGAAGTACTTCACGCTCGCATTCATCGTCGCCGGCCCGAGCAACGTTCCGGCGTGGGGAGGCTATAGCACCTACGAAGTGAACGGCGGTAGCTTCGACCAGTCGATCCAGGCGCAGATCAACCAGGTCCGGCAGCTCGGAGGGGACGTGAGCGTGTCCTTCGGTGGCGAGAACGGTACGGAGCTTGCGCAGGCGATCACGAGCGTCAGTGCGCTGACGGCAGCATACCAGCAAGTGATTACTGCCTACGGGCTCACGCATATCGACTTTGACATCGAGGGAGCCGCGGTTGCGGACAACGCCTCGATCGACCGCCGGTCGCAGGCGATCGCTGCCCTGCAGCAGGCCGCCACGGCCGCGGGCAAGACGCTCGACGTTTCCTTCACCCTGCCGGTGCTCCCGACCGGCCTGACGGCCAACGGGCTCTACGTCCTCCAGTCAGCGCTCAAGTACGGGGTAAAGATCTCCATGGTCAACGTCATGGCCATGGACTTCGGCGACAGCACGGCCCCGAACCCTCAGGGGCAAATGGGGACATACGCCATCGACTCGGCCCAGAGCGTCTACACGCAGCTCTCGGGCCTGTACGGCACCACGCTCTCGAGCACCCAGCTCTGGGGAATGATCGCCGTCTCGCCCATGATCGGCGTGAATGACGCGTCGGACGAGGTCTTCGGTTTTAGCGACGCCAACCAGCTCGTCGCCTTCGCCGAAAAGGTGGGACTCGGCGGTCTCTCATTCTGGTCGCTGACGCGCGACCAGGAGGATCCGAACGGTGCGCTGACCTACGCCGAGTACAACTCGAGCTCGCTCGTCCAGACGCCGTACGAGTTCTCCGAAATCTTCAACAAGATTACCGGCTAAGGTTTGGCGGTCACCGAACCGGCCGATCAAGTCGTCGCTCGAAGTCCGGCCGCATCGCCCTCGAGGACCGTTCCTCCCGGGCGCTGTGGCCCGCGCTTTTTGACTGCGAATCGCGGTCCCAAGAACGGATGTCTTTGCCGGTGGCACCCTCTTCCCCTGCCACCCTAGTTCGTGTTCTTCTTGTGACGTTGCGGCGGACCGTCCGCCCGAACACCCAGAGAGGAACGATTGACGATGTCCAAGCTCCTTGCGTGTACCCTGTTTGCGACCCTTGCTGCAACGCTGATCGTCGGGAACGTCGCCCGCACGGCGGAGAAGAGCGAGCCGCAGTTGGCCCACATGGTCTTCTTCGCGCTGAAGGACCATTCCCCTGAATCTCGAAAGGCGTTTGCAGCGTCTTGCGAGAAGTACCTCAAGGATATCGAGGGTTCGGTCTATTTTTCGGTCGGCATCATCGCCGAGGACGTGGAGGAGCCTGTGAGCGTGAAGGACTGGGACGTCGCGCTGCACGTCGTCTTCCGCGACAAGGAGACAAAGGCCAAGTACCTCGAGCACCCTCAGCACAAGGAGTTCGTCGAAGCGAACCGGGCGCAGTTCGCCAAGGTCCGCGTCTTTGACTCTTACCTCGTGCCGGGGAAACCCTGAACGAGCCGAGGCCGAATCCCTCGGCCCCGCGTCAAGGTCGAACGTGCCTGACGGCGATCGGAGCAGCCTCCCCCTCACGGATGAGGTACTCGGTCCCCGGTTCGAGCTCACGGTGGCGATCCACCCGCCCGGACGGCCAGCGGACTTCGAGTGACTGGACATGCGTTGCCGCCCCCGTGCCGAAGTGCAGCCGGGGATCCGCCGCGGACTGGTAGCTTCCCCCTCCGAACCGGTGTGCGGTCTGCATCCGCCCGCCGGCGCGGAGGGTCACGCGTGCACCGACGGCGTCCCGGTTGGACGACCGTCCTTCGAGACGAAGTGTCACGGAACGCCCGCCCGCCGTCCTGTTGTGGAAGTAGGCCAACGGCTCGTTCAGGCTCATCACCAGCGCATCGGTCCGGCCGTCGTTATCGACGTCGCCAACGGCGAGGCCGCGCCCGAGTCGCAGCTCGGACCACGGCGGTCCTGCCGCGCTCGACACGTCGGCGAGCCTCCCGCCTGGCCTCCCCGCGAGCAATTGAACCGGCATCGGAAACGGGTTGTAGGGCCGGGCGTCGTTCAAATTGCCGTTAACCGAAATCAGGTCGAGCGTCCCGTCGTCGTCGTAGTCGAGCGTCGCGACACCGAAACCCACGAGGAAGCGCGTGGCGACGGCGAGCCCGGAGGCCGCGGTGCGGTCGACGAAGACGCCCTTGCCGAAGTTGCGGTAGTAGGTGGTCGCCTCGTTGAAGGAGTTGGTCACGAACAGGTCGACGAGGCCGTCGCCGTCGAGGTCACCGCAAGCGATGCCCATGCCGGCGTGGTAGCCGCCGTCCGCGTTGCTCGCGACACCCACATCGTGGGCCACCTCCTGGAATCGGAGGTCTCCCATGTTGCGAAACAGATAGTTCGCGGACATGTCATTGGTGACGAACAGGTCGACCCGTCCGTCATCGTCGAAGTCGGCCGCCAACACGCCGAGGCCCCGCCCCTTCCGCTCGAGGATCCCCGCGCTGGCGGTCACGTCGACGAAACGGTCGCCGTCATTGCGAAAGAGGTGATCGGGACAGGCTTCGAATCGCATGGGGTCGCAGTAGATCTGCGTCGACGTGTTGGTTGAGCTCACGCAATTCGGTGGTTTTTGTGGGTCAAACGCCAGGTAGTGGCAGACGTAGAGGTCGATGTCGCCGTCGTTGTCGAGGTCGGCCCACGCCGCGGAGGTTGGCCAGTCACGATCGCCCCCGAGGCCGGCCGCGTCGGTCAAGTCCTCGAAGGTGCCGTCGCCCCGGTTATGGTAGAGGGCGTAGGCGTGCCAGCGGGTCACGAAGACGTCGGGGTGGCCATCGTTGTCGAAGTCGCCGACGGCGATGCCGTGCCCATAGCCGCGCCGCATTTTTGCGATGCCCGACCGTTCCGTCACGTCCGCGAACGAGCCGTCGCCCTGGTTCCGAAACAGCCGGTCACCGGGCGGCGGGGCCGAGTCGTTCGGCGGGAAGGGGCCGCCCTGGACGGCGTACACGTCGAGCCAGCCATCCCCGTCGTAATCGAGCAGGCCCACCCCGCCCGCCATGATCTCGGGAAGGTAGTACGACGAGCGGGCGCCATTGTCCTGAAAGAACCGCAGCCCTGCGGTCTCGGCGTCGTCGGAGAACGTGGGCAAGTTCGCCGTGCTCTCCCGAAGCGCGACGGCGGCCGAATGGTTCTCCCTGGCGAAGAGGTCGACGAACCGGTCCGCGAGCGTGCCGCGGTTCGTTGCGGCAACGGGCGTCTTCAAGCGTTCGAGCCCGCCGGCGAGCACGGGATCGTTGGGGCGCAGACGAAGCGCCAGCGTCAGCCAGGCACGCGCGTCGAAATTGCGGCCGAGCGCCTGGGCCATCTCCGACAGGTCCTTGGCCCGACGAAGCGGCTCCGGCTCGTTGACCAGCGCTCGGTATCGTTCGATGATTTCATCGCACTCGACCTTGCTGGCCCGATATCGCGACGCTCGCACCGCATCTCCCGCGTCGAGCGCCAGCTCCGCGAGACGCTCGAGCGCCCTGGTGTCGCATGGCCGCCGCGCCACCAAGTCTTCGAGCGCACGCCGCTCATTATTTCGATCGCTCCCCCGCGCAGCCCACCACGCGCGGAACGCAAGCTCATCGTCGGCTGAGAAACGACTCGCCGGCAGATGGCCCAGGGCTTCGCGGGCCATCCGGGTATCGTTCGTCGCCTGAGCCAGCGCGAGACGCGCATCGCAAACCGCGGAGTCGTCGGGGCGCTCTCTCAGACAAACCGCGAGCGCCTGCCGCGCCGCCTCGAACTGGCCGGTCAGGAGGGCAAGGTTCGCTTTCCCGAGCCAGATGCGGTCGTCCTTCAGGTCCGCCTTCGAGAGCACCTTCTCGGCACCGCTGATGGGCCAAGGGGCGGTGTCCAGCGACCAGAGCTCACGGAGTACCGCAACCGGATCGGCGGCGGTTTCCCACCCGTCCTGGAGAAGCCGGCGCACGTCGAGAGCACGCCCTTCCAACCGGTAGAGCCGCGAGAGGGCTCGCCGGGCGTCCTCGCTCGGCTCGCGGCGCAGCGTCGCTTCGAGCACGTCTTCCGCGGCCCGGAGGTGCAACTTGTTGGCGAGGAGAACGCCCCGCGCCACTACAGCTTTCCCGCCCAGCCGGTCGCCCGGCGAGACGCGTTCCCACGCCCTCAGGGCCTCGTCGGTATGCCCCAAGGCTTGCTCACACAGCCCAATGCGATACTGCACTTCCCCTCGCCCGGGACGAAGCCGGTCGAGCCGCTGGAGCGTTCGCAGGGCCGACGGAAAACGCCCACGCTCCATCTCTACGATCGCTTCGTCCATTCCCTGCCGGAAGTGACGCGCCGCGACAAGAAGGTATCCCGCTACCGCCAGGGAGGAAATGGCGGCCAGCCCCAGAACGTACAGCCGCCGCGCCATTCCAAGTCTCCTCCCGTCGTTGCGGAAACACCAGCCGTTGGTCCGTCGTTATCGTACCCGGGCGCAGCCGGCTGACAAAGGATGCTCATGCCGCCACCCCGATTTTCAGAGCGCCCTCATCGGGACAAAGCAGGATGACAGACCAGATCGACCGGGGGCCCACCCGGGTTGTGCGCCCGGAACCTACGGTGGGCACTCCACCCAACGTCCCGAAGGCCGTCGCAGCGCGACTCCGCGATCGTCGCGGGCAGAAGACCGACCCGCTCGCCCTTCGGGCACTCGGTTTGTTAGCTTGAGGGTATGTTCCGCCCGATGGCTCACTCCGGTCGAGCACCTCGGCGGGA
>JARLIH010000118.1 GCA_031291845.1 Isosphaeraceae bacterium | reverse complement strand
CGTTCCCACGCAGAGCGTGGGAACCAGGGCTGGCCGCGTGACCCCTCTACCCACTCAGGTGCGACACGAATGAAGAAGCTGATCGCTCTCTGTGCTCTTGCCCTTTTTGCCGCTGCGCCTATGGCCGCCCGCGCGGCGGATGCCAAGATCGTGCTGGTCGCCGGCAACCCGAGCCACGGACCGGGTGACCACGAGTTCAACGCGGGAATCAAGCTGCTGGCCAAGTGCCTCGGCGAGATCCAGAGCCCCCGGATCGATCCCGTCGTGGTGACCGGCGGTTGGCCCCAGGACGAGAAGGTCTTCGACGGGGCCAGGTCGATCGTGTTCTTCATGGACGGCGGCGGCGGACATCCGATGATCCAGAAGGACCGCCTCAAGACCCTCCAGGCGCTCATGGACCAGGGGGTCGGCGTGGCTTGCCTCCACTACGCGGTCGAGGTCCCCAAGGGGGTCCCGGGCGACCGTTTCCTCGACTGGATCGGTGGCTACTACGAGACCGGCTTCTCGACCAACCCGCACTGGGTTGCCGAGATCAAGAACTTGCCCGACCACCCGATCACGCGCGGAGTGAAGCCGTTCTCGATCCGCGACGAGTGGTATTTCAACATCCGCTTCCGCCCCGAGATGAAGGGCGTGACCCCGATCGTCGTCGCCAAGCCCGACGACCAGACGCGCCAGGGCGTCAGCGCCTCGCCGCGGGGGCCGTACAAGCACATCCTGGAGGCCAAGGGCCGCGACGAGGTGCTCGCCTGGGCCGTGGAGCGTCCCGACGGCGGCCGCGGCTTCGGCTTCACCGGCGCTCACACGCACAAGAACTGGGGCAACGCCGACTTCCGCAAGCTCGTCCTGAACGCGGTCCTCTGGACGGCCAAGCTCGACGTTCCTTCGACGGGCGTCCAGTGCGACGTCAGCGAAGACGACCTGGAGAAGAACCTCGACCCGAAGGGTCAGCCGCGTAAGAAGTGAGTTGTCCGATCCATCCCGCTTCGTTCCCTGTAGGGTGGGTGGGACCTGCAGGGGCGAAACCCACCGCGTAGGCCACGCACGGTGGGTTCCGCCCTTGCAGGGCTCACCCACCCTACGAAGATTTCCGAAAGGCCGCCCCACTGATGGATCGTCCCGATCCCACCGTGCGCCCCGTCTTGGTCCTCGATTTCGGCTCGCAATACGTCCAGCTCATCGCCCGGCGCGTGCGCGAGCGGCACGCGTTCGCACGCATCGTCCGCCATGACGTGACGGTCGAGCGCGTGCGCGCGCTCAACCCGCTGGCGATCATCCTGTCGGGAGGCCCGTCGAGCGTCTACGAGCCGAACGCCCCGCGCTGCGACCCGCGCCTGTTCGACCTGGGAGTCCCCGTGCTCGGAATCTGCTACGGGATGCAGCTCGCGTGCGAAGCGCTCGGGGGCAAAGTGCAGCCGTCCCCGGCACGCGAGTACGGCCGTGCCGAATGTCAGGTCACGGACCCGAATGAGCCTCTCTTTCACGACGTGCCCCGCGCGACCACCGTCTGGATGAGCCACGGCGACCAGGTTCAGGACGCCGGGCCGGCATTCCTCCCGCTCGCGGCCACGGCGACGTGCCCGGTCGCGGCCGTGAAACACGGGACGCTCCCCGTCTACGGGCTCCAGTTCCACCCGGAGGTGGCCCACACGCCCTACGGCGCACTCATCCTGGGCAACTTCCTCGACCGGATCTGCCACAGCCCCCGCGCGTGGACGATGGGGGCGTTCATCGAGCGCTCGGTCGCCGAGGTTCAACAGCGCGTCGGAGAAACCGACCGCGTCGTCTGCGGACTTTCCGGCGGAGTGGACTCGGCCGTGTGCGCAGCACTGCTGGCCAAGGCCCTCGGCCCGCGCGTGGTCTGCGTGTTCGTCGACAATGGGCTCCTCCGGGCCGGCGAGCGTGCGGCGGTCGCCGAGGCGTTCGGACAGCACTCGAACGCCGAACTTCGGGTTGTGGACGCCTCGGAGCGTTTCCTCAAGGCCCTGAACGGAGTGACTGATCCGCAGGAGAAACGGGTCCGAATCGGGCACACGTTCATCGACGTCTTCCGCGACGAGGCCAAGTCGATTCCCGCCGCGCGGTTCCTGGCCCAGGGGACGCTCTACCCCGACGTGATCGAGAGCGGCGGCGATGCGGACGGACCCGCGGCCACGATCAAGCACCATCACAACGTCGGCGGCCTGCCGGCCGAACTGGGGTTCGAGCTTATCGAGCCCCTGCGCGACCTGTTCAAGGACGAGGTACGCCGGCTCGGGCTGGAGCTCGGGCTCCCCGACCGGCTCATCTGGCGCCACCCGTTCCCCGGCCCAGGTCTCGCCGTTCGTTGCCTGGGAGCCGTGACGGCCGATCGGCTAGAGGTGCTCCGCCAGGCGGACACGATCTTCCTCGACGAGCTACGCAACGCCGGTCTCGAGCGCCAGGTGGCCCAGGCGTTCGCGGTGCTCCTGCCCGTGCAGTCGGTGGGCGTAATGGGGGACGGTCGCACCTACGAGAACGTCATCGCCCTCCGCGCCGTCGAGACCGACGACTTCATGACGGCTGACTGGTCGCGCCTGCCGCATGAGCTCCTGGCCCGAGCCTCGACGCGGATCATTAACGCCGTGAAGGGGGTCAACCGCGTCGTCTACGACGTGACGAGCAAACCGCCCGGCACGATTGAATGGGAGTGAATAAGTTGTTGTAGGGTGGGCACTGCCCAGCTCATTCCTACTGCCGGGTCGCCTCTGGGGCCGGAAATAATTCGCGCGCTGGTCCGAAGCACTCCCATCGGCCTTAGTGTATGACGGCCCACGGGCCGGCTACCCCGTTCCTCCCAGGGAGCCTTACCATGCAAGACCTCGATTTTCACGAGCCGCGGGAGAAGACCGTTCCGGTTCACGGCAGCACGGACTACGCGCGGAGCAAGCTCGCTGTCGTCAGCCTGGTATTCGGCATCCTCGGGCTGACGGTGCTCCCAATTCTTGGGTCGCTGATCGCGATCGTCACCGGATTCGCCTCGCTGGGTGAAATCCGCGCCTCGGGGGGGCGCTTGGGCGGCCGAGCGATGGCGAAGGCGGGGCTCTGGCTCGGGTTCGTCTGGGTACTCATCGGGCTTGTCGCCGTGGCGGTCGCGGCGCTGTTCGTCGGCGTTCGCTACGAATCGCACGTCAACGTGCCGATGATGAGCCCCTCAACGCCCGCCCGCCCGCATAGCTCTGGGATCAAGATGGCCAACGAGCTCGGTTCATATGACCTGAACGAACTGAAGCGCCTCGGCGTCGAGAGTGAGGACGAAGGTGGTGAGCTGATCTGCTATTACACGAATGAGGAGACCGACGACGGCGAACCGGAATCGGCCGCGCTGACGTCGAAACAACTCGTTTACATGAAGGGTCAGCGGAAAACCTCCTTTGAGCTCAAGGAGATCGAGTCTTTGATGGACTCCACGGCATACAGCCAAAAATACGCGCCGAACAGCTTGGACCTCACGAAATACACGATCGAAGTGAAGCGCCGGTCGGGTGCCCGGATGAGGATCACCATCCACCCCTACAAGGACGGCGGCTTGTTCTACAGCGCGCTGGAAGAAGCATGGCAAGCGGCGGGGGGGACGCCTGCCGAGAGGAAGTCTGCGAAGTGATCCGCGCTAGCGGCAAGCACGGAGGGCCGCATTCGCCGTCGTCGTCGTCTGCGCATCATCGTTGTGGTCGAGCTCGTAGAGCGCCTGGTCGAACCGCCGATTGGCCATGCTCAGGTACAGCTCGGCCGCCTGGCGGTCCAGGTCGGTCGCGGTGTTCGTCGCCAGCTCCTGATCGAGGCGAGCCAGGACGCACGAGGCGGTCATGAGGGCGATGGCCGCGTCGGCCACCCGCTCTTGAACGTACTGGCGTTCCAGCACATCTTCGCGATATTTCATCAGGACATGCTCGATCGCACGGGCGAATCGCGTCACGCGCCGGGCGAGCCGGTCCGCGACCGGGCGGAGCAGGGGGGTGAGCACGGGCACGGTCGGCACGTGGGTACGGAGCGCGAGCCGTTCGCCCAGGAAGCGGCCCAGCGTCGGGACGAACCGGCGCACGCTCTTGAGACCCTCCAGGGTGGACTTGAAGCCTTCGCCGATGTCGCGCATCCCCACCAGCGCGATGAAGGCCTTGAGGACCTCGTTCGCCCCCTCGCCGATCGTGTTGATGCGTGCGTCGCGCATCATCCGCTCGTAGGGCTCGTCGCTGAAGTATCCCTGGCCGCCGTGGACCTGGAGCGTCTCGTAGCTGCCTTGCCAGAGGGCCTCGGTCGAGAACACCTTGAGGATGGCCGTCTCGAGCATATAGTCCTCGGCCCCGGAATCGATCAGGGCAGCGGTTTCGTAGGTCAAGGCCTCCATGGCGTAGGCCGTCGCCGCGAGGTAGGCGAGCTTTTTCTTGATCAACTCGAGGTCGGCGAGCGGCCTACCGAACTGGCGGCGGCGGGCGGCGTGGCGCGTGGCCGCGGTCAGGTAGGTCTTGGCAGCGCCCGTGCAGCTTGCGCCGAAGGTGGTACGGCCGAAGTCGAGCACCGTGAGCGCGACCTTCAGGCCTTTACCGAGCGGACCGAGGATGTTCGAGGCAGGGACGGGCATGTCGTGGAAGGCGAGCTTGGCGGTGGCCGTGCCCCGGATCCCGCATTTCTCCATCCGGGCCTCGACGACCTCGAATCCCGGCATGTCGGGAGTGACGAGGAAGGCCGTGACCTTCGACTCGCCCCCCTTGGGGTCGGGCGTGCGGGCCATCACCGTGAGGACGTCGGCGAGCGCGCCGTTGGTGATGTAGCGCTTCGAGCCGTTCAGGAGATAGGTCTGGCCGTCGGCGCTCGGCGTGGCGGTTGTCTGCACGTTGCTGGCGTCGGAGCCGGCCTCGGTCTCCGTCAGGGCGAACGCCGCGAGCTTCTCGCCGCGGGCCAGGGGCGGCAGCCAGGCCGCTTTCTGCTCGTCGGTGCCGAAGAGCAAGAGGGCCCGGATACCGATCGAGTGGTGGGCGTTGACGAACACGGCCGTCGACGAGCAGTGCCCGCCGATCACCTCCATGATCCGGCAGTAGCCCGACTGCGAGAACCCGCGTCCGCCGAACTCGGCAGGTGCCGTCATGCCGAGCACGCCGAGCCGTCCGAGCCCCTCGATGACCGACTGCGGGATATCGGCCGCGCGATCGATCGCGGCCGCATCGATGCTGGTTTCGGCAAACTTCCGGACCTCGGCCACGGCCGCGTCGACCGTGGCTTTCTCACCCGGGGGCAAGGTCGGGTACGGGAAGATCGCCGGCCCGCGGAATTCGCCCCGAAAGAGCCCCTTCGCGAACCCCGCCCGCGACGGCTCCGAGAACAACAGTTCCTCCGCCTGGCGCATTTGCCGTTCGCGCACACTCTGGGCGTCTTCCGCGGGGGACCCGGCCGTGCGGTCTCGGCCGGCGGCGGGAACGGACGTGGGCATGGCGTCCTCCTTCGACGAGCCACGAGGCCGGTCGTCGCACCGATCGGCCCGCGGGGTGAGATGGGTCTATCGGAATTCTAACGGCACCGGGGCTCGAAGGAAGATGGGGCCCAGGCAAACGGGCTAAACTGTCGACGGACCATCGGCGTCGCTTCGGTTCGACGGGCCTCTGCTCTTGCTCGTGTCGAACCGGGCGGAAAAACCCGCGTCTTTACCGAGCCAAAACGCCAAGAGAGCGCCGGCGAGCAGCATGATGATCTTGATGGGAGCCTTCTCGTGAAAATGCGACAGCATGAACCCGAAGCTCTCGTCCTGGGCAAAGGGAAATGTTTTCCATTCGGCGAATAACTCGAGCGCAAGCCCGGCGAGGGCGCACGTGACGCCACGCACCACGGATCGGCGCCGTGCAAAAAGGCCGCAGCCAAGACCAACCAGCGCGCCGGGGAGCATCAAGCCGTAAAAGCCCTGCTGCACCAACCAGATAAAGGCGAAGTACCCGACAACCCCGCCCAAGATTGCGCCCACAATCTCGAGCAGCGCACCGACGAGACGCCCTTGCATCCTGATCCCCTTTGACTCGCGCCATTGTCCGGGACACCAAGAGACGCTCACCCGCCGCCCGCAATGATCCGTAAGCACCCGGCGGCTAGTGCGCGCACCCGGCTCTTTTGTAGGGCCGGCCATTGCCGCCCGCGAATCGGCCAGCAATGGCCGGCCCTACAGAGTAATCGCACGCACCACCTCGTGGGCGTCTCCAATTATCCTAGGGAATTCGTCGCAATCTCGCGACAAAAAACATGAACGTGCTCCGCGCGCGCCGATTCGCAATCCGGCCTTGAAAAAAGGGCGGCCGCGCGGATAATAGTCCTCTTTTCCACTACACGCAGATGCGCCGGATTGGAGAGATCGAGTCGTGGCCGTACCAAAGAGACGTAAGTCGAAGTCGCGCAAAGGGATGAGGCGGAGCCACGACTTTTTGGTTCCTCCTGCGCTGAACATCTGCCCCCAGTGCAAGCTCGCCGTGCCGCCGCACAAGGTCTGCGACCTGGTCGAGGAATGCGGAAACGTCCAGCGCAGCAAGCCGCACAATCCGACGGCCAAAGAAAAAGTCTGACGCCGCCGATCCTTTTAGACGCCTCTAACGCCCGCGCCAGCAGAAGGAACCGTTCCGATGGGACGCCAGTGTGATGTCAGCGGCAAGAAGACCTCGTTCGGCAACAGCATTACGAGCCGCGGTAAAGCGAAGTACCTTGGGGGCGTCGGTACGAAGTGCACCGGCGTCAGCCGTCGCGTCTTCCGGCCGAACCTCCAGCGCATTCACATCTGGCTGCCGAACGGCCAGACGACCCACATCCGCGTGGCCACCTCGGTCATCCGCTCGGGCGTGATCACGCTGGAAGTTGACGGCAAGGTCCAGACCTTCCCGCTGATCAAGGCGGCCAAGGGAAGCGCCAAGAAGCGGGCCGAGCTCAAGAACCTGTACCCGATCTGATTCGCCTGCGGCCGGAACGACGACGCTCCACGTCACCTGCGGACGGGGCGACGGGAGAGGGGCGGGCGGCGATGTCGCAAGAACGGGATAAGAACCGGGGCCAAGGGCCTCGCCGGCCACCGGGGCCAGGTGCCAAAGGACCCCGCCCTGGCCCTGCGCCCAAGCGGAGGGGCGGGCTCAGTCTGTCGCGGCTCGGGGGGGACGACTTCGAGATCGTCCACCCCCGTTGCGTGCGCGAGATGGAGCTCGATTTCGAGGAGGGAATCGAGCTTCGGAAGGCCGGCGACCCCGAGGCCGCGCGTGACGCCTTGCGCTACGCCCTCCAGGGGTGCGGCGATAACCTGTGGGTCCACGTGGCCCTCGGCCGGCTCGCGCTCGAGGACTTTCGTGATCCGTCGCTGGCGCGCGGGCACTTCGGCTACGCTTTCGAGCTTGCCGAGCGCGCCTTTCCTCCCGGCTTTCGAGGCCGTCTACCCCGCCATCGGCCTTCGAACCGGCCCTTCTACGATGCCGTCGCGGGACTCGCCGAATGCTACGACGCGCTGTCGAAGCCGGAGGAAGCGGCCCGGCTGCGAGCCTGGGCTGCGGCCCTCGCGGGCGAAAGGCCGGGACCGAGCGCTCCCTCGAAGTAACGCCAAGACCCCCAGCGCCTCAGGAAGCGGGGCCTTTACCGGTTCGGTGCGTGGCCGCGCTTGGCCGAATGGGGCAAGGAGACCTTCTGATGAGGGCAAGGCCCGCTCGCCCCGTCCGTTTTGTTGCCGCCTTCTGATCCGTCGCGATCGCGTGCTCATCGATCGATACGAATCAACCGACTTCGCGGTCGTTGCCGGCGACCAAGGCCAGCTCCGCGCCGAGGTCCAGTTCGTCGCGACGGCCGGCGAGGTAGTTCTCGAGCTTGCGGAGGGCCTTGTACTTCTCGTCGCTGACGCGCGCGACGGGCAGGTTGAGGTCGGCACCGATCTCGGGCACGCTCCAACCGCGCGTCCAGAGCTCGACGATTCGGTCCTGGCGCGGGGTGAGGACGGCTTGCCGGGCTGATTCGAGGATCTCGCCGAGCTCCTGGCGGTCGCGGTGGCGCTGGTCGTGATCGGGGCCGGCAACGAAGTGTTCGTCAAACGGCTGGTGCCGCTTCAGACGCTGCACGCGCTTGCGGACCATGTCGATCGCCCGCACCAACTCCCGCCGCTCGGGCGTGTCGTCGGCCAACACCAGGTTCAGGTCGAGCTGCCCAGCCCGAGCCTTGCCGAGCAGGCGACAGCAAACCTCCTGCGTGCAGTCATCCCACAGCCCCGGGTCGAGCCGCGCGTTCTTCCAGCAGACCGTGCAGTAGCGCTGGATGTCGCGGACGAGGTCCGACTCGGAGGCGTGCGCGGTGAGCGCAGCCAACCCGATGACCAACGCCATCGCGGTCGAACCCGCCCGCAACGTTCGCACGGATTTCGCAGACTGGGAAGGCTCTTGGGATAAAGGCATATCCGCCGACTCCCGTGTCATGCCGTCGGTCATCGGTTTCAAGCTTCGCTGCTCCATTCGTCGTCAATCGGACGACCTGATCCGGCCGTATCGCCTGGGAGACAAAAAAACGCTGCGTGGTCAACCGCCGAGACTGCGCTGTCGGCTCACGTGGGGGCGCCGTGGCCGAACAATCTCCCATCCTTTTTCGTGTGCCAGTCTGCGCAACCGGCGGTGGGGGCGGACGACAACGGCTTTGCCGACCCGTTGCAAGAGGGCTCGATCACTCCAATTATCCGCATATGCGACGGCTTCGTCCATGGTGATTCCGCGAGCGGCGGCCCAGCGTTCGGCCCAGTAGAGCTTTCCTTCGCCGTAACACGCTGGCCCGTCACCAATTCCGATCAATCGCCCGCGTTCGATCACAACGGGGGTGGTGATCGTATCGTCGCAGCCGAGGAACAGACTGAGCGGCTCGATCACGATTCCCGGCGAGGAAGAGACCAGGACAACGGCCGTCCCAGCGCGCCGCAAGGCTGTGAAGTGCTCGACGACCCCTTCATAAAGCCGGGGCCGCACGAACTCGACGAAGTTATCATAGGCGATGCGTTCGAGCTCGACCGTGGGGATCGTCGCGATGCTGCGCAAACCAAACGCGACGAGGCGCCCATAATCGAGGTGGCCGAAGCGGTGCTGAAGGCCGTGATACATGGCCCGCAGCACGAACGAGCGTTTAATCAGGCCCCGCCGGCGCAGGATGCGGGCAAAAAGGTAGGTCGTTGTCTGGGCGAGCAACGTCCCGTCGACGTCGACGAACGCGACCGCCGGGGCACGCGTATAGGTCGGCCACTCGTTCATGGTGTCACCTCCGGCCCGCCGGTGACCCAGCGGCCGATCCGGGCGGCGAGGGCCCGTGCCGCGGCCGGATCGGGGGCTTCGGCGATCACGCGGACGATCGGCTCGGTGTTGCTCGCGCGAACGTGGACCCAGCGGTCGGGCCAGTCGAGGCGCAGGCCGTCGCGGCGGTCGGCGCCCGCTTCGGGGTTGGCGGCCACGATGCGGTCCCAAAGCGCACTGACGTCCGCGCTCCCCTGCTTGTTCGGAAGGGGATACTGGTCCTTGACCATCGCCGGGACGGGCAGTTGGTCCACGAGCGCCGACAGCGGCGTCTCCGACTGGGCCAGCAGGTCCAGGACCAGGGCCATGCCGACGAAACTATCGCGCACGAAGCCGACGCGCGGGTCGATGACGCCGCCGTTCCCCTCGCCGCCGAGCACAGCCCCCTCAGCGCGCATCCGCTCGACGACGTGGATCTCGCCGACCGGAGTGCGGTGCACGGGGCAACCGAAGCGCTTGGCGATTTCTTCCGTGACACGCGACGTGGAGAGGTTGAGCACGACCGGCCCCCGGACCTGCGCCAGCCGGTGCTGAGCGGCGAGTGCGAGCGTGAGCTCCTCGCCGATGTAGCGGCCGGTTTCGTCGACGATCGCGAGGCGGTCGGCGTCAGGATCCTGGGCGAACCCGACGTGAGCGCCCGTCGCCGGGACGATTGCCGCGAAGCCGCGCAGGTTCGCCTCGGTCGGCTCCGGGGGATGGTCGTAACGCCCGTCCGCGTTGCCACCGAGCACGACGGTGCGGCAGCCGAGGGCGCGGAGAAGGGCCGCGCCCATCCGTCCCCCCGCGCCGTGGCAGGCGTCGAGCACTACCGAGAGCTTGCGCTGGCGGATCGCGTCGACATCGACAATCTTGAGCACTTGATTCAGGTGAACGTTGTCCGGATCTTCGAGCGTGCGGACGCGGCCGAGGGAGTCCCAGGCGGCCCATCCAAACGCCCTGCGCTCGAGGCGGTCGAGCACCGCTCGCCCTTGCGCGGGGCTCAGGACCATCCCCTCCGGCTGGAAGAACTTGAGGCCGTTATAGCGCGGCGGGTTGTGCGAGGCGGAGATTTGAATGGCCCCGGCGGCATGCTGGTCGCGGACGAGCCTCCCAATCGTGGGAGTGGCCGTCGCGCCCACCAGGAGCGCATCGCGCCCGGTGGCGGTGACGCCCGCAAGCACAGCGTTGACGAACACGGGGGCCGAGACCCGGCCGTCGTGACCGACCACGATCGGCCCCGGCTCGCACCCCGCCGCGTACGCCGCTGCGAATTCCACCACGACCGCGGGGTCGAGTCCGTCGCCAACGACCCCCCGCAGTCCCGACACGCTGGCAATCCGTGTCCCGCTCACGCCGTCCTCGTTCCCGTGCCAAGCCCGTTCCGCGGGCGCAACCCCTAACCGACCACAAGGGTTAGGTTAGAGTATCGGAGCCCGGGGAAGCAAGGCCCAAGATGGTCGAGAGAATGCGCTACAAGAGTGGTGACATCAGCCGTCCCACGTTCTCGGCCAGCTCGCGCGCCCAGCCCGGAGGCGTGATGCCGTGCCGGCACGATTTGATCGACGCTTCCATCCACGCGGAGGCCGCCGCCACCTGCTCGCGCGAGTAGAGAAAGAGCGCGAGCTCGAAGTTCAAGAAGAGGCTGCGCATGTCCATGTTCGCCGAGCCGACGACGGCCAGGTCGTTGTCGAGGATGATGAGCTTCGCGTGCAGCATGACCGGCTTGAAGAGCAAGACCTGGCCGCCGGCCTCCTGGAGTTGGTTCAGGTAGCTGCCCCGGGCGAGATCGGCCGTAAGATGGTTCGAGTGTTCCGGAACCATGAGCCGCACGTCGATGCCCCGGCGGGCCGCCAGCTCCAGGGCGCGCACGAGCGTTTCGTCGGGCACGAAGTAGGGCGTTACAGCCCAGATCCTCGCGCGCGCGCCGAAGAATGCGGTGACCAAAGAATCGTAAAGCGGGTCCCCCGTCACGTCGGGTCCGCTCGCCACGACCTGGACGATCGTCCCCTCGGAAGGGACGGCCGTCGCCGGCGGAAGCTTGGGGGGCGAGAGATCTTCGGACGTGGCGAACTTCCAGTCGGAAGCGAACAGCTCGGCGAGGTCGTGGACAGCGGGCCCTTCCACCACGAGGGACAGGTCGAGCCAGCGCTTGGCGTCGGCGGTGGGACCCATGTATTCGCCGGCCAGGTTCATGCCGCCGGCCAGAGCTTGGCGGTCATCGGTCACGATCAATTTGCGGTGGTTCCGCAGGTTCGCCCGGCCCCGGTGCGGCAGGCGGAACATCGGCATGAAGAACGCGACCTTGGCGCCGGCGGCCGTGAGCGGCGCGAGGAACCGCCGGCTGACCCTCCAGCAACCGACCGAGTCGAGCAGAAGGCGCACCTCCACTCCGTCCTTGGCTCGACGGACCAGACGCGCGACGATCTCCCGGCCGACATCGTCGCGTCCGAGAATGTACGTGGTGATATGGATCGATCGCTCGGCCTTGTCGATGAACTCGAGTACGGATCGATAGGCGTCCTCGCCGTCACCGATAAGCCGTACCCGATTGCCGGACCGGGCCGGGGGAACGCCGTACGACTCGAGGAGCCGCTCGGCCGTCCCGTCGAGGTGGTGCGGGGCCACAGCGCCTCGGGGGTTGTAGACCCGCGGCTTGTGCCGGGCCATGCTCAGTAGCTTCCGCCCACCGAGCATCAGATAGAGCGGGACCCCGACGTACGGCAGCAGAAAAATCACCAGCAACCAGGCCGTGGTACTAACCGGCGACCGCTTCTGCCGGAGCAAGTGGGCGAGCAACAGGAACGCGAGAAAGAACCCCAGTGTCGAAGCGAGCTGTGAGGCGATCCAGGCCCATTCCGAGGGAATCCAGTACGAAAGACGGAACAAGAGATAGTCCTCGGGCCCGGCTTGGGTTCGTTCAGCGGTCGGACGGAGAGAGAACGCAGCGGAACCCGACGTGCTCGGCCGCGCTGCGCGGCTCGCCCTTGCCGCGAGCCCCTGGCCGGTAGCGCCGGCAGTAGAGGTCGCTGCAGAGGAACGAACCGCCGCGCTGGACGCGTTTGAGGACGCCCGGTTCGAGCGGATCGAGGCTCGACTCGGGGCCCGGCGGGTTCCGCGACGGCTCGGTCTTGTACGCCGGCATGTACCAGTCAGCGCACCATTCCCAGACGTTCCCGGCCAGGTCGTACAGGCCGTAGGCGTTCGGCTCGTAGGAGGCCACCGGGGCGACCCGGATGTGGCCGTCCGCCGCGGTGTTCTCTTGCGGGAACTGTCCCTGCCAGTTGTTGACCCTGGCCTTGCCCTCGGTGGCCGGTGCTTGGCCCCATGTGTAGCGCGCGCCTTGCTTGCCGCCGCGCGCGGCATACTCCCACTCGGCCTCGGTCGGCAGCCGTTTCCCGGCCCAATTGGCGTAGGCGACGGCGTCCTCCCAGCAGACCTGCACGACGGCGTAGTCGCCTTTCCCCTCGATCGAGCTGCCGGGGCCTTCGGGATGGCGCCATTCCGCGCCGGGAACATAGCGCCACCAGCTCAGCGGTTCGTCGAACGACACCTTCCCGACCGGGGGCGTAAAGACGAGCGAGCCGGCCACCAGGTTCTCGGGAGGCGCGTCGGGAAACTCCTCCTGGGTCGGCTTGCGTTCGGCGACCGTCACATAACCCGTCTCCTTGACGAAGCGTGCGAACTCGCGGTTGGTGACCTCGGTCCGGTCCATCCAGAAGCCGTCGAGCGTGACCCTGTGGACGGGGTGGGCGTCGCTATCCTCCGGCTCATCGCTCCCCATCAAGAAGCTTCCAGCGGGGACCCAGACCATTCCCGCGGGCGCCGGGCCGGCCGGGATGCGTCGAGGGCCAATGAAGGGGACGAGCAGGCCGATTGCGATCCCGCCGATCAGCATTCCGCCGATCACGATCGCCAAGCCCGGGGGACGCTTCAAACGGATTCCGGTCTGGTCCTGCGACAAAGGCACGACTCCTGGCGGGCTTCTCGTAGCGCAGCCGACCCGCATCGATGTAGGGTGCGTTTCACGCACCCTGCCAGTATCCGCGCTGGCCGATCCTCTTGCAATGAGACCGCCGCGGGGGCATCAGTCGCCTCGCCGGAAGATATCCACGTAGTGAACGCCCACTTGCTGTCCGCCGCGCACCACCCACGCCTCGAGCCGACCGGGCCCGGCGCTCCATTGCGAAACCGGCAGCTTGACCTCGGATGCCCCCGCCGGTACCTGCGCGTCGAGCGAGACGCCCTCGAGTTCGAAGTGGGCCGTTGTGGGCTTGTCGACCGGGGGGAACAGCAACGTGACTTCATAACGCCCCGGGCGCTCGACGCGCACTTCCCAATGCCCCAGCCCTTGCGGTTCCCAACTCGCGCGCGACCCTCGCCAGTCCTGCCGCGTGAGGGTGCTCGGGTTCTCGTGGTCTGACCCCAGGACGATTCGCGGCGGGTCGTAACCGCGCGTGGCGCTCACGTCCTTGAACCAGGCTTCGTACTCCCCCTTCATACGCTGGACGATCGCCGGGTGCGCACCCGCGACGTTCTTCATCTCGAACGGATCGGCCTCCATGTCATACAGCTCCAACGTGCGTTCGACGGATCCGCGAGCGGCCTCCGGCCGGACGAGCTTGTCATGCTGGGAGCGCGCGGCGAACGCGCGATAAAGCTCGGGTACATCGCCCCGGTGCCACTGAAAGAAGAGCGTGCGATCGGCCCACGAAGACGCTGCGCCGTTCAGGAGCGGGAGCAAGCTGCGGCCGTCGAGGTGCACGTCCTGGGGAGGCGCGACCCCGCACGCGTCGAGCAACGTCGGGGTAATGTCGATGTGGGCGGCGATTCGGTCGATCACCCGGTTCGCCGCGAAATGCCCCGGCCAGCGCACGAAGCAAGGGACGCGGATGCCCCCCTCGTGGACGCTCGTCTTGCGGTCGAGCATGCCGCTGTTGTAACGCACCTGCTGGGGCCCGTTGTCGGTCAGGAAGACGACGATCGTGTTCTCGGCCAGCTTCCGCTCGTCGAGCCGCGCGAAGAGACGTCCGAGGTTTTCGTCGATGTTCGTCACCATCCCGTAAACGCGCGCGGTCTCGTCCTTGTTGGCCTCGCGCGGCAGCGGGTGCCCGAGGCGCGGGAACTGATCGTTCGAGAGATCCATGCGCGTATACGGCAGAACATCCTTCTCGGCGGCTTCGAGCGGCGTGTGCGGGCAGTTGAACGCCAGGTAAGCGAAGAACGGGCGCGCGTCGTCGCGACTCACGTAGTCGATCGCGGCGTCCGTGAACACGTCGCTGCAGTAGCCCCGCACGCGTTCGGGCCGGCCGTTGTGCTGGAGGACCGGGTTGAAGTAGCTGCCGCCGCCCGGGACGTCCGAGGGCTGCCCCAGACCGCCGCCGCGCAGGACGAGCGCTTCTTGAAACCCCTGGTCGATCGGCCGCATCGGATAGTTGTCGCCCAGGTGCCACTTGCCGAAAATCGCCGTCCGGTAGCCGGCCGCCGCGAGCATCTCCGCGAGGGTCGTCTCTTCGGGGTGCATCATGGCCCGGCCGAGGTACGTGTCGACGGCCCCCGTGCGGTAGTTGTATCGACCGGTCAACAGGCTGGCGCGCGTCGGTGCGCACACGGGCGAGACGTAGAACCGGTCGAACCGCGTGCTCTCGCGGCCCAGGCGGTCAAGGTTCGGCGTGCGGATCTTCGGGTTGCCGTGGAGCCCGAGGTCGCCGTGCCCCTGGTCGTCGGTGATGATCACCAGGACGTTCGGGCGCTTGGAAGACTCCGCTGCGACGACGGTCGCACTTCCCGTTAGGAGCGCAATGCCCGCCATGACCAGTCGGATCGACTGCATTTCATGCCCTCCGCGACGATACGACCTCGGGGACCAACTTACTCGTCAGCGACGTCTCAAGCCATTCCCATCGTCTGTTCCGCTTTGTAGGGTGCATGAAATGCACCGTTGTATCAGCACGAATCGATATAATGCATTTCATGCGCCCTACAAAGCGGAACACGGAATAGGAACCCGCTTCAGGTCGACCGGCGCAGAGAAGAGGGGCGAAGAACGATACCGTTCTCCACCCCCCGTTTTCTCCGATCGCGACATCCCACCGACCGGCGTCAGGCTCCCTTGGTCCCCGCCGCCGCGCCCGACTCGCCGCCGACGCCCGCGAGGGCTTGGGCCGGCTCATCCTTGGAAGAGGTGGCGTCGAACTTGATCTGACGCACGTCCGATTCGATCTCGATCCGAACCGTGATCGTGTCCTTCCCCTTGAACGTGCCGCGGAGGATCTCCTCGGCGAGCGGGTCCTCGATCATGTTCTCGATCGCCCGCCGCAGGGGGCGCGCCCCGTAGTCGGGGTTATACCCCTTGTCGATGATGTAGTCCTTGGCCTCGTCGCTCAGG
>JARLIH010000117.1 GCA_031291845.1 Isosphaeraceae bacterium | reverse complement strand
GGCCGCAAGACCGCGCGCGAGCGGATCGCGGCCTTGCTTGATCCCGACTCCCCGTTCCTGGAGCTCGGCCTCTGGGCGGCCTACCAGATGTACGAGGACTGGGGCGGAGCGCCGGGGGCGGGCGTGGTCACCGGGATCGGCACCGTGTCCGGCCGGCGGGTGATGGTCGTCGCGAACGACGCCACCGTGAAGGCCGGCGCGTGCTTCCCGATGACGATCAAGAAGATCCTCCGCGCCCAGGGGATCGCCGGGCAGAACCGCCTGCCGCTCGTGTATCTCGTCGATTCGTCCGGCGTGTTCCTGCCGATGCAGGACGAGGTCTTCCCCGACGATGACGACTTCGGCCGCATCTTCCGCAACAATGCCGTGCTGTCCGCCCAGGGCATACCGCAGCTCGCGGCGATCATGGGAAACTGCGTCGCCGGGGGGGCATACCTGCCCGTGCTCTGCGATACCGTGCTGATGACCGAGGGCTCAGGCCTGTATCTCGCCGGCCCGGCGCTGGTCAAAGCGGCGATCGGCCAGGACGTGACCTCCGAAGAGCTCGGTGGTGCGGCCGTCCATGCGGCGATCAGTGGCACGGTCGATTACCACGAGCCCGACGACGAGTCGTGCCTCGCCCGATTGCGCCGGCTGGTCGGGTTCCTGCCTCCCGACCCCAGCTCGCTCACGCAGAACGTGCCGGTCGAGCCTCCCGCGCGAGCGGCCGATGAGCTGTTCGAGATCGTGAAGACTGACCCCTCGGCGCAGTACGACGTCCGCGACCTGCTCACGGCGCTGGTTGATGGGGGCCGGTTCGACGAGTACCGGGCCGACTTCGGCAAGACGCTCGTCTGCGCCTTCGCACGGCTAGGGGGAATGCCGCTGGGTATCGTCGCGAACCAGCGTCTGCGGTTCCGGCCCGAGGGGGGCGGGCCGTTCCAGTTCGGCGGGGTGATCTACGCCGACAGCGCCGAGAAGGCCGCGCGGTTCGTGCTCGACTGCAACCAGAATCGCGTCCCCCTGCTCTTTCTCCAGGATGTGAACGGCTTCGACGTCGGCCGCGACGCCGAGCGCACCGGCATCATCCGCCGCGGTGCGAAACTGGTGAACGCGGTGAGCAACAGCACGGTCCCGAAGCTCACGCTCCTCATCGGCCACTCCTTCGGCGCGGGGCATTATGCCCTCTGCGGCAAGGCGTTCGACCCCCGCTTCCTATTCGCCTGGCCGGGCGCGCGTTATGCCGTGATGGGAGCGCAGCAAGCCGCGCGGACGATGCTCGACATCAACGTCGCGACCCTCAAGCGCCAGGGCAAGCAGGTCGACGACGCCGAGTTGAGCGCGATGGCCGACGCGTTGCGGGCGCGTTACGATCGCGAGACCGATATTCGCTATGCCGCGGCCCGAGGCTGGATCGACGCCATCATCGACCCGGCCCGGACGCGGGATGTGCTGATCACGGCGCTGGACATTGCCGTGAGGCAGCGAGAGGCGTCGCCAATCGCGACAGGGGTCTTTCAAGTGTAGGGCCGGCCGTGGCCGGCCTAATTAGGGCCGGCCACGGCGGGCACCACAACGACACCGGTGCTCAATGGATTCGTACGAGCGTGATCCGAACTGGCTTTACCCGATTCAGTGTCCTCGACTCGAAGGACGCCCATCAGGCTATTACTTTTACGCGGGAACGACGGACGACGGGCGTCAGGTTCTGCTGTTCGAAAACGGCCTCGCCCTCTTCTTCGACGCCGGCGGTAACCTGATCGGCCAGGAGAAGCGAGAGCCTCCGGAGTCTCAGCCCTTTCCGCAGACCAAAGATTGCGCCGGCGAAACGGGCCCTGATTTTCTGAAGAGGTTCCCCGAATTCCTTGCATCGGAGGAAGGACGGCGGTGGACAGAGCATTACACCAACGAACGAACGCGCATTTATGGTTCTTTCTTCTATCCCTGGCTGACCGAGCTGCGCTTTCACCCCGGCACCATCCGCGTTAAACGCTTCGGTATCCCCGGGGCACGGATCGGGATCACCGACCTCGCCTCCATTGATGCTCAAGGCCTGCACGACCCGAACTCTCCCGAATTCGGCGAAGGCGAGCGCGCAGAAAAGTTGCAGGAGATCAAGGAGTGGCTCAGCAACGGGATGTTTGTCCTTTGGTTCGGGAAGGACCTTTGGTTAAACGGCGACGGCCACATCGAATCGACCTGAATTCTTGACGAGGGGGAGCGCGGCATGTCCGGTCCACCTCTCCGCATCGGCAATGGCGCGGGCTTCTGGGGCGACAACCTCGACGCCCCGTTTCTCCTTGCGCGCGACGGCCAGCTCGACGTCTTGACCCTCGAGTACCTGGCCGAGCTGACGCTGGCGATCCTCAGCCATTTGCGCTCGAAGGATCCGCAGGTCGGATACATCACCGATTTTCCCGACCTGCTCGCGAGGCTCGCGCCTCACCTGGCAGAACAGGAACGGTTGAAAGTCGTCACCAACGCCGGGGGGTTGAATCCCGAAGCGAGCGCGCGTGTCTGCGGGGCGATCCTCGAGCAGGCCGGTCAAGGGGAGACGCTGCTCGGCGTCGTCACGGGTGACGACGTGCTCGGCCGGGTCGCCGAGTGGTCGCAAGCGGGCGTGGACCTGTCGCACCTGGAGACCGGGCAGCCCATCACCAGCGTCGCCGACCGGCTCGTCAGCGCGAACGTTTACCTCGGTGCGAGACCGATCGCCGACGCCTTGCTCCAGAGCGCGCGCATCGTCCTCACGGGCCGCGTCGCGGACGCGTCCCTGACCCTCGGCCCGGCCTGCGCCCACTTCGGCTGGGCCTGGGACGACTGGCCGCGTCTGGCGGGCGCGAGCGCGGCGGGGCATGTCATCGAGTGCGGGGCCCAGGCGTCCGGCGGACTCTGGCACCGCTGGGACGAAGTGCCCGACCTCGCGGGCGTGGGATATCCGGTTGCCGAGCTCCATGACGACGGGTACTCGGTCATCACCAAGACCGAGGGGACCGGCGGACTCGTCTCGCGCGGGACGGTGGCGGAACAGATCGTCTACGAGATCGACGATCCCGCATGTTACCGTACGCCCGATGTGGACGTCGACTTCACGACCTTGAGCCTGGAGGAGTTAGGGCCGGACCGCGTCGCGGTGCGCGGGGCCTCCGGTCGGCCCCCGTCGGACAAGCTCAAGGTCGCGGCCGTCTATCGCGACGGCTGGACGGCCAGCGGGCTGCTCGCCGTGGTCGGGCGCGGCGCGGAGGCCAAGGCGCACGAGGCGGGCTGGATCGTGCTGGAGCGGGTGCGCAGGGCGGGGTTCGCGATCGCCGATTCGCTCGTCGAGTGCCTGGGAGCCGGCGGCGTGGTGCCGGGCGTCATCCGCTCGCCGGGCCCGGCGTTCGAGATCATCCTGCGCGTGACGGTGCGCGACCCCAACCGCGCGGCGGTCGAGCGCTTCTGCCGCGAGTTTGCCCCGCTCGTGACGTCCGGGCCATCGGGCATCGCCGGCTACGCGACCGGCCGGCCAACGACGCGCCCCGCGTTCGGCTACTGGCCCACGCTCGTGCCGAGAGCGCTCATCGAGAGCCACGTCGAGGTCCGGCCGGCCCGTGAATGGTCGAGGAGTGCCCGCTCATGAGTCACAGCGCAAGCTTCCCGCACGAGCACAGTGCCCACGCGCACACCCCGCGAGTTGGCGACTTCGCGCACGCGCGCAGCGGCGACAAGGGGAACCGGGCGAACGTCGGCGTCGTCGCGTTCGACGAACCATGTTACGCCTGGCTGAAGGTGCACCTCACCGCGCAAGCCGTCGCCGATTACTTCCGGCCGCTGGGCATCGGCGCTGTGCGACGCTACGAGCTGCCAAACATCCTCGCGTTCAATTTCGTCATCGACGAGGCCCTCGCGGGTGGGGCCAGCCGCTCGCTAAGACTCGACTCGCAGGGCAAGGCACTGGGCGTGGCGCTCCTGGAGCTGCGGCTGCCCGGTACCGATGCGCCGAGGGGGACGTCATGAGCGAGAACGAGAACGCCATCCGAATCAATGGCTTCGTCGAGCGGACCGACCACGGGCCGGTCACGGTCCTGACCCTCAACCGGCCCGAACGGCGCAATGCGCTAGCGCGCGTCGTGATCGACCAGTTGGGCGATTTCCTGGCGCGCGCTGCGGTGGAGCCCGGAGTGCGCGCCGTCGTGATCACGGGTGCCGGCCCGGTCTTCTGCGCGGGGATGGACTTGAAGGACGCGGCGGCCAACGCTGACACGCCCGAAGCCGAGAAGCAGGCCGTCGACGACGTGCAGGCGATCGCGGATCTGATCCAGCAGGTACACCGGTTGCCCAAGCCGGTCGTCGCCGCACTGAACGGAGACGCGTACGCCGGCGGCGCGGGGCTCGCCCTGGCGTGCGACCTGGTCGTCGCCGCGGAGCACGCACGGATCGGCTTTCCCGAAGTGCGCAGAGGGCTCGTCGCGGCCGTCGTGCTGCACGACCTGGTCCGGCAGGCCGGCGAACGGCGGGCGCGCGAGCTCCTCCTGACCGGAGCGCCGATCGTCGCCGCGACGGCCGAGCGCTGGGGCCTCGTGAACCGGGTGGTGCCGGCCGATCAGTGTCTGTCGACCGCATTGGACCTGGCGCGGGGATTGGTCGGGTCGGGCCCGAAAGCGATCGCGACTACCAAGCACCTGCTCGACGAGGCCGGCGGCCCCGCCGATCTGCGCGGCGCGGCCGCCGTCAGCGCTGCGGTGCGGGTTTCGGAAGAGGCCCAGGAAGGGATGCGGGCGTTCGTCGAGCAACGGGCCCCGCGCTGGGCCGAGGGAGCGTGAAGCGTGTCCACGCCCTGGGTCGCCGAGCTGACCGTCGGCACCGTCCTCCGCCGGACCGCCGAGCGGTATCCCGCGCACGACGCCGTCGTCTTCCCCGCGCTCGGGCTGCGCTGGTCCTGGCGCGAGCTTGACCGGCGCGTCGACGCGATCGCGTCCGCGCTGCTTGCACTCGGGATCGAGCGCGGCGAACACGTCGGCATCTGGTCGATGAACGCGCCGGAGTGGGTCGTCACCCAGTTCGCCGTCGGCCGCATCGGCGCGGTGCTCGTGAACGTCAACCCGGCGTACCGCGTGCACGAGCTCGAGTCAGCGCTCCATGTCGCCGACGTCACGACCCTGATCGTCGGAGCACCTTTCAAAGGATCAAATTTCGTCGAGATGGTGGAAACGGTCTGTCCCGAGATCAAGACGGCCACGGACCGGAGCTGGTCGGCGGCCAAGCTCCCCCGGCTGAAGCGCCTGATCGCCCTGAACGATTGCCCCGGCCCCGGCTGGATCGCGTGGAGCGAACTGGAACGAGCGCAGCTCTCTCCCGCGCTCACGGAGCGTGAGTCCCTGGCGACCGCCGGCGAGGTGTACAACATCCAGTTCACCTCCGGGACGACGGGCCTGCCCAAGGGGGCCATGCTCACGCACCGCAACGTGCTCATGAACGCCTATTACGTCGGCCAGCGCGTCCGGTACACCGAGGCCGACCGGGTCTGCGTTCCCGTCCCGTTCTACCACTGTTTCGGCTGCGTGCTCGGGACGTTGGTCTGCGCGGTCTACGGGTCCGCCGTGGTCGTACCCGCGCCGAGCTTTGACGCAAGGGCGACCCTCGCGGCTGTCGAGGCCGAGCGCTGCTCGGCGCTCTACGGCGTCCCGACGATGTTCGTCGCCGCGCTCGACCACCCGGAGCGCGGGCGATTCAACCTCTCAGCCTGCGGACGGGCATCATGGCCGGGAGCCCTTGCCCGCTGCCGCTCATGAAGGAAGTGATCGCCGCACTCGGAGCGCGGGAGATCACGATCGGCTACGGCCAGACGGAGGCGTCACCGATCATCACGATGACTTCGGTCGACGACCCGATCGAGGTGCGCGTCGGCACCGTCGGCCGCCCGATCCCCGGCCTGGAAGTCGGCCTCGTCGATCCCGCCACGCGCCAGGAGATCACGGGCGACCGGCCTGGCGAGCTGCGCGTGCGCGGCCATTGCGTGATGGCGGGCTATTATCACGCCCCCGAAGCCACCGCGCGGGCACTCGACGCGGACGGCTGGCTCTACACGGGGGACCTCGCCCGCCGGCGCGACGACGGCAACTACCGCATCGTCGGGCGTTCGAAGGAGCTCATCATCCGGGGTGGAGAGAACATCTATCCGCCGGAGGTCGAGGAGTTCCTCCACCACCACCCGGAAGTCGCCGAAGTCGCCGTCGTCGGTCTGCCCGACGCGCGATTCGGCGAGGTCGTGGCGGCCTGGGTCGTGCCCAAGCCCGGCTCGACGCTCACCGCGGAAGCCTTACGCCATTACTGCCGGGGGCAGATCGCGCACTACAAGATTCCCCACTACCTCGAGATCGTCCCGCACCTCCCCCGCACGGTCACGGGGAAGGTGCAGAAGCACGTGCTCCGCACGCAGGGGATCGACCAGTTCGGACTTCACTCCGCCGAAGCGACCCCCACGGCATGATGGCTTTTCACCACAAAGGCACAAAAACACAAAGGTAAGGGAGGAGAGCATAAGAACTCTTCCCACCCTTACCTTTGTGCCTTTGTGGTAACCTGACTCTCAATCCTGCGGGCCTACAGTCCGCTCAGGTCAGCCGCGAGGACGCGGACGCCGTTCTTCAGCTTCAGGCGTTGCACCAGCTCCGACGTGGCCGGGACCGTGAACGTCTTGTGCGGCGGGAGGCACATGCCGGCCATGGCCGACGGAGTGCTCGTCTGGGGGCTCTCGACGCCTGCCAGCGCGAGGCCGTTGAGGATCAACGGCGAGCCGTTCTCAATCGTGAGCTTGTAGGTCAGCCGGTCGTTGACGCGCGGGCCTTTCGCCAGCCGCACCTGGACGAGCTTTTCGAGAGTGCGTTCGGCGAACGCGTCGCCCAGGCGCGCGGCCTTGAGTTCGGTCGTCACGTCCTTCTCTTTCGTCGTAGCAAGGTCGGCCCGCTTGATCGTGAAGGACCCGGCAGGCGACCACGCGGTGGCGTCGGCGCTACTCGCGAGGAGCGAAACGTCGACAGCACTTTCCGTCACTTCGAGGCGGCATGCCAGCCCCGGACCGGCCGGGCGGGCGGGAACCCCCTCCTCCGCCTTCAGGCCGAGGACGGTCGACTTACCCCACAGGCGCCGCAACCGGCTGGCAACGGCTTCCGGCTCGGTCCCTTTGGCCTTCAGTTCCCAGTAGAGCACGCCCGAGTCACTCATCAGCGCCTTGCCGCCGGCCTCATCGATGTGCGCGACGAACTGACGTGCCAGGGCGAGTTCGTGGTCATTGGCCCAGTCCTGCGAGAGCCGCGAGACTTCCGCCCAGTCCAGCCCCGCGGCGACATTCCACAGCACCAGTTGCGCGACCGTCTGGGGGGCCTTTTCCTCAGCCAGCCGCTTCAACGCCGAGCGCACGCGGGCGTCGTCCGTCACCTGGTCGATGCTTCCCACCCGGTACTTCTCCGCCTTCGCGGGCACGGCCGGCCGGTCCTCGTTGTTCGGACCCTTCAGGCTCACCGCCGTCGTGGGCAAGTGCCGGGTCTGGTGCGGCCGAAGCGTGGCCTCGGGCAACCCGGTCGGCGGGATCGATCGGAAACCACCGCCCATGCCACCACCCATCATCCCCATGCCACCGCCCATCATCCCCATGCCACCCATCATGCCCATCATCAATGAGCGCTGGTCCCAGCTATCCCGGTCTCCAATCAGGGTCATGATCAGTCGGCCGAGCATCATCATTCCCATCGTGGCGGGCATCGTACCGCCGCCCATCATCCCGCCGCCCATGCCGCCCATGCCACCGCCCATGCCACCGCCCATCATCCCCATGCCACCGCCCATCATCCCGCCGCCCATACCACCCATACCGCCACCCATCATCCCCATACCACCACCCATCATCCCCATACCACCACCACCCATGCCACCCATACCACCGAAGCCGCCCATGCCGCCCATACCACCCATGCCACCGAACTGACCCGTGGCATTGGCGACAACGAGGCCGGGAGGGAGCACGACGCGAAGTTTGCGGCTCGTACGGTTGGTTAGCGACAGGGTAAAGCGACCCTTGCCGTCTCCTTCGGCCACGGCGGCGAGCTGACCCGAGCGTAAGCCTTCGAGCACATCCAGGGCCGGCAAGTTATCTGTTGCCGATTCCGGCGCCGCGGCGTCGGTCCCCGCGGGGCGAGCCGGGCTCGTCTTTGCGTTCTGTTCTGGCGGGGCGGCGAGGAGCCGGGGGCCGGGAATCATCAGCGCGACGGCCGTCGCGCTCAGCGCGATGCAACGGAGGGCGTTGTGAGCAAAGAACATACAAACCACCTTTCTTCTTGAAAAAGGGGGTTCGCGGGAGGGGAAGGTGAGACCACCCGGAACCGGTAATCGGTCAAAGGTGCGCCTGTCGCCGTGGGAGGTTCTGCGGCCGGACCAGGTGGGCGGAAATCCGAGGAACAGCCAGGGGCGCTCCGGGGGGGAGAGGTGCCGGCGCGACACATGGCCCGATCGAAAGCACGGATCGGCCCATTGAGCTATTCTACCATGCAATCCCCTGACGGCCAGCCCCGGAAGAAAGCGAGCCGATGCAAACACTCGCCGCTGGCCGGAGTCCATCGGGAATTGTCAACCTATGGACGGTCGAGGGGGCGGCCGCATTCGATAAAAAAATCGATGAGCCGTCAAAGACCCCGGCTAATCGCCCCAAGGCCCCTCGACGGAAGCACATGTGTCCGCGGCACGGATGGCCGCGTCGAGGACCCGCACAACCTCGCGCCCCTGCTCGGCGGTGACGGCCAGCGGCGCGCGACCGAGGAGATGCGCGGCGACGTTCGCGTAGTAGGCGTCCCAGTGGCCGCGGACCGTCTCGACCTCGTCGGACCGTAAGCCCGTCCCCTCCCCGCTGACGAGACGCCCGCGGTGCTCGGGGGGTTCAGCGGCCCGGTCGATGTCCCCCGCGCGGAGGGCGTCTTCCTGGGGGTCGACGCCGTACTTCACGAAGCCCCCGTCGCTCCCCACGACCCACCAACGGGGGCGCTCGAGGCGGCAAATCCGACTGTTCTCCACCTGGAACAAAACGCCGTCAAACTCCAGCACGATGCGACCGTGGCCGCCGCTGTCCACGCCCGGCCACGGGGCGGGAAGGATCCAGGCGGAGAGCCGGCGGCAAGGGCCCAGGCCCAGTTGCAGGGCCTGGTCAACCAGGTGCGCGCCCCAGTCGTGCAGGATCGTTCCCGCAGCGCTCGTCTGCCCGCGCCACGAGCGCGGGGGGGCGTAGCGGCAGACCGCGCTCTCGAAGAGTACCGGTCGGCCCAGCCGACCCTCGGTCAAGAGGCGTTGCAGGGTCAAAAAATCCCAGTCCCACCTACGGTTATGGAAAACGGACAGCATTCGTCCGGAGCTGTCGCGCGCGGCGATCATGCGATCGGCCTCGGCCGACGAGAGCGCCATGACCTTGTCCACAACGCAGTCTCTCCCCGCCTCGAGCGCGCGGACGGCCAGCTCGGCGTGCGAGTCGTGGGGCGTTGCGATCACGACCAGTTGGACATGGGGGTCGCGGAGGGCCTCGTCCAGGCTGGCGAACCCTCGCACGCCCCAGAGCGACTCCGCCTCAGCGCGCACGGCGGGGTCGCGTGCGACAACTCCATGGAGATGAAGCTCGGGCTGCCGCCGGATCAACGGGCAATGGAACGCCCGGCCGGCCAGCCCGTGACCCACGACGACGGTTTCGATCATGGCTCGAGTCGTCCACCTGATGCGGCTGGCAACGGCCGGCTCTACACGTCCGAGCCGGCGTCGGGCTCCGGGATCCGGACCGGCCTGCGCCACTCGTTGAAGCGTTGGATTACCACGTAAAAGACCGGCACGAAGAACACGGCCAGGAACGTCGCGGCGATCATACCGCCGAAGACTGCCGTGCCCAGGGCGCGCCGGCTGGCCGCCCCTGCGCCCTCGGCCCACACGAGGGGCGCGATCCCGAGGATGAATGCGAACGACGTCATCAGGATCGGCCGGAACCGGAGCCGCGCGGAGCGCACAGCCGCGTCGAGGATCCCATGCCCCTGCGCCCGCAGGTCGCGCGCGAACTCGACGATCAGGATCGCGTTCTTGCTCGCCAGGGCAATGATCAGGACGATGCCGATCTGCGTGTAGATATTGTTGTCCATCCCCCGCAAGGCCACGGCGGCCACTGTCCCCAGGAGTGCCAGCGGGACGACAAGGATGACGGCCGCCGGGATCGTCCAGCTCTCGTACTGCGCGGCGAGCACCAGATAGACGAGGAGCACGGCCAGGCTGAACACGTAAACCGCCTGTGAGCCCACCTTCTTCTCCTGGTACGACATCGCGGTCCAGTCGTAGCCCATGGAACGAGGCAGCGTGTCCTGGGCCATCTGTTCCATGATCTGCAGGGCCTGCCCCGAGCTGACCCCGAGCGCGGCTTCGCCGGTGATCGACGCCGACGGGTACAAGTTGTAGCGGGTCACGATCTGCGGACCGAGCTCCTCGCGCACCTGGGTAAATGTGCCGACCGGCAACATCTTCCCCTCGAGGTTGCGCACTTCGAGCCGCGCGATGTCCTCCGGAACGACGCGGAACTTCTGGTCGGCCTGCACCCGGACCTGGTAGGTGCGCTCGAACAGGTTGAAGTCGTTCACGTAGGCCGAGCCGAGCGACGCCTGGAGCGTGTTGAAGACCGTGTCGAGCGGCACGTTCAGGCTCTTGACCTTCACGCGGTCGATGTCGGCGTAAAGCTGCGGCACACCCGCGCGGAACGTCGTGTTGAGCGCGCGGAGCCTTGATTGCGCATTGCCCGCGCGGACCATCTCGTCGGTCACCTTTTGCAGCTCGGCGAGCCCTGCCCCCCCTTGGTCCTCGATCTGCATCTGGAAGCCGCCGGCCACTCCCAATCCCTGGATGGCCGGCGGAGCGAACGCGAACACGATCGACTCGGGAATCGCCGCGAACTTGCGTCTCAGGCCGCCGAGGATCGAATCCTGATCGAGCCCCGTGCCCCGGCGCTTTTCCCAGGGCTCCCAGACGACGTAGAACGTGGCGGCGTTCGATGCCACGGTGCTGTCCAGGACCGAGTTGCCGCCGATCATGACCCATGTGGCGACGCCCGGCGTCTCTTTCAGGATCGCCTCCACCTTCTCCACGACCCGCCGCGTCCGTACCTGGGCGGCCGCGTCCGGGAGCTGGACCCCGACGATGATGTAGCCCTGGTCCTCGGTCGGCAGGAAACCGGTCGGCAGCTTCGTGAACCACCAGCCGGTCAGGCCCGAAATCGCGACGAACAACAGCATCATCAAGGCTGTCTGACGCACCATCACGCCCACGACCGCGACGTAAACGGCCTCGAACCGGTCGTACACGCTGTTGAAGGCGCGGTAGAAGGCGTTCTTCCGCGGCGGCGACGGGCGGAGGTACGTCGCGCACTGCGCGGGCTTGAGCGTCACGGCGTTGATCGCGCTGATGACGGCCGTGGCGGCGATCGTCAGGGCGAACTGCCGGTAGAGCTGACCGGTGATGCCGCCGAGGAAGGCCGTCGGCAGGAACACGGCCATCAGCACGAGCGTGATGCCGATCACCGGCCCGATCACCTCGGACATCGCCTTGATGGTCGCTTCCCTCGGGGCAAGGCCGCCGTGGTCGATGTGGTGCGCGGCGTTCTCGACGATGACGATCGCGTCGTCCACCACGATGCCGATCGCGAGCACCAGGCCGAACAGGGTGAGCATGTTGACCGTAAAGCCCAAGGCCGTCAGTGCGGCAAACGCGCCGACGATCGTGACGGGCACCGTGGTCGCGGGCACGAGCGTGGCGCGCCAGTCCTGCAGAAACACCAAAATGACGATCAGGACGAGGACCCCGGCCTCGAACAGCGTCTTGTAAACCTCGTGGATCGACTCTTCCACGAAGATCGTCGTATTGAAGGGAACCGAGTACTCGACCCCCTGCGGGAACGATCGCTTGAGCCGCTCCATCGCCGCGCGCACGTTCCGGGCGACCTCCAGCGCGTTCGCGCCCGGGAGCTGGTAGACGGCCAAGCCCGCGGCGGGCCGGCCACCGATGTCGCACCACTGGTCGTAGACCTGCCCGCCGAGCTCGACCCGCGCCACGTCCTTGACCCGCGTCAGGCGGGCGTTTTCGCTCCCCGTCGTCTCGGTCTTGACGATGATGTCCTCGAACTGCTCGACGTCCTTGAGGCGTCCGAGGGTCCGCACGGTGTACTGGAAGGTCTGCGTCGCCGGGGTGGGATACTGGCCGACCTGACCGGCGGCGACCTGGACGTTCTGCTCCTGGATCGCGCTGAGCACCTCGACCGTCGTGAGGTTGCGGGCCTTGAGCTTCTCGGGGTCGAGCCAGATGCGCATGCCGTAGTTGCTCGAGCCGAAGATGTTGATGTCGCCGACCCCCTTGATCCGGCTCAGCTCGTCCTTCACGCGCAAGGTGGCGAAGTTGCTCAGGAACAGGCTGTCGTATCGGCGATCGGGCGAGGTGAGGGCGACCACCATGATGATGCTGGTCGACTTCTTCTTGGTGGTGAGCCCCTGGCGCTGAACTTCTTGCGGCAGCTTCGGCTGGGCGATCGTCACCCGATTCTGCACGAGCACCTGGGCCATGTCGAGGTTGGTGCCGACGTCGAACGTGACCGTGAGGTTGTATGAGCCGTCGCTCGCGCACGTGGATGACATATAGAGCATGCCTTCCACCCCATTGACCTCCTGCTCGATCGGCGCGGCGACGGTGTCGGAGAGCACGCGCGCATCGGCCCCCGGGTAGTTGGTCGACACCTGCACGGTCGGCGGCGTGATCTGCGGGTACTGCTCGACCGGCAAGACGAAGAGCGCGACCGCACCGATCAGCATGGTGACGATCGCGATGACGTTGGCGAAGATCGGCCGGTCGATGAAGAACCGAGAGAACATGGACGGGGTGCTCCCTCGGGATCACGGTTTCTGGGCGTTCTTGGTGTCGGCTTTCGTCTCCGCCTTCTCGGCGGGCGGTTCCACCGATGTCTTGGCGGGCTTCTCCTCGATCGGCTTCGGGTTCACCTTCGCGCCGGGGAGGGCCTTTTGAAGCCCGTCGACGATCACGCGATCGTCCGCCTTGAGTCCTTCCTCGATCACGACGAGCCCGTCTTCGACGGTGCCCGGCTTGACCCCTCGCCGTTCGACCGTGTCGTCCGCCTTGACGACGAGCACGTAGCGACCCGCCTGGTCGCTCGCGAGCGCCCGTTCGGGAACGAGCAGGGAGTCCTTCTTTTCCTCGAACGGCGTGCGGATGCGGACGAACAGGCCCGGCACGATCTTCTTGTCCGGGTTGTCGAAGATCCCGCGGGCGATTACGGTGCCGGTGCTGGGGTCGACCGTGGGGTCGGCGTAGTCGACCCGCCCCTCGTGCGGGTAGCCCGTCTCATCGGCGAGGCCCATTTCCAGGGGAATCTTGACCTTGCGGAAATCACCCCGCGTGCCGCCGCTGACTGCCGAGCGGAACCGGAGCAAGTCCACCTCGCTGACGGTGAAATAGGTGTAAATCGGGTCTTCCTGCACGATGGTCGCCAGTACGGTCGCCTGTCCGTCTCCCACAAGGTTCTGCACGTCGACAAGGTTGCGGCTGATCCGGCCGCTGATCGGCGCGGTGATGCGACAGTAGCCAAGGTCGAGCTGCGCGGAGTCAAGCGTCGCCTTGGCCGAGTCGACCGCCCCCTTCGCCGCGTCGCGCGACGACTTTTTCTGGATGTACTCCTCCTCGGAGATCACTTTGCGTTGGTGCAGCGAGTTGGCGCGCTTGTACTCCGAGTCGGCGTTGGCGAACTGCGCCTCCTTGTTGGCCAGGTCGGCGGCCGCCTGGTCGACCTTCGCCTGGAACGGCTTCGGGTCGATCGTGAACAGCAGCTTTCCCTTTTCGACGTCCTCGGCCGGCGTGAAGTTGATGCTTTCCAGGAACCCCTTGACCCGCGCGCGAAGGTCGACCGACTGCACGGCCTTGGTCGTGCCGGTGAACGTCACATAGCTGGTCACCGCGCGCTGGACGGGGAGCGTCACGGTCACGACCGGGGGAGGCGGCGGCACGTACGTGTTCGCCGGCTCACAGCCGGCGGTCACCGCGGCGATCCCCAGCGCCCAGACCGCGGCCCGGATAGTTTTCGTCACATGCACAGATCGATTCCTAGAATCCGCGCGCCTGCGCGAACGACAATGGTCGGAGTTCCATTGCCAGAAGTTTAGGCGCGCCACCGGCTGTTCGCAACGCCCCAGAGTTGCCGCGACGGCCTCTTCCCCCGGCGGTCGCGGTCGCTACAATGGCTTTCCCACGCAAGTTCGTTCACCTGCCCTCCTGGAAAACACACCATGACTCCATGCCGCGTGACACTCGCGACGAGCGCGTTTCTCAGCCTGTTCGGAATGCTCGCCTCAACCGGCGCTGCACAAGAGCCAAACACTGCACCCAAGGGCTTCAAGGCCCTCTTCAACGGCAAGGACCTGGCCGGCTGGCACGGCATGCAGACGATGGACCCAGCGCCGTTTGACAGCCTGCCCAAGGACGAGCGCGACAAGAAGATCGAGGAATGGAACAAGGACCTCGCCAAGCACTGGAGCGTCAAGGACGGCGTGATCGAGAACGACGGCAACGGCGTGTACTTGACGGCCGACGAAAACCTCGGGGACGTCGAGATCTACGTCGACTGGAAGATCGGCCCCAAAGGGGACAGCGGCGTCTACCTGCGCGGCACGCCGCAGGTGCAGATCTGGGACTACACCGAGCCCAGCATCGCCCAGCTCGGGGCCAACAAGGGCTCGGGCGGCCTGTGGAACAACAGCCCGGGCGCACCCGGCAAGGATCCGCTCGTCCTGGCCGATAACCCGGTCGGCGAGTGGAACACGTTCCACATCCTCCAGGTCGGCGCTCGCACGACGATTTCCTTGAACGGCAAGCTCATCGTCGACCACGCGACGCTCGAGAACTACTGGGACAAGGACCGCAAGAAGCCGATCCCCGCACGCGGGCCGTTCCAGCTCCAGACGCACCAGCACCCTACCTACTGGCGCAACATCTACCTGCGCGAAATCCCCGCCGCCGAGGCGAACAAGATCCTCGCCGCACACAATGCGTCGGGCTTCACCTCCCTCTTCGACGGCAAGTCGCTGAGCGGCTGGGCCGGCCCGGTCGACAACTACGAAGTGACCGGCGGCGCGATCCGCTGCAAGCCCGGCAAGGGGGGCGCGATCTACTACGACAAGGAGTACTCCGACTTCGTCGCACGCGTCGAGTTCCGCCTGCCGCCGGGTGGCAACAACGGCCTCGCAATCCGCTACCCGGGCAAGGGTGACCCCGCCTACGCCGGCATGTGCGAGCTCCAGGTGCTGGACAACACGTCGGAGAAGTACACGAAGCTCGACCCGCGGCAGTACCACGGCTCGATCTACGGCATCGTCCCCGCTGCCCGCGGCTACCTGCGCCCTGTCGGCGAGTGGAACTTCCAGGAAGTCACCGTCAAGGGACCGCGGGTCAAGGTCGAGCTGAACGGCACGGTCATCGTCGACGCCGACGTCAGCCAGGTGAAGGAGTACATGGCCAACTCCCCGCACCCGGGCAAGGACCGCACGTCGGGCTTCTTCGGCTTCGCGGGGCACGGCGACGCGGTGGAGTTCCGCGACGTGGTGATCAAACCGCTCTAACGGAAGGTTTCACCGCAGAGCACGCAGAGATCACGGAGAGAAAGACCGAGTGAGAGAGAATTCGGGTGGCTGGTCCAGGCATGGACCAGCCACCCGACTGTTTATGGAATAGTCAATTCCAGGGCTCAGCCCGGTGGGGGAACGGCCGGAAGCCGTAACGGCTGCGCATCGTTCGCAGGGGGGGGCGCAAGCGGAGCCGGCTCGAGCTGTGTGGGTCCGCTGGGCGGCAATGCAGCCGCTTGTGCCGGCGCGGGCCTTGGTTCGAGCGCACTACGAAGGGTCTGCCACCGTGCGATGGCCGACTCCACCTTCTTGAGCCGCGCGCGGAGTTGCTCGGCTTCGGTAGTCAGCGCCTTGATCTGGGTCTCGGCCTGCTGCTTCGTCTTGTCGACGAACGACTCCGCAACCTTCTCCGGGTCTTCCGGGGCGGGGGCGGCAGAGACTGCCGGCGACGTCTCCGGGAGCGGGACCGGAGGAACGCTCGTCCCAGGGAGCGAGGGCACGCCGCGATCTTCTTGCGAAGGTGGCAACGGCAGGGCGACTTTTGGCTCTTCATTCAGCACGCCGCCCGGCTGTGCCTGGATGGGTCTCCCGCTGTTGATCCAGAGGGTCACGCTTAACACCAAGCCGACCCCAATTGCCAACGACGCGAAACTCTGACCGCGACGCATGTCCCAGCTCCTTTCTCCGTGAGACTGTTCTCTCCCTCTCGCTGTTTCTCGCTGCGTCTTCTGCGTTCTCTGCGGTGAACTCCCAGTCTTTCAATTCCGCAGGCTCGACAACGGCGCCGGGATGCGACCCCCGTGGCGAACGAACGCCGCGGAACCGCCCGCCGCGTGGATGGGAAGAATCACCATTTCCCCAAAGAGTCCGCCGAACACCGCCTTTTCACCCGCGGCCTTCCCCGGCACCGGAATGACGCGGACCGCTGTCGTCTTGTGGTTGATCACGCCGATCGCGACTTCGTCCGCAATGAGCGCGGCAAGAGTCTCAGCGTCAGTATCACCCGGTACGGCGATCATGTCGAGTCCGACCGAACACACCGCGGTCATCGCCTCGAGCTTGGCCAGGGTCAGGTCGCCGTCGGCGACGGCCTGGGCCAGGGCGGCGTCCTCGCTCACTGCGACGAACGCGCCCGAGAGGCCGCCGACGGACGAGGAGGCGAAGCTCCCCCCTTTCTTCACGGCATCGTTCAGCAGGGCGAGCGCGGCGGTCGAGCCGGGCGCGCCGATGCGGACGACGCCCATCGCCTGGAGGATCTCGCCCACGCTGTCCCCCACCTGGGGCGTCGGGGCGAGCGAGAGGTCGACGATGCCGAACGGGACGCCAAGCCTCGTGGCGACCTCGCGGCCGATCAGCTCGCCGACGCGGGTCACGCGGAACGCCGTGCTCTTGATCTCCTCGGCAATGTCGCCGAGGGTCGGCTTCACGCTCGCGCGGGCGAGCAGGTCATCGAGCGCAGCCTTGACCACGCCGGGCCCGCTAACGCCGATGTTGATCACGCAGTCGGGCTCGCCGATCCCGTGGAAGGCGCCGGCCATGAACGGGTTGTCGGTCGGCGCGTTGGCGAAGATCACGAGCTTGGCGCAGCCGAAGCCGTCGTGCGAGCGGGTGCGTTCGGCGGTCTCTTTGAGCACGTGGCCCAGCGCGTGGATCGCGTCCATATTGATGCCGGCCGCGGTGGTCCCCACGTTGACCGACCCGCAGACGCGCTGGGTGCTGGAAAGCACTTCGGGCAACGCCGCGATCAGCCGGCGGTCCCCTTCGGTCCAGCCCTTCTGCACGAGCGCGCTGAACCCGCCGACGAGATCCACCCCCACCTCGCCCGCGACGGTGTCGAGGGTCTGGGCGATGGGAAGGTAGCTCTCCGCGGCGTGGCCTGCGGCCAGGGTCGAAATCGGGCTGACCGCGATGCGCCGATTGACGATCGGGATGCCGTACCGCCCTTCCACCTCGCGGCACACGTCGCGCAGCCGGCCGGCGAAGTGGAACAGGCGTTCGCGGATCCGCATGCACAGGACCGCGATATCAGGCGCTGCGCACGGCTGGAGGTCCACGCCCATCGTCACCGTGCGGACGTCGAGCTTGTGATGGCGGATCATACCGAGCGTGGCGAGGACGTCCTCAGTGCGGTACAACGGCGTCTCCTTGCGGCTGGGCGGCGGGTCCGACGCGAACGGGGCTCGGCTCGCTCGTGGCCAGGAAGATGTTCTCGTGCTGGACGTAGGCTTCGAGCCCAAGGTCGCGGCCGAAGCGTTCGAGCTCGGCCCGTACGGTACCCGGGGGGAGGTCGGGGGGGAGGAACGCCTCCATCACGAGCGAGAACCGCGGTCCGTCGACCCGTGCATGCAGGTCGACGATGTTCACGCCGTGCGCGGCGAGGCAGCCGGCGATGCCGTGGATATTGCCCGGATGGTCGGTGCCGAGCACCGTGAGGATGAACCGCTCGCCGTTGAGCACGGCAGGCTCGGCCGCCTCACTCCTGGCCTCGATGACCGCCACGGTCAGTCCGAACCGCCGGCCGCGGTCGCTGATCGCATCGGCCAGCGCGCGGGGCTCTTTGGGCTCGGTGAACTCCACCGCGAGGATGATCGTGAAGTACCCGCGCATGACCGTCTGGCTCAGCTCGAGGATGTTCCCCCCCTGGTCGCGGACAGTGCCCGCCACCGAGAAGACAATCCCCACGCGGTCAGCCGCGGTCACGGTGACGATGTAGGTGTGCATAAAGGAGGCCCGCCGAGAAAGAGGCACGATCGTGTCTTCAAGCATCAGTCACAGATTCTTTCTTGTCCCCTCCCCCCTCGCGGGGGAGGGTTAGGGAGGGGGGGCGCACCGCCATCAGTGCTGCTACCCCCTGACCGCAGCCGGATCACACCCGCCCCCCCAACCCAACCCACCCCCACAAGGGGGGGAGGGGGTAAGTGCACTCGGCTGCGGCGATCTCTCGGCACACACTCGCTGAGGGCCATTCGCGCCGCGACGAACGCCGTGCAGTGCATCGGCGATCATCTCGAGCACGATCTCCAAATCCTCGAAAACATGATGGTTCCAGAACCGGAGCACGCGAAAACCTTCGGCGTTCAGCCACCGCGTCCGGACCTCGTCGTATTCTCGCCGCCGCGCGTGCTGCCCACCGTCGAGTTCCACTACCAGTCGACGCTCGTAACAGAGGAAATCGGTCACGCAGGGCCCAATGGGAACCTGCCTGCGAAACCGAAAGCCACCGAGGTTTCGCTTGCGCACGTGATACCACAGCCGCTGTTCGGCTTCCGTCAAATTTTGCCGTAGGTAACGAGCGCAGTCTCGGCCCACCGCCAGCTCCTAAATTTCTGCCCCTCCCGCCGCTGGCTTCACCACGTCCCCCGCGGCGACCGCCAGCGCCACCCAGCCGAAGATTAGCGCCACGCCGCCGATTGGGGTGATCGCCCCGAGCCACTTGATCCCCGACAGCGCAAGCGCGTACAAGGTTCCCGAAAAGATCAGGACGCCGACCGTGAAGCTCCAGCCCGCAATCACCAGCGCCGGGCCCGACCGCCCCTGAAGCGCAACCAGCCCAACCGCGAGTAGCGCGAGTGCATGGTAGAAATGATACTGCACAGCCGTATGATAAATAGCGGTCGTTTGGAGCGCTTCGAGCTTGCCCTTCAGCCCGTGGGCGCCGAAGGCGCCCAACGCCACCGCGAGTCCGCCCAACACCGCCGCCAATCGCAACCAGGCCGATCCCGACATACGTTCGCACCTTTCCCGTTCTCGCGACGCAACGGTGACCGCCGCTACAATAGAGCAATGCCCATGCTAAGTCAAAGCGGGCCGCGTGGGTGACGGGTCGTCCCGACCCAGCAGCACAGCGCGGGCTTCCGCGGCCAGAAAGAGCGATCCGGTCACGCAGATCAAGCCGTCCACCCGTGTGAGCCGCCGGGCCAACTCCAGCGCCTCCGACGGGCCGGGGGCCAGCCACGCTTCCGGGCCGTTCAGTTCTCGGACCGCGTCAACGACTTCCTCGGGAGCAACGGAGCGCGGGTTTTCCAGGTAGCGCGTGGCGATGACCTTGTCGAATTGCGGCAACAGCGCCCGGAGCTGGCCGCGCAGGTCCTTGTCGCGCGTCGTGCCGAAGACGAGCGTGCGGGACACCGGTGGGAAACAGGAGCGCAGCGTCTCGGCCAGGGCCTCGGCCGAGGCCACGTTGTGGGCGCCGTCGATGACGATCCAAGGGTCCTGGCCGACCACTTCCACACGCGCGGGCCACCGCAGGGCGGCAAACCCCCGGGCCACGTCGGCCTGCGAGACTTCGAGTCCCCGCTCGGCCAGCACGTCGAGGCTCGCGAGCGCCACCGCGGCGTTCTGGGCCTGGTGGGCGCCAAACAGGGGCAGGTCGAGCGTACGCCAGTCGGTCCGCCAGGTCCGGACCGTGACTCGCCCGGCGGTCGGGCCGCAGAGCGGTTGAGCCGGGGGCTCGTAGTCGTACCGGAAGTCGCGCCCAAGTTGCCTTAGCGGCACGCGCCGGGCCGCCGCCACGCGTTCGATCGTAGCGCGGGCCTCGGGGGCGTCCACTCCGCTCACCGCGGGGGTCCCACGTTTCAGGATCCCGGCTTTCTCGGCGGCGATCGCCCCGAGCGTCGAACCGAGCAGCTTGGTGTGGTCGAAGCTGATGCTCGTCACCACCGAGAGCACCGGCCGGACGACGTTGGTCGAATCGAGCCGCCCCCCAAGCCCCACTTCGAGCACAACGACGTCGGCCCCGCGCCTGACGAAGTGGAGCAGACCCATGGCCGTCGTGATCTCGAAAAACGTGGGCCCCCGCCGCCAGTGGCGAACCGTATCGGCGTCGAGGATGGCGACGGCGGGACGGACGGCCGCCGTGAGCGCAACCAACTCGTCGCACGTCGCGGCACGGCCATCGACCGTGAACCGCTCCTCCAGCCGGTGGAGGTGCGGCGAGCAGAACTGCCCCGTGCGACGGCCCGAGGCTGTAAGGGCGGCCGCGAGCATCGCCGAAGTCGAACCCTTCCCTTTCGTCCCGGCGACATGGACGATCCGCAATTGCTCGTGCGGATCACCCAGCAGCCGAAGCAACCGGCGCATCCGCCCCAGGCGCAGCTCACCCGGGTGCCTCGGCATGCCGAGCCGCTCGTAGTTGAGGCGGCCGTAGAGGAAGTCGAGACAATCCTGGTAATCGTCGGGCATGAGGGACGGGGCCTAGGGGGGACGGATCGTCGGGAACGCGGGGGCGTCTCAGTCCGCGCTCGGCGCTACCTCCGCCTCCGCGAGCAGGTCCCTCACACGTGCACACAACTCGGCGAGCGCCAGCCCCTTCACCCAGTAGTCGGTCGCGCCCACGGCGAAACACTCCAGTCGTGTGTCGGAATCGCCCAGGTTCGACAGCATGACCACCTTCAGGGTTGTGGCCCACGGGTCCGTTCGGATGTGCTCCAGCACCTCGAACCCGTTGAGTACCGGCATCCACACGTCCAGGATCAGCAGCGACGGTCTGCGCTCCGCCACGAGAGCGATGGCTTCTTGCCCGTCCGCAGCCTCCCAAACCACGTAACCCGATGCTCGCAAGCACGCTGCGTAGACGGCGCGGAGGTCGCGCTCGTCCTCAGCCAGTACAATCTCAGCGCACACGGTTTGGGCCTCCCCGCGTTCCAGTCCGTCGGTCACGATAGGAGTAAGTTTAGCTTACCGCGAGAAGGAGCCCCTCCGCCACGTCAGTCTCACGGATCCGGCTCGGCAACGGCAACCCGACGAAGGAGCACTCCGCGACGCCCGTTTCACCACGCCAGCCGTTCGGGGAAGAACTCGGCGATCAGCTCCTGGTAATACGGCGTCAATGCCCGCACATCGGGCCGTTCATGCCCCTTGGAATAGAGGTCGTACGGATTGAACGTGCGGACCCACTCCAGCATCTCTCGGTCGCGCTCGTTCATCAGGCGCTGGTACTCTCCCTCGCGGTGCGCGGCGTAGAAGGAGTGATAGCGGATCATCGCCAGCCCCTCGTCCGGCAGGTAATCGCGAACGACGTGGTACAGGTACTCGTCGTGCCCCCAGGAGAGATGGACGCGGTCGAGCCCGCATCCCTCCGCATAGATCCCGCAGGGGGTCTGGTATTCGGGCACGGCGAAGTCGGGGTTGGCCGCGAAGAACTCCCGGAAAACGACCTTGTCGGAGTAGCGGCAACCGACGGGAAACGTATCGCCGACCACGGCCCACTGCGGCTCGCCGAACAGGCAGAGGACTTTGCCCAGGTCGTGAATCAGGCCGGTCAGCACGAACCATCGCGGGTGCCCGTCCGCGCGGATCGCTTCGGCGGTCTGCATCAGGTGCTCGATCTGGGAGAGCTCCGTGTCGGGGTCGCTGTCATCGACCAGCGTGTTGAGGAACTCCATGGCCTCCCAGATGCCCATCAGGCGCTGCGACTTGGGGAGGTACTGCGCTCGTTTCGCGCGCACGAACGCGAGCGTCTGCCGCTCGTGATTGAGGCGGTAAAACTCACGGACGCCGGGACGGACGTCCTCGCGGTAGTCGCGGAAGGTGGTCTTGGCCGGGACGTGGACCGATTCCCAGTCATCGACGTCGGCGAGCGGTCCTTCGGCGATGCGCCGCGAGTCGGGTCCGGACATGGGGCAGACCTCCGGGCAAATTACGAGCGAGGCGAAGTGCGGTCTTCCTTCTCATCGCTTTCCAGGCGCACCCAGGCCAGGAGCAACAGGCGCGGCACCACGAAGACGAGGGGCGGCCCCAAGACGAGCCAGAGCCTGGCGCCGAACAGGACTTCGCGCGGCACCTGCAACGCGATGGCCAAGAGCACCGCGACGGCGGCGACGGCGATCATGATCGCGCGAATGGTCGAGCGCGCGCGGCGAACTGGCACCGGTCGGCGTCCCTCAAGAGCATCACCGCACTTGATTCTGCACGAGACGGACCGTCTGGGCAACCAGGTACGGGCCCGAAACCGCCCTCAGGCTCCTCCGTCGGGGGAAATCATCAACCAAGATCGAGGGATCACCGCAAGCGCGCCAGTTGACCCGTCGTTGCGAAGTGTGGGTCGCACGCGCGGGGGTCTGCGACGGACGGGGTCAACCCTCCTTGATCGTACGCCGCGCCCGCCGCAGACTCCGGGCGTCCCGCCCGACGTTTCAAACACTTGCATCTAAGACATGAACATATGTCAGCCGAAAGCGAGCGGCGCCGCGTGGGGCATGCGAGCGCCCTGCCCTGTGGCTGACCCCTGTCTCGTCTCGGTTCACTTGACCGTTTCCTTCACCTTGACCGTCCCATTCGGCTTCTCTTTAATCTTCTCCTTGATCACCGCGCCGCCGGGCGCCGGCGCGACGGTCCCCGGGGCAGGAACGACCGCGCCTGGGGCCGGGGCGGGAATCGCTCCTTCGACCGGCCGCAACACCTCACGGCGGACAGGGGCCGCGTTTGGGAATGCCTGGCGAATCCGTGTCGTGAACTGCCGATCCGTGATGTTGGGCCACGCGTTCTCCGCGAAGAACAGTGGTTGGACCGTCTGCGGCGTCACGTTGTACGCCACGTACCGTTGACCGTAATTGAAGTCGGCGGGATTCCACGGGAACATCGCATAGCGGCCACCGTTGGCGACGACGAGGTAGGCGATGTTGCCGTTCTGGTCGAGCACGACGTCGTCGACCTTTCCGAAGTTGTTGTTCCCCTGAAGCCGAACGGTCGAGCCGAGAATCCGGCTAACCCGCCGAAGCTGGGTGGTACCCGCCGGCGTGGTTGTCGTCTGGGTCTCTTGAACGACCTCCTGCCCAAACGCAGCGCCCGAACCCAGAAGGGCCAGCGTACAGGCCAAACCGCTGATTTTGAACATGATGTTGCTCCTCGATGCTTTTAGGGGAGACCCTGGGGCGCACGCCCCAGTCGCAGCATCCCCCTAGAAGCAAGGGGCGTGCCGCGGACTCCGCGCGGACCCGGCCCCGGCGCTCGTATTCGCACCACGGCCACCGGACTTGCCCGCGCGATCCGCGCAGTCGGACTCGCCTTCAACCCGGCAAACGGCCGATGATTCCCGAGGATTCCGCGCGGTTGATTCCGCCGCAACGGGCCTCTACAATGGCCTGAAGTATTTGCGCCTCATAGGTTTCCACTAGGGCGGATTGCGCGACGAGGGGGGAAGGATGGCCACCGATCTTCGACTCAAGGACTCGCTGCCCGCGATCACGGAACGCATTGTCGAGACTTACGAAGAGTGCGGCGGCATGAACCACCTGGGGCATTCCCCCCTCCCCTCGTACCGCGAGATCGTCGACATCCTGGGGGATTTCCGGGAAATCCTTTACCCGGGCTATGGGCGGCGGCAGAACCTGCACATGGGGAACGTTGGCTATCACGTCGGCGACCTCATCGATAGCCTGCACGACCGGTTGACGCAGCAGATTGCGAGGGCGTTCCGGCACGACTGCAAGGCGAAGGATCTGGAGACCGACTTCGAGGCCGAAGCCCAGCTCGACGCGATCCGCCTCCTGGAGTCGATCCCCGAGCTGCGCAGGACGCTCGCCGACGACGTGCAGGCAGCGTTCGACGGCGACCCGGCCGCGAAGAACTTCAACGAGATCCTGTTCTGCTACCCGGGCCTCTCGGCGATCACGGTGTTCCGCATCGCGCACGAGCTGCACCTCTTGGGCGTGCCGCTGATCCCCCGGATGATGACCGAATACGCCCATGGAAAAACGGGCATCGATATCCACCCCGGCGCGACGATCGGCCGGCGCTTCTTCATCGACCACGGCACCGGCGTCGTTATCGGCGAGACGACCCACATCGGCGAGGGGGTCAAGATCTACCAGGGCGTGACCCTCGGCGCATTGAGCTTTCCGCGCGACGAGCACACGGGCGAGATCCTCCGTGGTACGAAGCGGCACCCGACGATCGAGGATGAGGTCGTCATCTATGCAAACGCCACGATCCTCGGCGGCAACACGGTCGTCGGCCACCACTCCGTGATCGGCTCCTCAGCCTGGATCACGCGGAGCATTGCGCCTTACACCACGGTCACGATCGAGAACCCCAAGCTCCGCTACCGGGGAACGGCCGACCCGACCGGCGACATCGGCGCCCTCGATTATCAGATCTGATTCGCGCGATTTGAGGCGGCCGGCCGGTGCGCGAACACGAGCCAGCCGCCGGCGCGCCACGACTGCGCGAGCCAGGGCGCGGCGATCGGGGCGGCATGGACCTCGTCGATCGGCAGGACCTCGTCGATCAGAAACCCGGTGTCCCTGAGCTCGCGCTTCAGCTCGCGCCAGCGATAGAGGTGGACCTCCATGTTGGGGATGCCGCGGTAGGTCATCCGGCGGTCGCCGGCGTCTTCACGGTCGAGCACGATCTGCGGCAAGCGCTGGGCGAGCCAGGCGCGTCCCTGGGGATCGCGCAGGTTCAGCCAGAGGTTGTGCGCGTGCAGCGCGAGCCGGCCGCCCGGTCGCAGCAGGCGGCATGCCTCGGCCAGGGCGACGCGCCTCGCCGCGCGGCCGCGGATCATCCCGAGCGTGCTGAACATCGAGAGCGCGTACGAGAACATCCCGTCCGGAAACGCACCGAGCCGGCACAGGTTCGCCTCGATGCACAGCATTGGCAGACCGTCTCGCTGCGCCTTGTCCCTGACCTTGCGCAGCATGGCGTGCGAGAGATCGACCGCCGCGACCGGGAACCCTCGGCGCGCGAAGCGCAGGGCGTGGCGGCCCGTGCCGCAGCCCAGATCGACGAGGGGGGCGGGCGCGGTGAAGCGCGCGTCGAGCGCGCGGGCGTCCGCCTCGAAGAGAGGGTGACCCGCGAAATAGTCGTCCTCTTCGTCCGCGAGACGCGGCGCGTGCGCGTAATGCCAGAGCGCGGCGTTGACCCCTTCGGGCAGCCGCCACGCCGGTGGGGTCGGGCGATCGCTCATTGGCCCGCGGGCGTCGCGAAGACCCGCGCCGAGCGCGACGCGAGCGCAAGGCGGTGCAAGGCGCCCGCCTCGACTCGTGCCTTCTCGGACGCCCAGACCTCTTCCAGAATCGTACCGTCGGCGAGCACTCCCGCCAGCGGCACGTCCACGGACCGCGACTCCTTCGAGGCGTTGATGGCGATGATGACCGTCTCGCCCTCGAGCTGGCGTGCATAAGCGACGACGCCGTCGTGCGCCAGCAGGAACCGGAACGATCCCCGGCGCAGCGCGGGCCGGGCGTGCCGCAGCGCGATATAGCGCTGAAAGACGTGCAACAGGGCGGTGTCCCAGCTCTCGGGCTTGTGCCACGGAAACGCGGCCCGGTTGAACGGATCGTGTCCGCCGGCCAGGCCGATCTCGTCGCCGTAGTAGATGGACGGGGCTCCCGGGTAAGTCATCTGAAAGAGGGTCGCCAGCCGGAGCGCGGACGTGTCGCCGCGGGCGATCGTGATGAAGCGGGCCATGTCGTGGCTGCCGAGCAGGTTGAGCTGCACGGCCGTCACGTTCGGGTGATAGATCTGATGGAGCCGCTCGATCTCGCGCTGGAAGGTCTCGGCGTCGGAGACGGGGGGCGGATACAGGCTGTTCCGGCGCAGCTCGTCGTGGTCGAAGTCTCCGCCCGTGAAAAAGGCGACGCACGCGCGGGTGAACTGGTAGTTCATGACGGCGTCCCACATGTCGCCGCCGTTGAGCCAGCGCTGCGAATCGGTCCAGACCTCGCCCACAATATAGGCGTTCGGGTTCCCTGCGCGGACGCGGCGGCGGAACTCACGCCAGAAGTCGTCGTCTTCGATCTCGTTCGGCACGTCGAGCCGCCAGCCGTCGATGCCGAAATCGATCCACTTGCGCCCGATGCCCCAGAGGAACTCGCGGACGGCCGGTGTGTCGGTATTGAACTTGGGCAAGGCGGGAAGGCCCCACCAGGCCTTGTACGCCGGTTCCTTGTCGCTGTCGTAGGCGTTCAGCGGGAACCCCGAGACGCTGAACCAATCGAGATACGCGGCGTTCGCGCCGTTCTCGAGGATGTCGTGGAACTGGAAGAACCCGCGGCTGGCGTGGTTGAAGACACCGTCAAGCACGACCTTCATCCCCCGGCCATGCGCCTCGTCGAGAAGACGCCGGAGCGCGTCGTTCCCGCCGAGCATCGGGTCGACCTTCTCGTAGTCGTGCGTGTGGTAGCGGTGGTTCGAGGCCGACTGAAAGACCGGCGTGAAGTAGATCGCGTTGACCCCCACCTCCGTGAGGTAATCGAGCCGCTCCACCACGCCGATGAGGTCCCCCCCCTGGTAGCCGTGGTACGTCGGCGTAGACCCCCATTCGTCGAGGTTGTTGGGCTTCGGGACCGTCAGGCTCCGTGCGAATCGATCGGGAAAAATCTGGTAGAAAACGGCGTCGCGCACCCAGTCGGGAGTCTGCGGATCAGTCACGGACGGCCCCCAAAGAAGGACTCAAGGAATAAGCACACGAGCAGCACAGCTTGGTTCACGCCGCGGGCAACTGAACCGGCACCTTGAGCCAGTAGACCTGCTGCCGGTCGCCGCGGATGCGAAGGTCTTCGAGAAGCGGCTCGAGGTTCGGCTTGGGGGCGATCTTCAGCGACCGCCCGTTCACCCGGATTTCGAGACGCTTCTTGACGTCGACGAACTTGGGGCTCACCCAGACGTCGAACCGGCGCAGGCCGGAAACTTCGTACTTCAGCAGGAGCGGGGTCGTGAGGGTACTGGACTTCAGCTTGATCGTGGCCGGGTTCAAGTTCTTGCCGGCAGGGTCGACAGCCACCGGAGAAGTGGTGCGCCCGTCGGCGAATTCGTGGATCACAATGCCGTAGAAGCGGTTGTCCGATTCGCGCGCGGTCTTGACGTCGAACTCCTTCGGGTAAGGTTCGCGCGACGGGCGGTGGTCCATCCAGTCGAAGACGGACGGGGCCTCTTCGGGGAGCTCTTCGAGGCCCCGTTTGAAGTGTTCGACGTAGGTCACGTCGTTCCCTTTGGCGATCAAGGGTTTCACCAGGGTGCCGAACACGATCTCGTTCGAGGCCGGGGCCAGGTCGCCGAGCGCGACATAGAGTGGCAGGCGGTCGGAGTTTTTTTCGAGGTAACGGATGACGTACTTCAGCGGCAGCCCCGAGACGACGGCGACGCCCGCGAACATGTCCGGGTGAGCCACGCCGAAGTCCCACGCCATGTGGCCGCCGTTGAGCTGACCGCACAGGAAGACCCGGTCGCTGTCGATCGCGAACCGCCGCCGCGCATCGCGGAGCGAGAGCTCGACGGCGGCGTGCTCACTCGGCGAAAAATGGTAGTCGACCGCCTCGCCCGGCAGGTTGTACTGGGGCGCGATCACGATGTACCCGCGACGCGCGGCCTCCGCCGAGCACCAGGCCACCGCCGACTCAGGCCCTTCGCCCGAGTGGAGCGCCACGACCGCGGGATAGCTCCGGAGCGGGTGGTACTCCGGCGGCAAGAACACAGCGTACTCGGTAGGGGCCTCGTTCTGGTCGTCGGGCACGCGGCGGAGGCGCACCTCGCCCGGCTTCGCGCTTTCCTCGTGCAGCGGAGGCGACATGAGCCGGGCAAGCCGCGTCACGACCTCCAGCCGGCGCGTCGAGACCTTCTGCGCCGAGTCGTCCGGGATCTCGAGGGCGCCGAGCTTGTCGAGCAGGTCGGACCGCGTGTCGCTGTCGTCGCTCTGCAGGTAGCTTTGCACGAAGTCGCGGGCCTTCCACAAGGTAGCCGCGGCGGACAGGTCCGAAACGGCGGCGTCCGGGCCCAGGACGTAGCCCGAGAGCGCGAGCGCGAACTTCTCGGCGTCCGTCTT
>JARLIH010000116.1 GCA_031291845.1 Isosphaeraceae bacterium | reverse complement strand
CGCGAGCTCGCGGCCGACGGGGTCAGAGAGCTCAACCTCGTCGCTCAAGATATGACGTATTATGGGGTCGATCTCTACGGTCGTCCTCGGCTGGCGGAGCTGCTTCGGGCGCTTGACGAGGTCGAGGGGGTCGACTGGGTCCGCGTCTTGTACAACTACCCGAACTACTTCACGGACGAACTGTACGAAGCGCTGGCGACCTCGAAGAAGGTCATCCCGTATCTCGACATGCCGCTCCAGCACATCAACGACCGTATGCTCAAGATGATGAACAGGCGCCACACGCGCGGGGAGACGCAGGAGATCCTCACTCGGTTACGGGCGGATGTGCCGGGGCTGGTGCTGCGGACCACGTTCATCGTCGGATTCCCGGGCGAAACCGAGGCGGAATTTGAAGAGCTGCTCGCGTTCGTTCGCGACTCGCGGTTCGAGCGGCTGGGGGTCTTTCCGTATTCGCTCGAGCCTGACACACCGGCCGCGAAGCTGCCCGACCACTTGTCCGACGAGGTAAAGGCGGAGCGGCGCGACCGCGTCATGGCGGCCCAGCAGGAAATCGCGTTCGCCTTCAATCGCGGTCTCGTGGGCCGGACGCTCGACGTGCTGCTCGACTCACGCCCACCGGACAGCGACGGCCTTTACGTTGGCCGGACCTACGCGGACGCGCCTGATGTGGACGGGCTGACTTTCGTTCAAGGGCGCGACCTCGAACCGGGCGACCTGGTCGCCTGCGAGATCGTCAGTACCGACGGGTATGATCTCATCGCCCGCCCGGCGGACGGTCCGCCGAAGCGCAGGCGTGCTCGGCCGAAGGCGCGAAAGAAGCCGTCTTCCCCCTTTACGATCCTGGGTTGAGCCGGTCTCCGGATCCGGGAAACGAGAGGGGGACGACGCAATGGACGAGTCCGCGCCGCGGTTCTGGAACGTGCCGAACACGCTGACGGTGAGCCGGCTCGTGTTGGCCGCCGTCGTGTTTGCGCTCATCGCCGGGGAGCGCTACCTCGGCGCGCTCATCGTGTTCGGATTGGCCGCGCTGACCGACGCCCTCGACGGCTATTTCGCGCGCCTGCTCAACCAGGCCACTGCGCTCGGCAGGCAACTCGACCCGCTGATCGATAAGGTCATCGTTTCCGGGTCGTTCATTTATTTGTTGGCCGTTCCCGGCACGGGCATCGCCCCGTGGATGGTCACGACGATCGTGGTCCGCGAGCTCTTGATCCAGGGCCTGCGCAGTCTGCTGGAGGGGCAGGGGGTTGCCTTCGGCGCGAAGTCGGCGGGGAAGCTCAAAACCCTTTTCCAGTGCCTCTCGATCGTGGCGATCCTGCTCTGCCTCTGGCTGCAGCCGCCGTCATTCTGGTTGCGGGCGCGCGATGTCGTGACCTGGACGGCGGTTCTGTTGACGATTTACAGCGGGCTCGGCTACGTTGCCGTCGCCTTGCCCCGATTGCGGACCCTCAAGGGCTGATTGATGGACTGGATCGAAGCGCTGAGCCTGGGCGTCGTACAGGGCCTGACGGAGTTCCTCCCGGTCTCCAGCGACGGCCATCTGGTCCTGGCACAGAAGGCGTTCGGCTGGTGGCTCGGGAAGAAGCGCAACGGGGCCGAAGACCTTTTCTTCGACGTGATGCTGCACGTCGGCACGCTGGCTGCCATCTTCGTGCATTACCGGGCCGTGGGCCGAACCGGGGCCAAGGGGTTGCTGGGCTCAGACGATGTGCCACCGGCGTATCGTCGGTCGGCCGTGGTGCGCGTCGGCATTCTCGCTTGTGTGGCCACATTGCCGCTCGTTCCCTATGCGTTGTTTTTCAAACACTTCGTCGAGCAGTCGATGGAGAGCCTGCGCGTGACGGGGTGGGGGTTCATCGGGACCGCCACCGCCTTGTTGCTCACGACATGGTTGAGCCGGTCCGAGGCGGGAAAGGGACCGTCCGAGATGACCTGGCTCGACGCACTGCTGATCGGGCTGGCCCAGATGCTCGCGCCGTTGCCGGGTGTGAGCCGGAGCGGCCTGACCGTGGCCGCCGCGCTGGCGCTCGGCCTGTCGAGGGCGTGGGCCGTCGGGTTCAGCCTGTTGATTGCGATCCCGGCGATCCTGGGAGCGGCCGTTTTCGAGCTGAAGGACATCGACCCTCACGTGTTCTCGGCCGACCGCGTGGCGAGGACACTCGCCGCGGCGACGGTAGCGGGCATCGTCGGATACGGGGCGATCCGCTGGCTCGTCAAGGTTGTACGGGCGGGCCACTTGTGGTATTTTTCTGTATACCTGGTCGTGCTGGCGGTCGGGGTACTGACGCTGGCGCCGGCCGACGTTTCGGCTCCCGGAGGATCGACACATGCCCGGCGCGCGCAGGCTCTGGACCGGCCCGTTCGGGTCGGTGGTGCGCGAGCAGGTGCTGCGAGCGGCCAAGGTCGAAGAGTCGAGCCTCTGGATCGTGCCGAGCGCTCCGGCCCGCGAGCAGCTTCGGCGAGAGCTGGGGAAGACCCACCGGGGGGGCTTCGGGCTCCGCGTCTGGTGCTGGGACGACCTGTGGCAAGCCGTCCTTGAAGGGTCGGACGGCGGTCCCGCGGTCCTTTCTCCGGCGGCCGCGCGCGCGGTGCTCGGTGAGGCGATCGGACAAGCCCAGAGCGAGGGCGCGCTCGAAGTTCTGGGTAACGTTGTCGGCTGGCCGGGCTTCCGGCGCCGGCTCCGCGGCCGCATCACCGCGTGGACGCGCGGCGAGCGGCCGATCGACGGACCGCCACCCGACGTGAGCCCCGCGACGGCCGACGAGTGGGCCATTCATCAGCGCTACCGCCGGCTGCTGAGCCAGATCGGGGCGGAAGACGGGGACGGGCTCTCCGTCTGGGCGTCGCGCCAGCTTCAGCGGCGTCCGCCCGCTGCACTCCGGAAGCTGGGCGCGGCGGTCCTTCTCGACATCACGGCGACGTCGCGCGCCTCGTGGCGTGCGCTGGAGTTCTTGCACTCAAAGGCCAGGACGGTGGATGTCAGCGTCCCGTACGCGGACGACGAGACGCTCGCCGAAGTCTTCTGTTGCACCCGCGGACTGCGCGACCGGCTCCTCGGGCTCGGATTTGCGGAACAGGCGGCCCGATCGGCGGACGGCCTGCTCACGCCGGGCGGGCTCTACAGTCTCGCGCTCGACGTCCTGCGGTCCGACGCGCACCGCCGGCCGAAGCGGTCCGCTTGCCCGGGCCTGAGCGTCGTCGGCGCTCCGAGAGGCGAAGGGACCGGACTTCTGGCCGCCCGTCGGGTCAAAGAGCTGCTCCAGCAAGGCGTGGCGCCGGAGGAGATCCTCGTCCTGTTCCCCGAATGGGACGACGGTGCGGAGGTCGTGTTTGAGACGTTCCAGGCGTGGGGCCTGCCCGTGGGTGCCGAGCCGCCGAGGCCGCTCGCGCTCGACCCGGCTGTCGGGCTGTTGCGGCTTGCGGCGACGCTCGGGACGGAAGGGTGGCAAACGGCTTCGCTCATCCAGGTGCTGCGTCACGGTCTGGCTCGCCCGACGTGGCCCGAAGCCCGTTTACCACTCGCGCGGGCGGCTGCGGCATGGGCGCTACGAGCAACTCGCGTGTTCCGAGGTGTCGAGCCGCTCCGGGCAGCGCTGGCGCGCGACTCCGCCAGCGACGACCCCCGCCGCGCGGCCCGAGCGAGCACGGCCCGTGAAGTTGTCGAGCCCTTGTTTCGGTTCATCGAGGCGCTGGACCGCCCGCGCGCCTGGGAGCGACAGTGCGAACGGCTGCGCACCCTGTCCGAGGCGCTGGGGCTCGGGGAGCGAGAAATCGGTTCGCTGTGGGATGTGCTTCTCGACCACGGGATGATTCTCGCGGAAATCGGCGTCGGGGACCGCGACTGGACATGGTCCGACTTTGCATCAGAGCTCAAGGCCCTGGCGGGCGATCTCGTGCCGCCGCCGGCGCCAGCACCGTCGGGAGCCGTGCGCCTTCTGACCCTGACGGACGCGGCGGGTCTCTGTGCGGAGCACGTGCTGCTCGTCAACCTGGCCGAGGGGACGCTCCCCAACCGTGCCGCAGCGGATCCGGACCTGCCGTTGCTAGATCCGGAGGAAGACGCCCCTCCGCCACCCGCCAACCCAGCCCTGGCTCGGGAATCGCTCCGGTTTCTTCAAGCTGTCGGTGCGGCGAGGAGCGGGCTGGATATCGTCTACCCGACGAGCGATGAGCAAGGGCAGCCGCTCCTCAAGGCCGGGTTTCTCGAAGACATGCTCGATCGCTTCACGCCCGACGCGCGGGGGCGGCTGGACGAGCAAGTGACCCGGATTGACCCGGCCCACCGCGATCGTCCCGACTTGGCCGGCGCAACGCGCGACGCGTGTGTGCGGGCGGTCGCCCTGGCGTGCGACGGAGACACGCGATTGCTGGCCAGGCTGGCCGGAGACCCCGCGTTGCGGCCGCTGCTCGCGGGGACGGCCTCGGCGATTCGCGTGGAACACGACCGGACACGGCTGCGCACGTTCGGTCCTTACGACGGCCGGCTCGTCGACCCGGCGGCGATCGCTGCGATCGGGCGCGCCTTCGGCCCCGACAAGGTGCTGAGCCCGAGCCAGCTCGAAACGTTCATCTCCTGCCCGTTCCAGTTCTTTCTCCGCTACGTCGTACGCCTCGACGCGCTCGACGAACGCGACGAGCTGGACGAGGATTACACGGGGCGTGGCAGCATCCTGCACGGGATCCTCGAAGAATTGGAGCAACGCCTTCTCCAGGAGCCGGCCGACCGGCTGGGCCTCTCCCGCGCGCTGATGCAAGAGCGGCTCCGGAGCGAATCGACGGTCGTCTCGGAAATCGACGGCGGCCTCCGCGAGATCGAGCGCTACCGGATCGACCAGATGCTAACGCGGTACGCGCGGCAGCATGAGAAGTACGAGCAAGCCGACGACTCGGGCGCTGCCCGGCCCCACAAGTTCGAGGTCGTGTTCGGAGACGAACGACGGTCTGACTCTCACCCTTGCCTTGTCATCGGCGAAGGACAAGAGGCCGTCCGGCTCCAGGGCAAGATCGACCGGATCGATCTCGTTGATTCGGACGGTAGCGAAGGCTTTCGCGTCATCGACTACAAGACCGGCTCGTGCCCGACCGCGAAGGACGTGACCGGCGCGCTCTATGTCCAATTGCCGCTGTATGCGCTCGCCGTCGAACGTATCGTGCTGCTGGAGCACCAGCCTCAGCTTGTCGACGTGGGGTACTGGGGCCTGAAGAAGGAGGGCTACCGCCGGATCGTCCT
>JARLIH010000115.1 GCA_031291845.1 Isosphaeraceae bacterium | reverse complement strand
TCCTCCTCGGCCAGGAAGCGGGCCGTCAAGGCCCGCAGGTCGGGCTCGGCGTGTCGGCGGTGGTCGAGGCGGACGTCGGCGGTCGTCATGAGCGCCTTGCACAATAAGGTCGTGGTCGGACGAAAAACAGCCTCTCGCTCATACTACGATGGAGAGATGCCAGCAGGATCATTTCGGGGACGGGTTCACGCCCGCGACAGGCCAATTCGTAGGGGCCGCCATTGACGGCCGGGTCTGGCTCGGAGATACCGTTACGCCCACGGCGCGACGAATTGTAGGGCCGGCTGTCGCCGGCCGGCGCTCGTGATGGTGATCGGCGCGAGCATTGGCGGTCGATATGAGGGCAAGTTACCTCGGGAACGTTGTTGGGTTCGCGAGCGCCCGAGCCTCGTTGACCGTTTGGTGGACGAACGGATAGATTGGATGCCGTCGACTCTTCTGGAGCAAGTCATGGCCACAACTGCGGAAGTACCGGTCAACGTCTCGGAGCAAGCGGAGCATCGCATTCTCGAGCTCGGACTCTGGCCCCAATTCGAGGCCATGGTCGAGCATACCAAGCAGGCTACTCCGAGTCTGCGTTCGATCTCTGTATCGCTTGCCGACCAAGCCGGAGTAGCCTCTTCCATCCTGATCCTTGCCGAGATCGCGGAGTTCAATGTGAGTGCCCCCGGCATGGCGGACGAATCGACCGAATGGCGATGGGATCGGTGGGCTATTGCGACATTCCCGCCCGATGTCCTGAGGCATTTTTGCATGATGGCTATTCCCGCTGCGGACTCCACGTTGAATGGACGGTAGAGCGTTCCTGGATGTCGCGGCTGAGCTCGCTAACGGCGCACGGAAGCCCATCGGCGTACGGCTGCCGGTCGGGCGTATTATGCATTGTTTCTTGAGGCACGTGACCTCCTCAACCGCTGGGGCATGCCCTGTCCTCGGCGTGACAACGTGCACTCCTTCGTCAAGAACACACTGGTCTATTCCAATGATCTTGACATGAAGCAGGTCGGGCTCACATTAGAGCGGTTGGGCCAGACTCGCAACGACGCGGATTATCAGCTCTCTGATCCAAAACGCCTTTTCATCCGAGCGGAGTTCGTCCTCGAGCGAATCGAGCACGCTCATAAAGCGCTCGTCTTGCTCGATGAAGTTGACAGCGACGACACGCGCCGCGCCGCGGCTATCGCGTCGACCAAACCGAGATAATCAGCCTCGGCCGGCCATTGCCGGCCCTACATCGTTCACAACCTCTCCAGGACCATCGCCACCGCGTTTCCGCCTCCCAGGCAAAGCGACGCCAGCCCCCACCGCTTCCCATGCCGCTTCAGGGCGTGCAGCAACGTCACTAGGACCCTCGCCCCGCTCGCGCCGATCGGGTGACCGAGGGCAATCGCCCCGCCGTGCACGTTGACTCGCGACGGGTCGATTTCCAGCCCCCGCACGCATCCCAGGAGCTGCGCGGCAAACGCCTCATTGATCTCGTAGAGATCGATCTCCTCTGGCGACAACCCGGCCCGGGCGAGCGCAGCACGGACTGCGCCGATCGGCGCGAGGAACAGGTCCCGCGGGTCCAGCCCCGAGACCGCCTGCGATACGACCCGGGCTATCGGTCTCGCTCCGAGCTTGCGCGCCTTCTCCTCCGACGCGACCGCGACCATTGCCGCGCCGTCGCTGAGAGTCGACGAATTCCCGGCGGTCACCACGCCTTCGGGCCGGAACGCGGGGGCGAGCTTCGCGAGAGCTTCGGCCGCCGTGTCAGCGCGAGGTCCTTCGTCGGCCCTGATCGTGGTGTCCCCCTTCTTGCCCGGAATGACGACCGGCACGATCTCGTCGTCGAAGGCCCCCGCCTGCTGCGCGGCGACCGCCCGGCGCTGGCTTTCGAGCGCGAACGCGTCGAGGTCGCCCCGCGAGAGTCCGCACAGCTCGGCCGTGCGCTCGGCCGCGTGACCCATGGGCCAGCCTTCGATGGCGCACGTCAGGCCGTCGTGCAGCATGGCGTCCACCAGCCCCCGGTCTCCGAGCTTCCAGCCGGCGCGCCCCCCTTGGAGCAAGTGAGGGGCGTTGCTCATGCTCTCCATCCCGCCGGCCAGCACCAGCTCCGACTCGCCCGCCCGGATCGCCGTGGCGGCCAGCATCACCGCCCGCAGACCGGACCCACACACCATGTTCACCGTCAAGGCACTCGAACCCGGCGGCATGCCCGCGCCAAGTGCCACCTGGCGCGCCGGGGCCTGACCCAGGCCCGCCGACAGGACGTTGCCGATGATCGCCTCGTCCACCCGCGCAGGCTCGACCCCGGCCCGCGCGAGGGCCTCTTTCGCGGCGACGACGCCCAGCTCGATCGCCGAACGACTCGCCAGGCCGCCGAGATAGCGCCCGATCGGCGTCCGGCAGGCCGAGAGGATGACCGGTTGGCCGTGTGCCATGTTCTGTGTGTTCCCCTGGTGAGGCGGGGTGACCCGTTCCGGAAGCCGGACCGGTCTACCTGGATTCTAGAGGTGCCGGGAAGGCCGGGTCAACGACGCGCGACGTCGTAGGGCCGCGCCGCGTTCCTGTAGGGTGCGTTGAACGCGCCGGTGCATTTCATGGACCCTACAAATTCGCTTGTGCCTCGATCCGGAAACCGATACGCATAGCCGGCCCGACAATGAAAAACCAGGGCTCCGTCGCCGATTTCGTGATACCCTGGCCGGCATGGCGGGTTGATACTTGCGAACGGTCGCACTTCCTTCCTGGTCGGTCAAGCACAGGACGGTATTCCATGATCACGATCCGCGGATGGGGCCTGGGGCTGGCGTTGGCCGCCCTTGCAGCCGGCGTGGCCATGGCCCAGCAAGTGGGGGCGCTGAGCGCGCGCGAGTTCTTCGAGCTGCTCGACGCGAACCGGGACCAGGTGATCGAGAAGTGCGAAGTCCCGGAGTCGGGGCAGGCGGCGTTCGAAAGGCTGCTCAAGAACGGCGACGCGAACAAGAACGGCCGGCTCGAGCAGAACGAGTACCGCGCGCTGGTGTCGAGCATCGGGAACCCGGGGAGTTCGAGCCCTGTACCGGCCGCCGACGAGTTCGGCCAACGGTTCGCTCGGGCCGACCGCAACGGCGACGGCAAGCTCAGCAAGGACGAGTGGCCCGGTCAGCCCGAGGCCTTCGCGCGTGCCGACACCGACAAAGACGGGTTCGTCGCCAAGGACGAAGCCCGCAAGTTCTTCGTCGAGCAGGGGGGAGCGGGAGCCGGTGGGGGAATCCTCGAGCGCCTGAAAGCGATGGACAAGAATGGCGACGGGAAGGTCAGCAAAGAGGAATTCACCGGCCCCGAGCCGATGTTCGCGCGCATCGACGCCAATCGCGATGGCGTGATCTCCAAGGAGGAAGCTGAGACGTTCCGGCCCGGGGCAGGTCCCGATAGTCCCGACCGGTTCAAGGCGATGGACAAGAACGGCGACGGCAAGCTCAGCCGCGACGAGTTCGAAGGTCCACCCGCGGCGTTCGACCGGCTCGACACCGACGGCGACGGGGTCATCACGCTCCTGGAGATCCGTGAGGGGAGACAGGAAGCGGCCAAGAAGGCGGCGGCGAAGAAGCATTCGCAATAGCAGCGACGGGCCAGGGCGAGACGGAACTCATCCGTTGCTCCGCCGGACCGTATCCAAGGACTCGGGGCAGCGGTCGCTCGTTGGACAACTTTCACCGCAACTCGCGCGGCGTGTCGAAGGTTGACTCTTGGCGATCCTTGCAGCCGGACACCCCCAACGCCATCCGCGCGCACCCTGCCGCGCCGATGAAGCCTGCGTCGCCGCCGAGCTCGGCGAATGCGACCCGCGTGCGGTCGCGCAATAGCGGGAACGCCAGCCTGCGAATATCGGCCCGGATCGCGTCGAGGAACGGATCCCCCGCGGCGATCATGCCGCCGCCGAAGAGGACGATGTCGGGGTCGATGGTGTGCATCAGGTTCACGGCCCCGACCGCCAGATAGCGCGCGGTCTCGCGCATCAGGCGCTGGGCGAGCCGGTCGCCGCGTTCGGCGGCCTCGGCGATGCTGCGGCTGGTGAGGGCCTTGTCCCGCAAGGATTGGCGGAGCAGGGCCGACTCCTCGTGGGCCATCGCCTCCATCGCGCGCTGTACCAGCGCGGTGGCCGACGCATAGGCCTCCAAATGGCCGAACGAGCCGCACGAGCACTGGCGGCCGTTCTCCATCTGGACGGTCATGTGCCCGCACTCAGCGCCGTGGCTGTGGCGGCCTTCGATGAGCGTTCCTTCGTGGACGATGCCGCAGCCGACGCCGGTGCCGAGCGTGAAGAGGACCAGGCTTTGCGTCCCTCGCCCCGCGCCGGCCCAGAACTCGCCGAACGCAGCGGCGTTGGCGTCGTTCTGAAGGACGGTTGGCTTGTCGACCAGCTCCGCCAGCCGCGCGCGGATCGGGAACCGGTCCCAGCCCGGGAGGTTGTACGGGTCCAGGAGCGACCCGGCCGCCAGGTCCATCGTGCCGGGCGAGCCAAGCCCCACGGCGGCAATGTCGTGCCAGTTGAGGCCGCTCGCGTCGACTGCGCGGCGGCCGGCTTCGGCGAGCCGCCGGACGCCCGCCTCGGGGCCCTGCGCGGCGAGCGTTTCGACGCTCACGGCGGAGAGCGGCTGGCCGGCGTCATCCACCACGCCGGACTTGATGTTTGTGCCGCCCAGGTCGATTCCGAGGAAGAACGGCGGATTGTGGGTTTCGGCTCTCATCGGCGGTCTCGGCGGGGCGTCGTGGTCGTGGCGCGGGGGCCCTCGGGCGGAGAGTGCTTCACCTTAGCCAATTCGCTTTCGCGCGGTCAACTCGGCCGCCGTGTCATCACAACTGCCGAGCCGGCCCGTCACGAGCGGGCGCCGAAATAGAACCCGACGATCGCCGAGAGAAGGTGCGCAGGACCCAGCCGTCCGAGGCCGAGCTTGATCTCGTGCAGGCCCCAGTGCGGCGAGCCGGGCAGGAACTGGTCCCAGACCACGACCGCCAGCAGCGCGGCCGCGGACAGCGAAACGAGCGCGCGGAGGTCTTCCCAGATGCGCGGGGTTGCCTGCCCTCGGCCAGCCCACCAGGTGCCGACCTGTTTCAGCACCACGCCGAGCAAGAAGCCGAAGACCAGGAGCAGCGTGACCACTCCGGGGTTCTGCTCGATTTGAAAGAGCCGTTCGTGCCGGCGGAGCAGAAACGCCACGCCGACGAAGCCGGCGATCAACAGGATGCGCACCGAACCACGCGGCAGATAAAGCGGGGGCGGCCCTGGATTCTCGTCGACCGTGCTCGCCCGCGATCGAACCGCGAAGTAGTGGCCGAGGACGATGAAGAGCAGGTCGCGCAAGTATTCGGGAACCTCGCGCTCGGGTCTCAGCACCAGAAGCGCCCAGATCGTGCCGAACACGATCAGGGCCATGAGGGCCCGCACGCTCCCTGCGGGCCAGCCGAAAGCGTACAGGCGTTTCCAGTCCGCGGACGGCGTCGGGGCGAGTTCGGTCTGCGACATGAATGATGTTCCTCGTCGTGTATTTTCGCACGGGTATTCGCCCGTCGCCCGCTTTCCTTGCCCGCGACTTCCCGCGGGGACGGCTCTATAATGGAGCGCAACAGCCATCACGCGAGGGGAGGCGCCATGGCGGGGAACTTCGTTTTCGGGCGGCCGATCGGATCTTCCGGACTTAGCCGGCGCGCCTGGATCACCGGTTCGCTGGTCGGCGGCCTTGGGCTGCTCGCCCGCGCTGGGGAGCCCAAGGGGGCGGGCGCCGTCGACGCAACGGCCGGCACGATTGAAAAGTTCCAGGCCGAGGCCCGCAAGACCGGGCTCGGCTCGTTCCGTACGACCGAAACCGCCCACTTCCTCGGCATCGGCGACGGGCCTGAACGTTACCGCCGGCGCGCCCTGGAAATCTGCCAGGAGCTGGCGGCGGCGTACCAGAAGCATTTCCGCGAGAAGGGGTTTACCACCGTCGCCCTGCCCGAGGACCGGCTCACGGTCGTGACGCTGAAGGACCGCGCTTCCTACGAGAAGTTCCTGCGCGAGAACGCCGGCCCGGACGTCGGCGGTCACTTCGACCTGGACGCGAATTGCCTCGTCATCTACGACTTCCGCCCCCCCGCCGACGAGCCGGTCGCCAACGCCGAACGCGTGAATACGTTCACGCTCGTGCACGAGGGGCTACATTTGCTGACGTTCAATACGGGCCTTCTGAACCGCCGAGGGGATGTCCCGCTCTGCCTGAGTGAGGGGCTCGCAGCCTACGGCGAGGCCTGGCGTCCCTCGGCACGCGCGCCGTTCGGCCAGTACAACGCGTTTCGCCGCGATGTCCTCGCCAAGGAGCCCGATCTCGGCAACGCATGGCACCCGGCCGCGAAGCTGCTGGGCGATGACAAGCTGCTCAACGACGCGAAGACGGCCCAGTTGGCCTACGCCCAGAGCTGGGTGCTGGTGCACCATCTGATGAAGACCCCCGCCAAGCTCCGCGGGTTTCGCACATACCTCGGCGCAATCCGCGACCGGAAGGACGCCTCGAAGCGGCTCGAGGACGCTTCCAAGCACCTCGGCGACCTGGATCGGCTCGACCGGGATGTCAAGAAATACGCGGGGCGGTTGCTCGAGGAGCGGTCGTGACGACGATCCCGCGGGACTGAAGTCGGGTGCATGAAATGCACCCCACAGAATTCGGGCGTGGTTCAGGCGAGGGTCACGCCCCAGGCGAACTGTCGTTCTGTAGGGCCGGCAATGGGCCGCCCTACAGAGTGCAGGCAGGTGTTACCGGGAACCGGACCGTCGCGCTTTGAAACGGGCCCGCAATTCACGGGGCCGGCTCTAACCTAGCACCGGGTTGAGTCCCATGTTACGCCGCATTTCCGCGCGCTGCTTCTCGTAGTTCATGAGCAGCTTGCGGTCTCGGAAGTGCTGGCGTTCCTTCTTCGCCTGGGCCGCGAGGACCATCCGCCGCATCGGCCCGCTGGTCAGCTCGCCCTTGCCCCTGTAGCGTTTGCGAAGGCGCGCGGCGGGCTTCTCGCCGAAGGCTTCGATGATCTCGTCTTCGAGCGAGACGAAGAACTGGCAGAACCCCGGATCCCCCTGGCGGGCGCAGCGGCCGGCGAGCTGGCGATCGATCCGGCGCGACTCGTGGCGCTCGGTGCCGATGACGTGCAGGCCCCCCACGTCGGCGACCCCGTCGCCGAGCTTGATGTCGGTTCCGCGACCGGCCATGTTCGTGGCGACCATCACCCGGCCCGGCTGGCCGGCTTGCGCGACGATCTGGGCCTCGATCTCGTGGTTCTTCGCGTTCAGCACCTGGTGCTCGATGTTCGCCGCCGTCAACAGGGCGCTTAGCTTTTCCGACTTCTCGATCGAACGGGTACCGACCAGCACGGGCACCTTCTTGTCGTGCCACGCCACGATCTGGTCGGCGACGGCCTGGAACTTTTCATCCTCGGTCGAGAACACCCGGTCCGGCACCCAGACGCGTCGGCCGAAGCGGTTCGTCGGGACCTTGAACACCCCCACCTTATAAATCCGGCGCAGCTCGCGGGCGTCAGACGACGCGGTCCCGGTCATCCCGGCCAGCTTTTTGTAGCGGAGGAAGAAGTCCTGGACCGTGACCCGCGCGGCCGTGATCGTCTCGAGGGTGACCTCGAGCTTTTCCTTGGCCTGGATCGCCTGGTGCAGACCGTCCTGCCACTGGCGGCCGGGCATCATACGGCCGGTGAACTCGTCGACGATGACGATTTCCCCGTTCACCACGACGTAGTCACGGTCCTTCAAGTAGGCGATCTGGGCGCGAAGGGCCCGTTCGACGTACTCGTAAAGCCCGTCGACCGTGAGCGTCACGAACGAGGAGTGGCCGGCGACCGCCTGCACCTTGCGGCGCCCGGAGGCGTTCAGCTCGGCCTTGCGCTCGGCCGGGTCGTACTTGAAGTCCTTCGTGCGCACGAGGGTTGCGGCGAGCTGATCGGCACCGAAATAGGCTGCGGCCTCTTCCTGGGTCGGCTGGTTGTTGGCCCCGATGATGAGCGGTGTGCGGGCCTCGTCGATCAGGATACTGTCGGCCTCGTCGACCACGGCGTAGTGGTGGGTGCGCTGGACCGGTGATTCGGCCTCGCGCTGGGTGTTGCGGCCGAGAAACGCCTCCTCGAAGCTCTTGCGGTGGGTATCGCCGAGCTGGAGGCGTTTCAGCTCGTCGCGGAGGAAGTCGAAGCCGAATTCCTTGCTCGTGCCGTAGGTGATGTCGCGGGCGTAGTTGGCCCTGCGCTGGGGGTCGGTCATGCCGGTCTGAATGCAGCCGACCGACATTCCGAGCATGTTATAGATCGCGGTCATCCACTCGGCGTCGCGGCTGGCGAGGTAGTCGTTGACCGTAACGACGTGGACCCCTTTGCCTTGCAGAGCATTGAGATACGCCGGGAGGGTCGCGACGAGGGTCTTCCCTTCGCCCGTCTCCATCTCGGCGATGCAGCGGAAGTGGATGGCCATCCCGCCGACGAGCTGGACGTCGTAATGGCGCTGTTTGATGGTGCGTTTGGCGGCCTCGCGCACCAGCGCAAACGCTTCGACGAGCAGGCTATTGAGCGAGTCACCCTGTCGGGCCTTGAGCTGGAGCCCGTGGCTGCGGGCGCCGAGCTCGGCGTCGGACTCACGCTCCAGCACCGGCTCGAGCGCGTTGACCTCGTCGGCAAGGACCGCGAACTTGCTGAGCCGTCCGGTGTGCGTCGGTCCGGCGATCCGCCGGGCCTGGTTCAGCCACTTCGGGCCGAGTCGGTTTCCCATGACCCTTGAGTCTCCCCTCCGCTGACCCTTGTCGAGGTGCTCGCCGCTGCCCCGCGCGGTCTCGGCGCGGGCCTACTCTAACGGGACAGCTTCTCAGGCAATCCTCCCGAGGCCCGGCTCAAGGGACCCTTGGGAGCCGCCCCGGGGTCGCGCTCAATCACGATCGTCCGCTTCGAAAGGCTTAGGTAGTCGGAGCGTTCGACGCCGTCGGGGTGTGCTCGGAACCACTCTTGCAAGAGATGCCATTTTTCCACGGCGCCTGGTTCATCGGGCAACTCGCTTCCCGGCGCCTTTCCCCACCGAACGCGGGTGAACGGCTCGAACTGAACGAAGAGCTGCTTCTCGCTCGTGCCGACCAGCACGGCCACAACCGGGGGGGGCCAACCGCCGTCTCGAGATGCATCCGAAGACCTCAGGAACGACGCGAGCCGCCCCGCGGCGCTGGCGCGGGGATCTTCTCGGGCGGATTTCTGCGCATCGTCATAGATCTGCCAGGCCCGTCCCGGTCGGGGATCATGGGGCCGGCCCAGGTGTTCGAGCGCCACGAGTGTTTTGCGGGCTTCGTCGTTGACACCCTCCGCGGGCAGAATGACTCCATCGCGGTCGACGAGCCATTCCGGCGTTCCGGACGACCGGGCGATCGCCACGGGCTCGCGGTACTGCAGGGTCACGATGATCTGGCGCGGATAGACGTTCCGCACCTGCGCCACCGAGCGGACCCAGGGGGACTTTTGAAACGCGAGCGCCAGCCGCGCGAGGTCTCCGTCGAGGACGGGCACTCGCTCCGCCTTGATCATGGCCGCCGCGCGCACGTGGTCGAGGAATGCCTTCGAGCCGCCTCGGAACCAGGCCGGCGGCGGAGGGCTGAGCGTGATGTCGTGGAAAGGGACCTGGTACGCGTCCTGGCGCGTGACCCAGCCGACGGCGCGTGCGCCAACGTACCAGAACCCGGAGCCAACCACGAGCAGTCCCACAAGCCCCGCGACCAGGGCGATGATCATCCGGGACAGAGCCAGCTTGCGGACCGCTTCGGCCGGGACCAGGCGCGCGAACCGGCGGGAACCGGCCGGATCGGGTTCGCGGTGGTCCATCACCTTGACTCCTGGCGGGTGCGAGGACCGCAGAATAGTAGCTCTCAACGAGGCGCCGACGCCACCGCTTCCTGATTCAGCTTGAAGGAGATCGTGCCAGCCTTCGGGAAGATCTGAAGATCCTCCACAGATCCCTCGACCCCGTCTTCAAAAACGACGCTTAGCGGAAGAGCGGCGATCTCCTCTTCGATCTGGTCGGTCAGACTGAACACTTGCCCGTTCACAAGCTCCTCGAACTCCTCGAACTTCCGTCGAAGAGCGAGTGGCATGGCGGCAGGCTCGATCGTTCCCGCGAAATGCGGCCCGGATTGCTCAACATGACCGACGGCCAGAAGAGTTCGAGCGGAGTCGATAAGACGAATCATCTGCGACATCAATCAGTTCTCCTGAGTTTCCTCGAAGGCCGCAGACAATCGCCGCAGATTTTCCTCGGTGAACCCTGCCACACCCTCTCGATGAATTATACGGTGGTGATTCGGAAATCTCCTCGTGGGATCGGCAATGATCTCAAAACCGGCGAGCCGGATTGACTCCTCTGTGGTGGTTCCGATGGTACTCGCGGCCTCGTGAAGTTTGGTCGCGCCCGGGAACGCGGCGCGAACCTCAGCCGCGACTTCTGCGGGCGTCGCTCTTTTGAGTACGGAGATCCCAGGTGGATCAAGCTTCTCTTCGGCGGGCTTGAGCCGGAGATTCTCCACTCCTCCGCCTCCGATTCGGTGAATATCGCCCATGTCGGGCCCCGGCCGCGAATTCATGCGGCCTGTTTGGGCAAGCCCTCACCATATCTGGATTTGCAGCTCGAGTTCGTAACCAAACTGCTGCCAGACCCGTTGGCGAATCTGGTCGATCAGGTTGAGAACGTCCGAGGCGGTGGCGCCCGGGTGGGCGACGATGAAGTTGGCGTGGCGGTCGGAAACTTCCGCGCTGCCGTGCCGCGCACCTTTCAGGCCGGCCTGCTCGATCAGGGTGCCGGCCGAGAGGTCGGGCGTCGGATTCTTGAAGATGCAGCCCGACGATTGGTGGCCGTAGGGCTGGTTCTCCTTCTTGACGATCCAGATGCGCCGCATGCGCCGGACAACGGCTTCCGGGTCCTCCGGCTCGAGCTCGAATTCGGCCGAGAGGATGACGGGTTCGTCGAGATTCGACTCGCGGTGAGCGAAGCTGAGGTCGTCGCGCTCGCGGACCTGGATCTCGTTCTGCGTGTCGATCACGGTCGCGCGCCGGACGTACTGTCCGATCGACCCTTGGCGGTCGCCGGCGTTGCAGCGGAGCGCGCCGCCGACCGTGCCGGGGATGCCCGTGAGGATCTCGAGTCCCCCCAGGCCGGCCCGGGCAGACTGGGAAATCAGGGCGGTCAGGGGGACCGCGGCCCCGGCTTCGATCACGTTGTCGCGGGTGGCCACATCGGAAAACGCCGGGCTCTCCAGGTGGATCACCAGGGCGTTGACCCCTTCGTCGCGCACGAGGACGTTCGACCCACCGCTCAGGATCCGGAACGCAAGCCCTTCCGAGCGACAGCGCTGGAGCAGGCCAAGCAACTGGTCGCACGTCTCCGGGCGTGCCATGTACGCGGCCGGCCCGCCGAGCCGGAACCAGACATGCGGCGCGAGTGGCTCATCGACCTTGACGATCGCGCGAAAGTCGTCGAATGAATGCATCGGAAATCGTTCCCACCTCACCGGCGCCGAGCGTCACCAGCACGTCGCCGGGCTCCAGGTCCCGGTCCAGTTCCGCGATCGCTTCCTCGAGGCTGGCGACCCAGCGTGCCCCAACTCCTGCTACAGACAGATGATGTGCCAGGGTTTCCCAGCCCGGCCGCACGTCGGGTTCCGGTGGCCGACGAGTCTGGATCAATACACGGTCTGCGCGGCCGAACGCGGAGAGATAACGCTGCGCGTCGTCTGGGGTCAACCCCTCTTGCCTTGGGCCGTAAACCGCCCACAGCCGGCGCGGGCCGAAAACCTGACGTCCGACGGCCAGCGCCTCGGCCACGGCCGGGGCGTCTCGACCCTCGTCATCCACCAGCGTAACACCTCGATAGCTTCCGCGGGACTCGAAATCGCGCGAGAGACCGGAAAACTCCTCCAGCCCTTCCTTGATCTCCGGGCTGGGTACGTCGAGATGCCCGCAGGCGGCGATGGCCGCCAGCGCACTCAAGACATGGCGCCGGCCGGGGACTTGAAGTTTCACCTCGACCGCGAACCGGCCCCGATGAAAGGCCCGGAACCGGTACCGCCCCTTCTCCTCGCGCAGGTCGGACCCCCACCAGCCGTCGCGTTCCTCGAGCGAGAGCCATTCGACCGGGGACACGGCATCCAGGACCGCCGCGCTGACACGCGGGCAGTCGCGCGTCGCGAAGATCCGGCCGTCCGTCGGGACGGACGCCGCGAACCGCCTCAGGAGCTCCGTTGCGTCCACGCCGTCGCTGCCGCGCGTCTCCGAGGTCCCCAACAGCACCGCCACGCGAGGGCCGGGCGGGCCCAGCGCGTCGGGGGTCTCGAGCGCTTCGATCACGAAATGCGGTCCGTGGCCGAGCCGTCCCCAACCGCCGAGCTGCGGGGCCGCCCGGCCGATCACCGCCGACGGGTCGAAGCCCGCCCGGGCGAGCGTCCACGCGATCATTGCCGAAGTCACACTCGCCTCACGCCCCCCCACGACGCTCAGGCCCAGCCGCGCCTGCATCAGGCGACCGAGCCAGTCGATGGCCGTCGCTTGGGCCACGCCCTCGCGTGCGGCTACGAGCCGGTCGGGGTGCTCCCGGCCGATCCCTTCTCCGTGGATGAGAAACGTGGCATTCTGGGCGTAATGGTGGGGTGAGTGCCCCGCATGGGCCCGCACGCCCAGCCGGCGCAGCGCGGCGAGCGCGGGGCCTTCGACGGGCTCGGGCTCGGTGCCGGAGAGCGACAGCCCGCGCAAGGCGAGCCACTGCGCAAGACCGGTCATTCCGTGCTCCGACAAACCCACCAGGTGCCCTCGCGTGCGTGCCCGACTTGCCGAGGAGCTGCCCCGATCCGCCCGGTCCATCAAGTCTCGCCCCTCTTCGTTGGCGGTTGGGTGGCGGGGCCCCGGCCGCTCATGGCCGGCGAATGCCTCGTCCCCCTTCCAACCCCTAATATCGGTCCGATGGGCCGGATGCTCACAATCTTTCCAGCCGGTAAGGTTGCCGCCTGTTGTATCGCGCTCGCGTCAGGCAAAATCGACGAGCGCGCCGGCGAGCCGCAAGTCCTTGGGCGCCGACCAGAAGCCACTTGACGGTACGCGCTGATCAGCCCGAATATCATCTCGACGCGTGCTTGCGATTATCATCGCGACGCGTTTGATTCATCCTTCCTGCGTCTTTACCGATTCTTCAGCGCGTTCCGAAATCATTGAGGGCGTGATCCCGTGATCATCCAGTGCCCGCATTGCCAGCACTCGATCGGTTTGAAATCCACGAAGCCCGGGCGGTACGCGACGAAGTGCCCGAAATGCGCCGAACGATTCCAACTGACGGTTCCGGACGACCCGAACGGGACGCCCAAAGTCAAACCACTGCCGTCCGAGGCGCCGGCGACGGTGGCCAACCAGGCGACGGGGGCGTGGGATCCCAACGCGACCGCCCCCCAGCCCGCGGCGCAAGCGGCCGAGACGGTCGCGGCGACCGGCGTCTACGACCCGAACGCGACGGGCGATTTCTCGGCCCCCGCTCCCAGGCCGGCCGCCACCGAGCTCGCCACCGCCGCCCACGGCTTCGATGTTGCCGACGGCGGCGCGGGGCGTCCCGAAGGAGTGCCTGCGCTGCTTGGCGGCTACCAGGTGCTCAAGGAGCTCGGGCGGGGCGGCATGGGGGCCGTCTACCTTGCGCGGCAACTGTCGCTCGACCGGAACGTGGCGCTGAAGGTCATGAAGCCGGAGTGGGCCAGCAACCCCACATTCGTCTCCCGGTTCACGCGCGAGGCCTACGCGGCAGCCCAACTCGTCCACCACAACGTTGTTCAGATCTACGATTTCGGCGAGGACCGGGGCACCAACTTTTTCAGCATGGAGTTCGTCCAGGGGCGCACGCTCACGGACCTGCTGCGCGAGAAGAAGAAGCTCGACCCCGAGGTCGCGGCCGGCTACGTGCTCCAGGCCGCGCGAGGGCTCAAGTACGCGCACGACCAGAGCATGATCCACCGGGACATCAAGCCCGACAACCTGATGCTGAACGACCAAGGGGTCGTGAAGGTGGCCGACCTCGGCCTGGTGAAGACTCCCGCGATGGCCGAGGCCGAGGTCGCGGCCGAGCGCGGCAATGCCGCCGTCTTGCCGCCGGGCCGCACGTCGCTGGCGGTCAGCAGCGGGCAGATCACGATCGCCAACGTCGCGATGGGCACGCCCGCGTTCATGGCACCCGAGCAGGCGCGCGACGCGTCGAGCGTCGACGCGCGGGCCGACATCTATTCGCTCGGTTGCACGCTTTACGACCTCGTGACCGGCCGACCGCCGTTCGAGGGAAAAACGGCGATCGAGCTCATCACGAAGCACCAGAACGAGCCGGTCGTCCCGCCGGAACGGCTCGCCCCGCGAGTGCCCAAGGACCTCTCGGAGATCATCATGAAGATGATCGCCAAGAAGCCCGAGGAACGCTACTCGAACCTGGCCGACGTGATCAAGGCGCTTGAGGACTACCTTGGCATCCAGTCCTCGGGTGTGTTTTCACCCCGTGAGGAGCACGCGAACCTGCTCGAGGAGTCGGTCCGCCAGTTCAACGCCGCGCCGACTGCGCGGCTCCGACCGAAATTGCTTCTCGGCGGCCTCGGCGCGTGCGCACTGATCGTGCTCGTGAGCCTGTTTGCCGGCCAGTTCCGACTCGCGGCCGGGTTCCTCGGTCTCGGCGTCATGGCCTCGTTCGTTTACTTCGTGCTCGATGGCCTCACGCGCAAGTCCCCACTGTTCCTCAAAACGCGCGAGCTCGTGCTCGGCGGCAGCGTGAGCGACTGGCTGACAATCGTGGCCGGGGTCGTCCTGATCTTTGCCTTGGTCTTCGTCTTCAAGATGTTCTGGCCGTTGGTGGCCTTCGGAATCGTGGCCGCGATCGTCGCGTGGGGCCTTCATTCCATGATCGACCGCAAGGTGGAGGCGGAACGGCACGAACCGGTCGAGCAGGTCGAGCAGATGATCCGCGGTTTGCGTCTGAAGGGCCTCGACGAGGAGACCTTGCGCCAATTTGTGTGCAAATATTCGGGCGACGCGTGGGAGGAGTTCTACGAGGAACTGTTCGGTTACGAGGCGAAGCTTATCGCCCGCGACAAGTGGGGACGCAGCGAACGGGGCCGTCCGCGTCCGAAGTTCGCCGCCTGGCGCGACCCGATCATCCGCGCGATCGAGGCGAAGCAGCAAGCCCGACGCGCGGCACGGGAGCAAAAGCTGCTGCAAAAGATCGAAGAAAAAGGCCTCGAAGCGCAGGGCGTGAACCTCCTGACGGCCCGCCGCAAGGCCCGCCGCGCGGCCGAGGCAATGGTCGCGACCGCCGCCGAAGTCCGCGCCTCCGCCCGCGCGGCCGAGGTGCAGGGGGGCGAGCGCCTCTCGATCGGCAAATCGCTCAAGCACGCCGCCGACAAGCCCGAGGATGTTCTCTCCGAGCAGGAAACCGGTCCGACCCGGCCCCGGCTCGACGGCCCGCTCAACCTGGTGCTCGGAGGCCGAACAAGGTTTCTCGCAGGCGCGGCGCTCATTGCGGGGTGCTTGATCTGGATGGACCAGAACAAGATCCTCGACACGGAGCAGATCAAGGCAACGGCCTCCGAAGTCCAGGGCAAGTTGACCAAGGCCGCTGAGTCGAAAGACGTCGGCGGGGTGATGGACGTGAAGGTGGACACGTTAAAGCACGTGAATCAAGAAGCCATCAACCAGGAGCACAGGCCTCTGGAGGTACCTGGGCTACCAGGCTTTGTGAGAAACCAGTTCAACAGCTTCAACCCGGGGATCGCCGGCTTGATCCTGGTCGTTTCCTCCTTCTTCCGAGGCTGGCGCATGTCGCTGTTCGCGCTGCCGGCGGCAGGCGTCGCGCTGCTCGGTCCGTCGATCCTGGGAGTGCCGTCGAGCCGACCGCTCGACATCAAAAACTTGACCACGATGGCCGCTGGCGCTGTGCTGCTGGTGGCCGGCTTCTTCCTGGGTCGGGCCCGATAGTGTTGCATCGTGTAGGGTGCATGAAATGCACCGGTGCATTTCATGCACGCCACAAACAAAAAAAGGCCGACGTACGGCCCCGGATTGATGTAGGTCCGCCCATCGCCGCCCGGGTTTCGGCTGGCAATGGTCGGCCCTACGAGATAGGGGATTTCGAATGGGAAGGCGACGCTCCCGCCGAGCCACGCCCGCCGACCTTGCCTAATTTGCCGGTGGTGCGTCCGCCTGCGCACGCGACATCGCGCCGCGGAGCAGCGCATTGAACAGGAGCCGGAACGTGCCGTGCGTCTGGCCGCGGTTCTGGGGCGGAAAGGCAAAGAGAACGACGCGACCGCGCTCGAACGGCACCTCCACGAGTGCGGCTTTCCCCTGAATCTTCTCGGGGCCGAGCAGCCAGCCGCTCTCCAGCGGGTTCGTGCTCGCATAGCGCAAAACCACGTCCACGGGCCGCTTCGCGTCGCTTGGCTCGAACGCAAGGGAGCGGTCGAAGTAGGCCGACAGCTCACCGCGGTAGCCCAGGGCGAGCGGGTGGGTCGGTCGGGCCACTTCGAGCCGGACAATCGAGCCGGGACAATAGAAGTCGGACGTTTTCAGGCCGGCCAGGACGTTACGCACCGGCAGGCCGAGCTCTTCGATGGCGAACTCGCACGACTTCGCCAGGCAGACGAGCGTGCCCCCTTCGCGCACGAACGACCGGATCGCGGCGACCCCATCGACGCCGAGGCCGCCGACGTAAGCCGGCTCGCTTTCGTTCGGCCCGTAGCCGCTCCGCAAGACCTTCGGTTCGACCGAAGGGAGCACCAGCGTGTCGATCCGGTCGTCCAGGTCCCCCGCGCGGACGTCGGAGTCGTGCAAGGTGGTGTACGGGACGTGAAACCGCTCGAGCACGAACCGAGTCCACCCTTCGTCCATGCTCGGCGCCCATGGCTGGTACAGTCCGACCTTCAGCGGCTCCAGCGCGGCAATCCCTTCCCGCGGTACGCGGGGGGCGAAATAACCAGGGACGCCGGCGACTTTGGAGGAGACGTCCGGCAAGACACGTCCGAGGACCGCCTTGGCCCGAGGGTTGGCCTCAACGCCGAAAACACCTGAAGGCACGGCTGCGTCCTCGTGCGAGTCGATGACGCGCTCGACCGCAACGCCGGCCTTGAGCAGCTCGTTGATCACCACGAAGTCGTCGTTGGCGATGCCCCGGAGCGTGAAGAAGCGGGGTTCCTTCGCGCCGTCGATGACGCCCCGGATCGGCTCCACGCGGTTGAGCGTCTCGGCGTCTACGTTGAACGGGCGGTCGACTTGCAGCACGCGCACGCCCATCTGGAGCGGCAGCGTCCAGCCCGCGACGTCGTAGGGGGGCTCGGCCGCCCCGTTCGCCGAGAACCGCGCGGGGTAAGCCTGGCGCTCCATCATGTCCTTCAAGTGGGCACGGTACGGTTGGGCCGCGGGCAAGATCCACGACCCGGCCGGGATCGGTGTGCTCCCGGCCTCAAACGTGGATTTCGCACTCCGCACCTCGATACCGGTCTCGTGGAGGACGCGCACCAGCTCCGCCGCGCGGCCGGGGTCGGCCTGGTCGCGCGGCACGACCCAGGCGTACGGGGGCTCGTGCGCGCCTCGGTCGACCGCAGCGCGCGCCATGTCTCGCAGGTTGGTCTGGAATCGGTCCTTGTACCGCGCGGCCAGGGTCAGAATCGAGCGGGCGCAGACGAGCTCGTAGTCGACAATGTCGCGCAAGCGCCACCATCCGCCCGGCCAGGGGTCGACGAAGTTCACCGAGGGCCGGTGGTCGGGAAACCCGCGCAGGCCGGCGGTCAGCTCGGCCTTGTCGAGGAACAGGGGCGTCGCCAGCTTCACGCTGGCGGCCTCCGTGAGCACCGCGACGATGTTGTGCCGCTGGGGTGTCGTGCGGTTTCCGCCGTTCCACCAGTTGTCGTAGATCGCCCCCGTGGCGACCCCTTGCTTGCCCGCGACGGCGAGGTCAGCGGCCATGTGCGCACCAACCAGGAAGATGCCCTGCTCAACCCTCGGGTCGATGTTCGGGTTGATCGGGTCGTAAAACGGCGGCACGAACAGCCGAGGCCCCCGCGCGGACATCTGGTGGACGTCGTACAGGATCGTCGGGAACCACTCGCGGTAGAGCATTCTTGTCAGGAGCTGGGTTTCCTTCAGGTTGAGCATGAACCAGTCGCGGTTCGTGTCGTGCCCGGCGTATTTGTGATACAGCTCGGGCATCCCGGACCCTTCCCAGGGGTGCCCTTTGGAGCGTTCGTACCACGCTGCGACCTTGTCGACCCCGTCAGGGTTCGCCGAGGGGACGAGCAGCACGATCGTCTTCCGGAGCACCTCGCGCGTGTCCGGATCGTCTTTGGTGGCGAGCTCATGCAAGAGTTCGAGCGCCATGAAGGTCGAGGCCGTTTCGCTCGAATGGATCGAGCAGGTGATTACCACGACGGCCTTGCTCGGCACGACGGGGTCATCGGTCCCTTGCTCGTAGCGCGGGTCGGCGAGCCGTCGTTGAAGGGCCTGGTAGCGCCCGAGGCCGGCGATCGTCTCGGGTTCGGAGACGGCCGCGACGAGGTAGGGCCGCCCCTCGGTCGTCGTGCCCAATTCGCGGACCGTCACCCGGTCCGAAGCGCGGTCGACTTTGCGGTAGTACTCGGCGACCGTCGCCCAGTCCGAGAGCCGAAAATCGGCCCCGGGCCGAAACCCCAGGTGCGACTCGGGACTGGGCACCGGATCGGCGGGCGCCTCGGCCGGCACCAGGCCCAGGAGCAATGCAAGAGCGAACAGGTAGTATCGTGTCGTCACGGTGAGGTTGCCCGAGGGTTGGCGCGGACAAAGAACAGGCCCAACATCCTACCATCGACGTTCTGCCCGAATTGCAGAATTGACGCGAAATATACCTTTTTTTTCGCGCAGAGGGAACTCGTATCGGGTGGGGTCGAGCCCAGCCGCGCCGGCCGCGGAGTGCCTCAGGGGCGCGGCCGGCCGTTTTCGGCGGGGCCGAACAGGGCCATTTGGCAGGCGGGCGAATCGAACATGCCGCGATGATCGTGGCCGACGCCCGCAGCCTCGACGAGAGCCCATCGGAACTCCCAACCGTTGGTCCGTGCGAGCTGTTCGGCCGCGCGATAGATGTTGCGGCCGCGCTCGTTGCGGTTCGCGCCTTGCCGGTTGGCGCCGGCGCCCTGGTCGAGGGACTCGTCGAGCTGGTTGTCGAGCGCGCCGAGATAGATCGTCAGCGGTTGTGCGAGATAGCGCCGCAGCGCGTCTGCGCTGGAGAGTTCCCCCGGGAGGCCGCCGAAGCCGTAAGGGAACGACTCGTCGCGGCTGGGAAGGAGGTAGGCACTGGGGTTCACAGCCACGATGCGCTCGGCGTCGAGCGGGTGAATTCCGGCCATCCGTGCGAGGAACTGGCCGCCGGCCGAATGGCCCAGCAGATAGTAGGGCATATCCGGGCGCTGCTCCGCTCGACGCAGTTCGGCGACGATCTTCGGCACGAAGCCCCAGGTCCACTCGGACCGCGGCCGGACCTGGTCGTCGACGATCAGGCCCCCGCGGTGGTAGTGAGACGAGCTGAACCGCTCTTCGTCGAATCGGGGCGCGGCGACGAGCATGCCAAACCGATCGCCCAGGGCGCGCGCGTCATCGCGGTATTGCTCTGCGTTGCGCCCCGCGCCATGGAACACCACGAGCAACGGCCCACGCGCAAATGATGGAGGACGGTACGTGTATACGTCGATCCGACGGCCGGCGTGCTCTACGGCCACTTTGTCCGTGACCGCTCGCGGTGCGGGCGGAGCCTGACCGATCAAGGCCGCGCAAATCACCAGGAGAGTCGCCACGGAAACCTTTCTTCACCAGTTCCCGATTCACTGGTCTGATGCCCTTCGTCCCGAAACGTTTCAACCAATAGGATACAACGGTGTATGAGATATCCTAGAGAAATCGGACAAAAACCAAGAGCCGACGGCGCGGCCATGGCCGGGTGACGCGTCATGTTCGCATCTCTTGCCCGGACTTTTGTCGTGCAACGCATGAAGGATCGGGGTACACTCATCCATGGTTTTCTGATCGGACACGAGGAATGAGTTTACCTTGCCTCGCGAGGTGTTGTCTTTAGGAGCGAGCCCATGATCGACGTGACCTGCCCGAAGTGCGGCGGGATGGGACGGGCGCCGCGAGAAAAGGTCAATACCCGCCTGGTCTGCAAGAAGTGTCACGCGCTCTTCCACATTTCACCCAGTGGTCGGACTCTGCTGGGCGACCCGCCGTTGCAGCCGGCCAACGACCGTCAGCGCGGGCGTGCCGACGCGCCTTCGCCGTCCAAGCCGGCGAGCGACTGGAAGGATAGCTTGCCGGAGTTCACCATGACCGGGCGCTCGGCGGTCGTCGCGCTCATCGTGCTCGTCGTCGGCGGCGCGGCCTATTTCGTGATGACACGGCCAGGGGAGAACCTGGCCGATCGGGCGAAGGTCGTTGCGCAGGACTTCGCCGACGGCGGCCTGGATCGGCTTAAGAGCGGCGCTCTTAGCGGTACGGTCGACGAGTTGGTCCAGTGGTACGGCCAGTCGCACCGCCAGTTCGAGGAGTTGAAAAAGGAGTGGGCCGGCCGCGAGGTCCTGGTTGGCGTCCTCGTCATCGAAGAGAACCCGCGTCTTCGGTCGGGCCAGGTTACGGCGATCCTCGCCCCCTCCAAGCCCAGTGCGCGCGACGCGTCGCTGCATGGCTCGGCCGATGTCGGCGGGCTGGCCAACAAGCCGGTCGAAATCATGTTCTACTTCACGCCCGACGCGTGGGGGAAGTGGCGGGTGGACGGCAAGAAGATGCTCGAGCGCTCGTCGCAGCCGCTCTGATCGACGCTCGAGCCGGGGCGGAGCCGCTTGCGAATAGATCGGCGCGGCCGGGTCCGCGAGGTTGAACGAGCCCGGCACGCGCTTAGAAACGCGCCCCGAATGAATTCCCACTGTGCGTTCGCCCCTGCGCTCCGCCAGCCAATTGGAGCGAAACACGGGGACTTCTTGCCGGGCACCACGGGAGGTGCCGACGCGCTGGTTGGAGCCGATACCACCGGCGTGGTGGGGATGAGTGAGGAGAGTTCCCCAAAAACGGGGAGTGATCGCCCGCTGGTTCCGCTAAGAAGCCTTCGGGTTCGCGGTCGTCGCAACGCTCCCCTTCGCGGTTTCGCTGAGCTTCTTCTCGGCTGTCAGCGCGTCCAGTTCCGCCTTCAGGGCGGCCACGCGGGCGATCGCGGCGTCAATCGCCGGCTTGTTGGCGGCGAGCGCCTGGTCCGCGGCGGCCTTGGCGGCGTTGGCCTGGTTCAGCTCGTTTGCGCGGGCCGCGAGCGCCGCATTCGATGCCTGGAGACCCGTGCGCAGGTCGGTCAGGGTCTTCGCGGCCACGTTCTTATCCGCCGTGGCTTTCTGGACCTCAGTCTGACGCGCCTGGAGGGCCGCGGCCGCGGCCTGGTCCTGGGCGCCGAGGACGACGACGGCCTGCGCCGCGACGGCTCGCTCGCCGGCGGGCTTATGAACGGGGGTCTGTGCGGCCGCCACGGCGTTGTTCGCGACGTTCACCGCGCCGGCCAGCTCGTTGACGCGCTGGGTCTGCTTCGCCAGCTCGGCCATGGCCGCGTTTTTCACGTTCGGGTCCGTGGCGGCGTTGACCGCGGCCTGCGCGGCGGCGACGGCCTTGTCCTGCGCGGCCTTATCGGCCTGGGCCTTGGCCGCCCCGGCCTGGGCCGCTGCCAGGGCGTCGGTGGCGGCTTTCTCGGCGGCCGCCTTGTCGGCGAGCGTCTTGTCGGCGGCCCCCTTCTCCGCGGTCGTTTTCTGGGCGATCGCCACGGTGGCGGCCACGAGGTCGCCGGCAATCTTTTCGGTGGCGGAGACCCTGATGAAAGCCTGGTCGGCGGCATTGACCTGCGCAGTTTGCTGGGCGACCTGCTGCTGTGCGGCGGCGAGTGCTTGCTGGGCTTTGGTGACGATGGCGGCCTTTTCGGTCGGGGCGTTCTGGATCGGCAGCAGTTGCTGGACCGCGGTCTCGGCCTGGGCGAGCACGGCCTTCGTCTGATCGAGGCGGACGGCGATCGGCGCGGGGTTGGCGGCGAGGTTGGCGAGACGTGCGCCGTCGGCCACGTTCCAGACGCGCAACTCACCCGACCAATCACCGCCGACGACGCGTGTCTCGTCCTGCGTAAAGATGGCTTCCAGCGCCAGGTCACCGAAGGCTTCGAAGTCGCGCTGCTTGTTGCCGTTCTGGTCCCACAGCCGGACGACGCGGTCGCGCCCGGCCGTGACGAGCCGGCCGTCTTTGGCGAACCGGGCGGACGCGACGCCGCCGCCGTGCGCGCCCCACGACTTGATCTGCCCGCCGTTTTGCATTTCCCAGAGGCGAACGGTACCGTCCTCGCTGGCCGAGGCGACAACGTTGGAGTCGAGCCGCCAGCTAATGTCGGTGATGGCCGCCTGGTGGCCGCGCAGGTCGTAGAACTCGCGGCCGGTCTGTGCTTCCCAGACCATGAGGCCGTTGTTCCGGTCGCCCGAGGCGAGCAAGACGCCATCGGGGCTGAACTCGATGGCGGTCACCCACTCGGTGTGTTTCTTCGACTCGTACACGAGCTGGCCGTCGGCCGTACTGTAGACCCGAAGGATCTTGCTCGGGCCGCCGAGCGCGACGAGGCCCTGGTCGGGGCTGATGTCGGCCGACAGCACGGCGTCGTATTCCTTGCCGATCTCGAAGACGCGCTTGCCCGTCTTTACATCGAAGACGACGGCCAAGCCCGACTGGCCTCCGCGCCCGCCGCCGGCCAGGAGCAGGTCGCCGCCCCGGCTGAACTTCAGCACGTGGATCGTGCCCTCGGGGAAGGGAAACACGCCGACCAAGTGGTTGTCGGTCGATCGGTAGAGCAAGACCTGCTTGTGCCCGCCGACTGCCACGAGCGGCGCCCACGGACTGCTCGCGAGCGCGACGACGGCCGTCGGCTTCGTGCTGACGACGCTCGGCTCCGGAATGAGACCTTGCGGCATCGCGGGCGGGCCCGAGGGCTTGCCCATCGCCGTCGGGTCGAGCTTGAACTCGAACTTCGGCTTGGCTTTGACCGCCGCAACGCTTCCCGAGGTCTCAAGTGCGCCCCCTTCGATCCACTGCCGGATCAGGTCGATCTCGGCGTCCGGAATCTTGGGCGAGTTGGGGGGCATCTTCGGCTCATCTTTGTGCGCAACGAGCTCCAGCAGGCGGCTGCCGTCGGGATCACCCGGCTCGACAACTTTTCCGGAGCCCCCTCCTTGCATGGTGCCGCCGAAGCTCTCGAGGTTGAGGCCCCCCTTCTGCTTATCCCCGTTGTGGCACGAATTGCAACGGTTCTTGAACACCCCGGACACCTGGTCCTGGAACGTGACCTTGGGCTTCGGCTTGGCGGCGTCGGCCGCCGCCGCCAGGGCGCCCAGGGCACACATCAGGAATCCGGAGAGGATCGCGCCGGTGATTTTCGCACGCATATTCGGGGACCTCGGTGGAGGAAGGGGTTGTCGTTGGCTAGGTGCCCCCCCACCCGAACCCTCCCCCACAAGGAGGGAGGGGACAATCCTTACTCCCTTCCCCGTTGTGGGGGAGGGCCGGGGCGGGGGGCGAGGGGTCGGCGCGTTGCGCACGCCCGACAAGAAACTCGTGATCGAATACGAATCTGCGGCTATTAGGCATGAAATGCACCAGTGCATTTCATGCACTCTACTAATGATTAAACAGGAACTCGCGGCTGTTGAGCAGGGCCCAGAAGATGTCCTCGTACGCCTTCGGCTGGTTCGCCCCTTCGCCGAGCGCGGGGAGCAGTTTGTCGAGCTCCTCCTTCGTCGGCTTCCGCGACAGGCAGCGCACGTAGAGCTCCAGGATCCGCTCCTCGGGATACTTCTTGGTGGCGATCAGCTTGGGAATGAGGCCCCCTTGCTGGATCTTGCTGTTGACCGTGTCGCCGTTGAGCAGGTGCAGGGCCTGCGAGAGCGTGGGCTCCATCTTCACCTCGCACGAGCAAACGGTCTCGCGGGTGGCGCGGCCGAACGTGGTCAGGAAGTAGGTCGTGCTGCCGCCGTCGGCGATCTGGACGGCCCGCGCGCCGAGGGGCAGGCCCGTAAACTTGTCCTTCGTGCCGGTGACCGCGCTGATGCTGTCGAGCAGGTTCTCGGCCTTGATGCGGCGGAGGTTCGCGTGTGCGAAGTTCCGCTCGTCGGTCATGTTGCTTTCGTTCCGCTCGGTCGAGCGCTGGTACGTGCGCGAGTTGCAGATGTCGCGCACCAGCGCCTTGAGGTCGTACTTCGAGTCGGTGAAGTGCTTGCCGAGCGCTTCGAGCAGCTCGGGATTCGAAGCCGGGTTGCTGACGCGGAAGTCGTCCACCGGCTCCACGATGCCGATCCCGAAGAAGTGCTGCCACACGCGGTTGGCGAACGAGGTCGCGAACCAGGGATTCTGCGGCGATGCGAGCCACTGGGCCAAGGCGACCCGGCGATCCTTGCCCGCCACGTCGGGGGCGTCGCCACCGAGGAACTTCGGCTTCATCACCACGCCGCCGACGGGGTGGGTCACCTCGCCGCCACCCGAGTTGAAGACGATGATCTCGCGATAGTCTTCACCCTGCTTGCGACCGATCTGCGAGAAGAAGGCGGCGAAGCCGTAGTAGTCGTTCTGGGTCCACCGGTCGAACGGATGGTTGTGGCATTGGGCACACTGGATGCGCATGCCCATGAAGACCTGGGCGACGTTCTCTGTCAGGAGGAGCGTCTCGTTGGTCGTCTGGTAGAACGTCGTGGCCGGGTTCTTGAACGTGCCGCCGCTCGCCCCCAGCAGCTCCTGGACCATCTGATCCATCGGCGTGTTCTTCGAGAGCTTCTCGACGAGCCAGTTGTAGTAGAGGAACATCGTCTTCTGGCTGATGTTCCGGCCCGGGTCGGTGCGGATCTGGAGCATCTCGGCCCACTTGCTGACCCAGATCTCGGAAAACTCCTTGCGGCCGAGCAGGTCGTCGATCAGCTTGGCCCGCTTGTTCGGATCGGTCGACGCCATGAAGGCGTCGTACTCCTCGACCGTGGGGGGGAGGCCGACGATGTCGAACGACACCCTGCGAAGGAAGGCCTCGTCGGTGCAGATGCCCGAGGGGGCAAGCCGGATCTTCTTGAGCTTGTCGGCGACGAGGTGGTCGACGTAGTTGACCTCGGGCTCGCTCGGATACTCGAACTTCAAGCCCTTCGGCAGGGTGAGCACCTGGGCGCCGACGGTGAACGTCTCGAACCGGGCCATGACGAACGCCTCGCCCCGGTCGCCGGCGGTGACGACGCCTTCAGGGCTGATGGCGGCCGAGGTCTCGTTGTTCGTGAGGAAGACACTGAGGCTCGTCACGTCGCGGTCGGTGCCGTCGGAATACTTCGCCCGGACGGTCATCTGCTGGGTTGAGCCCTTACCGTCGAGGACGGCCTTCTTCGGGTAGAGGTCGACCGAGACGACCTTCGGGAGCTTCGTGACGTCGTCGTTCGGGACGCCCGCCTCGATCCACTTGACCAGCGTCTGGCACATCTCGCTGTCGCGCTCGAACCGCTTGCCGCCGGTGTGCTGCACGGTGCCGAGGGACTTCTCGACGACGGTGCTGTCGGCCGGGATCGCGAGGTTCACGCGGCGTCCGCTCATTTCGCGGGTGAGACGGAAGTGGTCCCCCTCGGGGTCGAACCCGAACAGCGAGAGGCGGAAGCCGTCCTTGCCGCGGGCCGCGCCATGGCAACTGCCGGTGTTGCAGCCCGACTTCATGAAAACGGGCATGACGTCGAGGCGAAAACTAATGGGCCGCACGGTCGTCGCCTGCGCCACGGTCACGGGGAGCGTGAGCGACTGGCCGCCGAAGCCGACGTTCAAGGTGGTCGCGCCGTCGGCGACCGGACGGAACGTCGCCCCATCGCGCTTCACGAGCGCGGGGTTCGCGACGGCGTAGGTCGCTTCCTTGGTGACGTCGCGGGTGACACCGTCCGCGAAGACCGCCTGCACGACGACCGACTGCCGGTCCTGCGCCGTCGTGAGCTGGATGTCGGGTGGGTAGACTTCAACCTTGGCGATTGCCGCCTGCTGGGCCCGGGCGGAACCCGCGGTGATAACGAGGATGAGGCAGGCCGAGATCGTGGTTCGGCTCAGTAACGAGTTTCGCATCGCGACCTCTCGGGCGGGGGTTCGTGAGGAAAGGACCATCGCTTTCGTGTCCCTCGATTCGTAGGGCCGGG
>JARLIH010000114.1 GCA_031291845.1 Isosphaeraceae bacterium | reverse complement strand
TTTTCTGAGACTTCTCGCTGATCTCCACCGCGACTCGCGGTTTCGGCTCAAACGGCTGAGCAGGAACGGTTTTGGGTGCCATGCCCACGTTTTCGTGGGCATGCGCCCCTCCGCCGGCTCGGCCCGAGGCGCATGCCCACGAAGACGTGGGCATGGCACCCAGACGCCCCGCTTCGCCTGAGGGATAACCGGTGGAGATTAGCGAGGAGTGTCGCTTTTCTCCTACGAAATTTGCTCCTCGTGCGGAGGGCGCAACTTCTTTGAAGCCTTACTATGGATTATATCATTAAGTGAGAATGTCGGAGAAGTTTTGCATTACCGATCCCTCTCAACATGTTCAGGTTGGCGTGTTGATGGTAAACGCTTCGCATTCCCAGTCGGGGTCAGTGGTGCCGGGTGCGAGTGACACGCTACGTGGGCGGTCTCAAAGACGAAAGGGCACGCATCGCGGGAGTTGAGCAGGCGAGGAGAAGGCACATTGCCTCTCCTCTCGGCTCCCCCTCACTCGCGGGTTGGCGAAAGCGCCTCGCGCCGGTGTCTGGTATGCGGGCAAAGGGCCCCGGCGCGTCGAGCGACGAAGTCGTCACCGATGCACGACGGGTGGGGTCGCGGAATGTTGTCGGCCTCCTTGGGGCGCCGGGGTCAAGTCCGCAGGGCGAAGTCCCCGGCGATGGTGCTCTGCGGCAATCGGTTGTGATCCGGCCCCGAATCGGTCAGGATGAACGCTCCGCTGACAGTTGTCGATGGTGCGAGATCGTGATCGATGGAAAACGCCGGTTGGCTCTGCCTGGCGATCCTCATCGCGTATGGCTGTGCTGTGGTCGCGCCGCTCCTGCGATCCCGGTTCCAGGGCAGGGTTGGCGCTTTCGTCGGCTGGTGCTTTGTGCCGATCGTCCTGCTTTGTCCGTTGCTCATCCCGTTCGCGAATGTCGGGCTGCGGGCTGCGTCCGCCTTTGCGTCGGGCGACATCACTTTCAAGATGGTCGAGTCCTTTCGCCATTGGGGCCATGTGGAGCGGAGCATGGTCCTTCGCGAGTACTGTCGCTTCTTGATCCCGTTCCCGGTACTCTCCGCCGTCTATCCGGATCACAAGCGGCGGTTGCTGCGTCCGGAGAGCCCTTGGCCGCAGGTTGTGCGTCTCTTCGGTGGGATCGTTGGTTTCATCATAGCCCTCCAGGCGATCAGAGCGCTATCCAGCATCGCTCTGGTCCGATCGAGCTTTGCGCTCAACCATGCCGTGATGTTGCTGACCTTCGTGCTCGCCATCGAATCGCTCTCGCGAGCGCTCTGCGGGCTCGAACGCCTGGCAGGATTCGACACAACTCCGATCATCCGAAACGCCTACCTGTCGCGGACTGTTTCCGAGTTCTGGCAACGGTACAATTACCGGATCCACGACTGGCTCTACCTCAACGTTTTCCAAGCGACCGGGGGCCGACGTACCCCGGTCCGTTCCGTACTGCTGGTGTTCCTGGTCAGCGGTCTATTCCACGAGGTGACGTTCGCGCTGGCGACCTCGCGACTGACCGGCTATCAGTTTGTATTCTTCACGATCCAAGGTCCGGCGGTGCTCGCCTCGGGGCGCCTCGAGCGCCTGGCCAGGCGAGGCGGGATTGCGGGCAAGATCGTGGCCCACGGAGCCACGATCCTCTTCGTCGCCGTCACGTCTGTCCTTTTTTTCGATGGGGTGAGCAAGATCTTCCCCTTCGTCTATGCCAGCCAGTCGCCGCTGCCGTAGTCGAACCAAAGCCCACGCGATACGGAAGCTTAGCAGGCAAGGGGAACAAGGCGCATTGCCTGCGCTCGTGGCCCGCCGCCGAGCCCGGGCTACCCGTCTCCTTGGCTTTGGGATACGGTACACCCGAAGATTGGTAGGCAGGGCGGATCAGGCGGCGAGGAGCCTTGCGGCCACTTCGGACGCGGAGGCGGGCCGGTCGGCCGGGGGCTTGGCGAGGCAGTCGAGCACGAGGCGTTCGAGCGCCGGTGGGATCGGCGCGGTGGGGTTCCGGGTTGAAGGGGGGAGCGGAGCGCAGCTCGTGGCGGTGACCACGAGGCCGGTCAGCGACCCCTCGAACGGGAGAAAGCCGGTGAGGAGTTCGTAGAGAACGACACCCAGCGAATACAGATCCGTGCGCGGGTCGACGGGCATTCCGGTCAGTTGCTCCGGGCTCGCATAGGCTGGGCTACCCGTGACCAGGTCGTGCACCCTCCGGTCGGCGAGGCTGAGCAGGCCGGAGAGCCCGAAATCGAGCACCTTGAGCCGTTCCGAGTTGTGGTGGAGCATCACGTTCGCCGGCTTGAGATCGCGGTGGACGATCCCGGCCTCGTGCGCCCGCTGCAGCACGTCGCAGATTTGCGTCCCGATGGCCACGGCCGACGGTGTGGGGAGCGGCCGGCCTCGCTGGATGATCGCGCGAAGGTCCTGACCCTCGACGTACTCCATCTCGATGTAGCTGCCCGAAGCCGCAATCCGCGCATCGTGGACCGTGACCGCGTTGGGGTGCCCCGCGAGCGCCTGCAAGGCCCGGGCCTCATGACGGAAACGCCGCCGCACCGCCGGATCATGGGCCAATCCCGGCGCGATGGTCTTCACGGCTCGCAGGCACCCGAGTGCACGATGCCGCACCAGGTAGACGCGCCCCATGCTGCCGCGGCCCAACTCCCGAATCACACGGAACTTTCGGCAGAGAAAGGCTCCCGGCATGCTGTCATCCGGCTCGTCGGCCCCTCGACTCGCATCCCGGTAGCCGATGGTCGACGCGACTCCTCGCTCGTGCTTCTTCACGAACATCGGGAATGCTCCTCTCGTGGACGCGTCTTTCGAGCCCACCCCTCAACACCCCTCACTGCGCCCGCCTCGCCCCTCGAGCCGCTGACGACGAACGTCACTCCCGGATGAGTCCGGGGACCAAAGAGGCGGACGCATCGCGAACAATCTCCCGGCCGCAGCATCGTAACTGAACAAACGTATACAGTCAATGTCAGTCGCGCACCAAATCCGGAGCGCAATCGCCTGGAATTCGAGCGCGGATTCTTAACGCCCGGGCTGAAACTCCCTCACGACAGACGCGACGCCGGAACGTGGTCCTGTGATGAGCACGCCTCCGGCGCAGTCAGTAGCATCTTGCTCGGGAGAACGCGCGCCTACGAGTCGCGGTAGGTCTTAGCCGGCATCATGGGTCGCATCGTATGTCTCCCGCGGTTCTCGGGCTCGACGCTGGGCTTCCGGTCCGTGGCGACCGGTTGAACGTGGGTTCTACCTATCTGTCGAACGAGGAACGTTGGCATCGACAGCGGCGACCGATTTCTGGAGCAATTCTGTAAATCGTGGCCCTCGACCAACTTTGTCGCCAACGCGCGCGCTGGGCCAAACGGGGTATGGAGGCGCAGGTCTTACGGTATGACATCCGGAGCCCAACCTCTGTCCATCCGAAGTACCCGCGAGGGATACTCGCACCGTGATGCGGCACGCACGGCGGTCTTCACCCCTGGATGAGAGCGGTTCGCAAACGAGCGGCGCCGGGGGGCGCTCCTGGCGTGCCGCTCGGCGCGCTGACCGCCTCTCAGGGGTCGAAGGTCGACTCGTGGGCCGACAACCTTCCTTTGGCCGGTTGTTTTCGCTCGCTCGCGCCGGGTGGCCGGGGCAAAGTCCTCGTGCCCCATGCGCAGCGACCTAAGCGCCTCGGCCGAGAACACGCATAAAATCGATTGCAGGTGGCGATTTCAGTTGAGTCTCATTCCGACCGGCGGCGCCGTGATCTGGTGGAGGCGCTCGAAAAAACGGTTCAGCGACCTCGTCGTCGATTACCACCCGCCGGAACGCGACGTGGCGCCTTGAATCGAGCCCATGAGCGAACCCAGCGAATTGTTCGTTTGCGGGTAATAGCCATAGACCGGGTAATAGCCGTACGCCGGGTAGAACGACGCATCGTAGCCAGGGTAGCCGCCGTACCCGTAGCTGCCATACCCGTATCCGCCGTAGCCATACCCGAAAGGGGCGCCCCCGACGATGCCAAGGCCGCCGAACCCGTTGACGCCGCGGTGACGCGACCCGCGGCCGCTACCGTGCATCTGTGCGTGGCCTGCGGAGCTGAGGCTCAAAATCAAGGCGAGTGACAATAGCGCGGTTCGAAACATGGATGCTGACTCCCTGAAGCCCGATATGGCGTTGGGGGCCGCCGATCCATCTGACATCGTCAATTATAGGGAAGCAGGCCGGACGACAAGCAGGGAAGGTTAAGGCAGCCGACTTATTCGGCCGGGAAACTCGCCCGCGATTTCAAAGGCGGGCAAAAAGGACGGTGGCGAGCGGGCGAGGAGAAAACGACGTACGCGAAGCCCGTTCTTTTGGCCCTTCCCCGGTGCGTAGCCGGTCAACGTTTCGAGCTCCGCAGCGCAATACTCGTCCTTCTTTTTCCGTGGTTGTCGCCTCGTTCCGTACCCATCGATTGGGACAACAAGAATCCGGCAACGTGGCCGGGGTATCCATCGTCTTTCGCGAGACCCGCGCTGAGCAGCACAGCCCGTGAGAATCGAGGCCCGAACCAGAAAGGAAACAGCGATCGTGTGTCATCGACTCTCGACGAATGAAATGATTGTGAGAGTGATAGAATCAGCTCGTGGTGGCCCGTAAGGCCCACGCTGAGTCGGGCGACAAGACGGCTGCTGAACGTCTTTGGAGGGCATCCGGAACGCGGAACAGAAGCTTCGGTAGTTTTGCTCCGAGTAAGTAACCATGCATTGATAGAACGTGTCGACCCAAAAAGCGGACGGTCGGCGGAGTCGACACCAAGACGATCGCAACGTTGCCTTCGCTCCGGGGAGCTTAGAACGCATTGCATCTCCCGTCGTTGCCCTCGTCGGACGGTCGCAGGGCTCTGCGCGGCTACCGATCCGAGGCAGGAAATCCGCGCTACGTTGATTTTGAGCAACTTGCAAACGCCTCATTTGAAGATGGTGAACAACGGATCGTCGGAGTTCCGGCCAGTAGTTCCCCCCATCCGTCGGCCAGGTCTCTCCAGATGCTATGGTTGGGAGACACGGGCAATTTATTCCTCCAAAAGGGCTCTCCGGATTCCCTAAAAAACAAGTTCGCCTTTCGGGAAGTCGGCAGACCACACGAGTTGAGTCGAGCGGTCAACCGAGAAAGACGAACCCAATGTCTCGGTTCGTGGAGCTATTGGGGAAACAACCGGAAGAAAGCACCATGCGACGTCACAGCCTGTCTCTTCAACTCGAGTCTCTGGAGTCGTTAACACTCCTCTCCGGAGTGGCCTCAGCGCTCACCCTCCCCGATCAGGTCGGGGTGCGGCCGAGTGCGATTGCTTCAGCGAAAAACTTGTCTATTCCGGTCTCCGTTTCGCAGTCGCTCGCGCTGCCGGCTCGTGCGTCGATGTCCGGCCAGTCCGCCCAGCCGACCTCGCATGGCCTCAAACTGCCCATCCGGGCGAAGGTGCATGTGGACACGATCGCCCCGACGGTTGCGGGCATCGAGGGGCCCGCCGCGAAAACATTCGGTACGGGCGACGTGCTGTCGTTCACGGTTTCCTTCAGCGAGAAGGTGTACGTGACCGGTGGGGCCTCGCAGGTCACTCTGCCTGTCAAGATCGGCGACGCGGCGCGGACCGCGTTCTGGAATGGGGCGGGCAGCGGGACGAAGTCGCTGACGTTCACGACCGCGGTGCAGGCCGGCGATCGTGCTGCCGACGGCGTGAGTGTCGCCGGTCCGATCGGGTTGTCAGGGGGCGCGACGATCCGTGACGCGGCCCGCGACGACGCGAGCCTCTCGGTCGACGGTGTGCCGACGCGGTTCACGAAGGCGACGGCTTACGCCGCGGCCCCGTTCTTGCCATCGTTCAGCGCACCGAGCGTCACGAGCAAGCGGGTCTCGATGCAGGTGACGTTCGGCGAGGCGGTGACGGTCAAGGGGAAGCCGTCGATTGCGTTCACGCTCGGCGGTGTGCCGAGGCGGCTCGTATACGCGGGCGGCTCGGGTACGCAGACGCTCACTTTCGCGTACAAGCCGCACAAGGGGGAGGTGCCGACGGCTGACAGCGTGGTCGTTCCGGCTCAGGCGATCACGGGCGGGGCGATCACCGGCAGGCAGGGACACGCGGCGGTGGGCCACGGCTTCATCGGTGGCGCAGCGGGAGCAAAACGCTTTCAGCAGTATGCACCCACCGAGGTCTCCTCAGTTGATCAACTCAATCAGCCGCTGGGGCAGGCAAAAGCCGACAAGATTGCCAGAGCGTTAGGACTTGACAAGAGTTTGTGCTTTACTCAAGAACAATACCTCGCGTTTATCAGCGGGAATGGAAAGGATGGCAGCGGCAACCTGGCTGATGCCGAGCTGGTCGACGAGAGCGTCGCAATCCTTACGAACTCGAGTGCCCATCCACTCGTCCGCAACATCAATGGTCAGCCAACGCAAATTGTTTTGGGGAGCTATGGGCTCACCGTGAATACGGATGGGATGCTGGAAAGCCCCGCGAATACCGACGCTCCTACGAGGCAGGTCAATTCCGTGATCGCTCCCGGCGGCTATCTTTCCACCTGGGCGGCTGCCAATGGTGCACAGGCATCACTGAAAATGCTCTATAGATCAGCCTATACCGTCCAGCTTCCCTATGGGACCGCCGCGCAGCATGAAGGGACTGATGCTGAGCTGGCTCTTTATCGAAACGGCGCGAATAGTGCGGTCACAGGGCTCTCGATGGCTTCGTCGATCTGGGAGATTAACTTCGCCTTGATCTACACGTTGAACCCTAAGCTGGCGGCGGAGATGCCTGCCTATTGGGCTCCCATTCCCGGCAATGTTGTCGCGGCTCTTGAGAAAAGCCCCACCGGCCAGGTGCCCTTCAGTGTCTACGCGTCATCCTTTAACGACTTGCAGCCTCACTCAACGTGACGCCTCCCCGTTTTCTGTTCCCGTCCTTACGGGAGACGGACGAATGGGCAGGCTATGCGCTCCGCCGCGCGTAGAGCGTATTGCCTGTCCCGACCTTGCCTCCTTTTCCGTTCGTTCTACCGAAAGTGACGATCGAACTCGGCCCGGAGCTTCGGACTTTCCCGTTCATCGACGAGTCTCTCGATTCGTTCACGCAGGCGCGGGTCGTCCTTGAAGATTCTGAGTGTGGACAGGGCAGCGCTCGCGATCGGTTCCGGTTCGGACGCGACCCGTTCCACCAGATAGTCGGTCGCAGCGGGTCGTCGGAGGATGGCGATGGCCAGAAGGAGATGTTGTCCCAGTTCGTCGGAGTGACACAGTTGCCAGCACCGTTTCAAGGGGTCGAGCGCCTCGGGTAAACGCGACTTGCCCAGGGCCATGGCCGCGGCCTCGCAGGCGGCCTCGTTGCTGGGATCGAGGAATTCGGTAACGATCGGCAGATTCTCCTTGGGGTCAATCGTCAGGAGGCCGCCAAGGCAATCGGAAAGCACGTCGGGGTCTCTGTCGCCGAGGCGGATCTTCAAGCGAAGAACCAAGCCCGCGCTCTCGGTCCCGACGGCCCCAAGCGCCAGAGCCGCCGCGACCCGCACGTCTTTCGCGGGATCGGCCAACGCGTCGACCAGGAGAGGCAAGCATCTCGAACCCTCGACCCGCGCCAGTGCGATGACGGCCGCCGCGCGCAAGGGGGGCGCGGAATCCTCTGTTCCGGCCCAGACGGGCTCGAACTGCACGTGCGTCGCCGCTTTCAGGAATAGGTCCGACGTCTGGTTCTCCATCCTGTCGAGGGCCTGGACGATCGCGATCTTGGCGCGGCAGAGCTTGTCGTCTTTGACCGGGTTGACCATGAAGCGATCGAAGGCAGTCTCCAGATCCTTGGTCAACTCGACGAGTGTGTTCTCGCCGGCAAACGCTGCCGCGGCCGCGACGACCAGGTTCGACCGGTCGCTGATTCGCCGCCGCAACTCGGACTTTTGCTCATGGGTGAGCGGTTGTCCGCGCAGTGCTCGAATTGCCGCCAGCTTGTCATCAAGCGATTCGCGGGCTCCCATGCTTCGGTCCAGGTCTCGGGGTGAGGAAGCGAATTCGCGGAACAGCATCATACCGCGGACCGTCATCCCGCAAACGGCACCGTCGCGGCGGCACAGCGACAGGCAATGGGCTCGGGGGATCGTCGAGCCCATCGGCGGTCCCTTTGCCGCTCTTCCGGCGGCGGTGTGGCCGGGCGCTTTGGAGCTTCTCCACGCAACCCACATGTTACGTTGACCGGCAATTCACCGTCAGTCCGTTGGCGCCGACGCTACAATAGTTGCCCCGTAGCGACGTCCGCACGGGATCCGACGGCGAGCTGGGGGTCCGAATCAGCATGGGTTCCGCGAATCGGCCAGGGTATCGGGCCGCCTTCACACTGATCGAGCTGCTGGTGGTGATCGCAATCGTTGCGGTCTTGATTGCGCTGCTCTTGCCTGCCGTCCAGGCGGCGCGCGAGGCTGCCAGACGGCTTGGCTGCCAGGACAACCTGAAGCAGATCGGCCTGGCGATGCATAGCTACCATGCGACGCACAACGTCTTTCCGATCGGCTACGTTGCCCAGGCCAACGCGGACCTCAATGCCACGACCCCCGGCTGGGGCTGGGCCTCGGCGATCCTCCCTCAGATCGAGCAAGGCCCGCTCTACAACGCGGCGAACCTGAACCTGCCGATCGAAGACGCCTCCAATTTCACCGTCCGGACCACCGCCCTGACGGTCTACGCGTGCCCGACCGACCGCTTTGCCGGCCAGTTCTCGGTGACCGATATCAACGGCAACCCGATCGCCGATGCTTGGTCGAACAGCTATGCGGGCAACTTCGGCCGCGATGTCAATATCGCCAAGAACCCCACGGGCGGCAATGGCCTGTTCATGAGAAACCTCGCCTTCGGCGTTAACGACATCACTGATGGGACCGGCGAGACGATCCTGGTCGGCGAGCGCGCAACCCTCTTGACGAAGACCCCATGGGCCGGAGCGATCAACGGCGGGACCTGCCGGATTACCCCTGGCTCGCCCAGCCGGAGTACGGCCGTCAAGACCGCCCCCATCGAGCCCCTGGCCCGCGCCGACACAGGCGGCGGGACCTCGGACAACCTCTTTTTCGACCCCGACGATTTTTTCGGAGCCCACCCCGCCGGCCTCTATTTCCTGATGGCGGACGGCTCAGTCCGGTTTGTCAAATCCAGCATAAGCCCATCCGTCTACGGAAACCTTGCTAGCCGGAATTGGGGTGAAGTCGTCAGCGCCGACCAGTATTGAGCCACACTTATCGGACCGAAAAGGTGTCCTGACCTCCGGCGACTCCGGCCAGGGGCGAAGCAGGCTGGCGCGACCCGACAAGCGAGCGGTCAGGCCGCGCCGAGGAGCCCCGAATGGGAGCGAGGGATCACGCCTGGTGGCCCGGCGCACGCGACCCAGCCCGCGTGAGCCCGCCCGAAGGCAGGGTCTGCGGAAGGACGGCCGTGATGTTGATCGAGATCGGGGTCGAGGTCGGCTGGACCGTCGTCCCTTTCGGCACCTGCATCACGATCTGAGGGTCTTCCCCCGGGAACAGGCCGGCCTTGTAGATGAGGGTTGTCCCCACGGGGATCACCCCGGGGTTGTTGGGGGCGACGACATAAGCGCCGACCTGTCCCGTGCCCGGGTTGTTGATCTTGAGGTACGTCTGATAGTTGGTGTCAGGATGCGGGTTGCTGGGGGTCGGCTTCGGGTCCACGAGGTTGATGACGGGATAACCCTGATAGGGGCCCTTGCGCGTGAGGGTGCCGATGGTCGCACTGGCGTTCAGTTCGCCCCACTGGATGACGGGGTACCACTCATTCCTGTTCGAGAGGGTACTGGTTCCGCTGAACTGAATCTGCACGTTGTTCGGGGTGTGGTTGGTAGCCCCGCTCTGATCGACGAGCGGGCCGCCCGCGCCCGGGTTGGAGATGTCGTCGTCCAGGGAGAAGCCGTAGGCGTTCAGATGCTGTACGGTGTGGACGAACCAGACGTAGGGGTCGAGGTTGTACACGTTGAACTGCTGGCCGCTGAGGAGGCCGGGCGTGAGACTGGCGGGCGGGGGATACCATTGCGACTGGTCGGGAACCGCGTTGAAGTCATAGACGCCGCGAAGGATGGACTTCACCACGTCGCGGATGTTGCCCACGAGCTGGGGGCCGCCGGGGAGCTCGTGATCCGGGAAGAGCACGTTGAATCCGATGACCTGGGACACGAGGTTCATCGAATCGGGGAGGTAAGGGGACGGCGTCGAAGCCGTGGCCACGGCCGCCATCGCCTCGTAGACGGAGGCCGCGAATAGCTGGGCCTTGGGGGTCGCCGCTTGGTCGAAGCTCAACTGATAAGGCGTGGTGTATGTCGGGTCATACGGGAGGGGCAGCGGCTTGCCGAAGGTAAAATCGTGGGTCTGCGGCACGGTGTCGGTGGGGATGCGGCTGAGGTAGACGTCGTTGCCGTCCACCTTCACGATGGTCGTGCCCGCGGGCAAGTCCGGGGCGCTCACCGTCATCCCCGCGAAGAGCTGGAGTTCGGGGCTGGTGGGCGACTGCGTGAGCTGGATCAGGTTCGACATAAAGGTTTGACCCTTGTTCGTCGAAGTCGTGGTCGTCCCCTGGAGGGTCTCCCCGGGGAAGTTCTGGTGCTGCTGGACGTTGTATTGGGCCCAGGAGTACCAGAGGTTGGTGATGTCCGTGATCGCGTAGTCGCTGGCCGATCGCGTGAACGCGTACACGCTGCCCGACGGGCCGGTGACGGGGACGGCCGTCTTCACGGTGACGTAGGGCGTGCCGCCGGAGTTCGCGTGATAGGAGGTGACCTGGGCGAGCGGCTTTGGGTTCGGGCCGGGGTACTCGACGCTGACTGTGCCCGCCTTGAGCATCTGGAGAATGTCCGTGACGAATTGCTTCGATGGGTTCGTCAGGTAGATCCGATTCGTCTCGCTAGCGAGCACCTTGCCCTGGAAGCCAACACCAGCCCCGCCCGCCTGGATGGGCGCGCTGCCGGCGCTCGTGAGGTTCCAGTAGTTGGAGTCGAAGCCCGACAGATGGATGGGGCGGCGCGCCTTCGTGTTCAGGGGGCTGTCGGAGAACAGGTTGTAGCCGGAGGGGATATTGTAAGTGGTCGGGTTCGGGTTCGGGTTGTAGTATTCGGGCCAACCCTTGCCGCCGAAATACTTCCCGATGCTGGCGGGGCCTTGGTTGTTGACGAAGTCCTTGATCATTTTCGCGAACGTGGTCGTGTTGCTGCTGCTCCCGGTCCATCCGTAACTCTGGTGGCCGTAGAATTTGGGGGCGTTGAGCGGCCCGTCGTAAATGGGGACGTAGCTGGCTTCCATCGAGGCCGGGGCCACCATATTGTTGACGAACGACACGTCGTAGTTCGTCAGGGGGAAGGACTGGTCCGGGTCGTTGATGAAGTGGGTGAGATACGGGTCCCGGAACGTCACCTCGCTGAGTTGCGCCAGGGCCTCGGTCGAGACCGCCAGAGACGTGTTGTCGTGATAGAACATGACGAATGGTGTGTCGCCGGCGGGGTAACCGCTGCTCCCCTGCACCCAATGCGAACCGCTGACGGGGGCGGTGCCGGCGATGGCGATGGACGCCCTGGGGTCGTATCCGTAGGGCGTCCCGGCGGAGGTCAGGCCGTTACCGTTGGTGGCGAAGAAGAGGTTATCGCCGTCCCACAGCACCAGCGGGACCTGGAACGTGATCGACGCCCCCGACGGCAGACCCAGGAATTCGCCGCCGCCGGGTTTGGTGTAGCCGACGTAGAGGCGGTACTCCGCGTTGGCGGGATCCTGGGGGTCGTAGGGCGCATTGAGGAAGGGAGCCTTGGAGTTTGGGTCCGTCCCGGTGTTCGCCCCCCGGAGGAACGGGTAGATCGTGAAGGGCGCGGTGTTCGTGATGGTGAAGGTTTTGGCCGCCCCGCTCGCCTCCGGTGAGGGAATGTTCTTCAGGCCCTTGGGATTCAAAGGATCCGGCTCGCCGTTCCAGAAGATCGTCGAGAGCGGCACGACGGGATTCGAGCTTGGCACCGCCACGCTCATCATCGTGCGCACTTCCAGCGCCAATGATTGGGGTACGAACGAAACTCGCCGCCGGGGCCGCCGCTTACGGAGGGCGCTGAGGAGGTCGCGCGGTGTCAATTGCTTGGTAGCCATGTCAACAACCCTTCGATGTGTCGCGGGGGGGCTGCACCGGGTGCGGTCGACGCCTGGCGGCGTAGGATAGGCGACCGGGCCGGCTCGCGCGGGGACGATTACGTACGTCCCGCTTGTCACTCGCGAGCTCGCCAAACCATATAAGTTGTGTATTTTACCTATATTTCCGTCTTGGTCAAGGTGGACTCCGCTCTTGGTGCATGCATGCATTTTGCGGCGTTCGGACGGCGCCGAGACGAAAAATGCGAGAGGCGATGAGGAGCAGAGCATGCTTGTCCGGCGGCGACTCGGGCGAACGAACCCGACCCTCGCGGTGGGCGGGCGTCGGTTTCTACGGCGGTGCCGAGGTTGAGCAGAGGTCCCCGACGGCTAGAGCATAGCTCCGTGGGTCACCTCTATCGGGATTTCGCCCCCCCCCGGGCTGAGTGGCCGGCGCGGCATCCACGCAACCGACTCGACTGCAGAAAGGCTGTTATTTGGGCTCATCGGCAGCCGCGGACCGGTCTCAAATGCCGATATCCCAGTCCCCAGAGAGGGCCGCCATCATGCGCGCTGGACTTTCGCTCGCGGCTCCGCACCCGACCAGGAGACGCTCGGCCGCCAGACGCAGGCGCGGGCGTCACCAACAGGGATGGTGGCCGGCGGCGCGCCGTGACCAGGGACCCGGGATCGGGCCGAACCCCTCTTAAGCCGCGCCGCGCGTCAAAGGTTGCATTCGAGGGGTGCTCAGCATAGTTTCGATGGCAGTCGGTCCGGAAAATCGGTGTCGGTTCCGTCTGGCGAGGAGGGCTTGGAGATGAAGCGAGACGTTTCCTCACCTCAGGCGTACCTTGACGCGGTTCCCGAGGCCCAGATGTCCCTCGTGACCGAGCTGCGCGGGCTCATCCGCGAGGCAGTGCCGGGGGCGGTGGAAGAGATCCGCTGGGGCATGCTCTGCTACGACGACAGCGGAGCCCTCTTCGCACTGGCAGCGCAGAAGAACTCGGTCAACCTGTACGTCATGGCGACTCAAGCGCTAGAAGACATGGCCGGGGAACTCGCCGCCCTGGACCACGGCAAGAGTTGTCTTCGGTTCAAGAAGCTCTCAGGCGTCCCGACCGAGACGATCCGACGACTCCTCGCGCACGCCCGAACCTTGCGGGAGCGGGAGTACAAGGCGCAGCCGTGACCCGGGGGCCGGGAGTGTGACGGGGAGACACCGATAAGACTTTATCTGGTCAGCATCTCCGGCTCGTTGAAGGACCTCGCGGGCAACCCGCTCACGTCGGCCAGCCCGGCACGCAGTATAGCTCGTTCGTCGAGCCGAGCCTGTCGAGTGGAACGATTCCGCCCCTGGCGGTCACCTCCGTCACGGCGAACCACGGCGCGATCGTCATCAACAACAACATGATCCCCCAGCCGGATACGATCGGCATCGCGTTCAACCAGGCGCTCAACACGCGGACCGTCAACGCCGACACGATCCACCTGGTGACCAAGACAGGCCCGAACACCTACTCGAACTGGGCGGTCATCGACACGGTGACCTACAGCCCGACGAACGATACCGCCTATCTGACGCCGGAATCCGCCCTCGTGCCGGGCACGATCTACTACGTGGAGGTTGACACGACCGTCAGCAACGCCACCAACTTCCCCGCCACCGGCGGGACGCTGGCGAAGGCGTTCTACACGTCGTTCGAGGTCAACGGGCCGCGCGTCGGCCTGGGTCAATCGCCGCTGACGGTGACGGCCACCTCGCCCGCGAACGGGACGCAGTGGACGCAGACCGCCCCGCTGGGCTACGTCTCGGTGACGTTCAGCGAGCCGATCAATCTGTCGTCGCTCGGCCGCTATTCGGTAATGCTCATCCCGAAGGAGGGATCGGGGTATGCCGATGTGCCTCTGAATGCGAAGCTGGCCTTCAACCCCAACACGAATACGCTCGTCATCGTGCCGGCGACGGGCCTCCTGCCATGGTTCGGCGAGTCCCAGGTCTTTCTGATCGCGCTCTCGGGTATCACCGCTTCGAACGGCGACACGCTGGGCAACGCGCCGGTGTATGAGTCGTTTGCGTGGAGCCCGCCCTGGGCCACGCTCGCGGTCAGCGCGCAACGCGCCAACCCCGTGCCGAACGCCGCAACGGTTCCCGCCGTGACCCCGTCGCCGGTCGTTTCCCCGTACGCATCGTCGTCGGTCGTCGCACCCGCTTCCGGTGCCGGTCGCGTTGCAGCCTCCGCGCATGCGTCGACGTCTCGGCTCGCGCGCCCGGCGCAGACCGCCGACCGCCTGGCGTCGCTCGGAGGGCTGCTGCTGGACCGACGACCCGGACGCTTCCTCGCCGGCTGACCGCAAGGACAATCTTCGTATTCTCGACTGGAACAGGACATCCGTGGAGGCGGTCGGTTGTCCAGTTGCCCGTGAAGGAGTCGATCTCTCTCACGGCAGGGCAGAGGGGGCAGTATTAGCGGCCTTGGCCGGGGAATAAGAACGCGCAGCGATTCAGAGAGCCGAGGGAAGCAATGCATTCTGGGGAGCGTAGAGCGCATCGTGTGTCCCTTCTTTGCGTCCCGTTTGGACACGTGCGACAAAAGTCGCGTTGAAAATCCCCTCCTTTTGGTCGGGATTTCGTGGCGTTCGTTGATCGCTCGCGTTAATGTCCCTTCATTCATTGTTGAAGGGGCAACGCCGTGCGATATCTGGAAGACCCACGCC
>JARLIH010000113.1 GCA_031291845.1 Isosphaeraceae bacterium | reverse complement strand
TCGTGATGTGACCGTTGTGGACCGTCGCCAGGTCGGGCACGCCGTGCGCCCAGAATGGCTGCGAATGGCTCAAATCGATACGGCTTTCGGTGGACATCCGGGTATGGCCGATGGCCGCCGGGGCGTGCCAGGCGGAGATCTGGTAGACCCGCTCGAGCCCCGCGGGGGAGCCGTCGTGCTTGACCAGATCCAGACGGAGGCCGATGCCGAGCACTTCGAGCACGCCGGGGGCAGCACCCAGGGCCTGCTCCAAGATGGCGGCGGTCACCTCGGGAGCCGGGAAGAAACGGAAGCGGAGGGTGTCCCCCTGGCGCTGGATGCGCTCGACGCGTCCCAGCCCGAGGTCCTTCAGCCGGTCCACGGGCGCGGGGTCGGCCGGGGCGATACGAACGGTCCAGGCTTCCTCGAAGGGCTCCGAGCGCAGCATCGCCGCACCGGCACCGTCCGGGCCGCGGCAGGCCAGCGCTTCGAGCATCGTCAACACGATGCGCCCGTCCGGGGCGTCCTGGGTCTCACGCTTGTCCAGCAGGCCGACGATCCCACACATGGCGAGTCTCAACAGTGTTCGCACCCGCCGGCCCGATCGGCCCTGCGCGGCGCGACCACGATTTTAGTGGCTTGGACGCGCCTTGTCGCCAACAATTGTTTTTCGCCGCGCGAATCGCACCCGCCAGGGAGAGATTGCGGCCACCGAAGGGGGTGACACGGACTATGCACACGACGGAAGCCCGGCTCGCGTCGCTGGAAGGACAGTTCCAGAACGACGGGATCGCGTACTTGCTCATTCAGTTTGTCGACCTCCATGGCGCGGCCAAGGTCAAGCTCGTTCCTGCTTCGTCCCTCCGTACGGCGGTGGAGTCGGGCGCGGGGTTCGCGGGGGCCGCGGTCTGGGGAATGGGGCAGGGCCCCCACTCGCACGACCTCATGGCCCGCGCCGACGTCGAGACCTACACGCCCCTGCCGTATGAGCCGGGAGTCGCCCGGTTTGCGGCCGACCTCTATGTCGACGGAGTACCGCACCCGTACTGCCCCCGGGGCAACCTCAAACGCGTGCTCCAGCGCGCCCGGCAGATGGGTTACGCGTTCAACGTCGGCATGGAACCGGAGTTCTTCCTCGTCACCCGCAACCCCGATGGGACCATCGCCGGCTGGGATCCCCACCGCGTCGATGACCTGCGAAAGGCCTGCTACGACTTCAAGGGGATGTCGGGCGCCTTGGATTTCCTCCGCGCGATGAACGACGCCCTCCTGGCACTCGATTGGGGCGTCTACCAGTCGGACCACGAAGACGCGAATTACCAGTACGAGATCAACTTCAAGTACGCCGACGCGCTCACCACGGCGGACCGGCTGACCTTCTTCCGCATGCTCGCCGGCCAGATCGCCCAGCGCTGCGGCGCGACTGCGACCTTCATGGCCAAGCCCTTCGCCGGACGGACGGGATCGGCCGCCCATGCCCACTATCATCTGGCCGACAGCCACTCCGGCAAAAACGTCTTCGTCGACGAGTCCGACCCGCGCGGACTGGGGCTCTCGCGGCTCGGTTACCATTTCCTCGGCGGCGTCCTCCGGCATGCGCCCGCCCTGTGTGCCGTCACCTCGCCGACGGTTAACTGCTACAAACGCCTCCAGGTCGGAGCAGCCCTGACCGGCGTCCGTTCGGGCTTCACGTGGGTCCCCGCGTTCATCACCTATGGCGACAACAATCGGACCCAGATGCTGCGCGTGCCCGAGCCGGGCCACGTCGAGGACCGCACCGTGTCCGCCGCGTGCAATCCGTACCTCGCCCTCGCTGCCTACCTCGCCGCGGGCCTCGATGGCATTGCCCGCGGACTCGACCCGGGCGAACCTAACCTCGGAAACCTCTATGAGCAAGGGCTCGAGACCATGGCCGACCGTGGGATCAAGACCCTCCCCCAGTCGCTCCCCGAAGCCCTCCACCATTTCGAGGACGACGAGGTGATACGGGAGGCGCTCGGTCCTATCGCCGGTGAGTTCCTCCGCCTGAAGCGCGAAGAATGGCGCGAGTATCACGCGCAAGTGGAGACATGGGAAATCCAACGCTACCTGACGGCACTCTGACTCTGCGACGGGCATCAGCGTTCCATGTCTAGCAGGGCCGGCAATAGCCGGCCCTACCGTTCGCAGGACAGCGTTGCCCGGAACGCTGCGTTGACCAGTATCGGTTTTTTTAATTTTGCTCTAACTCTCCCCGTACTTTTTCCGATACTATTCCGTAGACGAAAACGATTCGCCGCAACAGGAGACAGGCGAGCCGGCATGCAAACCTGGACCGCTCGAAACGTGGTACTCGGCGCAGGCGCCATGGGCGCGGCGGCGGCGTACCATCTCGCCCGACGCGGTGAACCCCTCCTGCTCGTCGATCAGTTCCCGCTCGGGCACGATCGCGGCAGCTCGCACGGAGCGGCGAGGATCACGCGGCATTCGTACGCCGACCCGCGCTATGCCCGCTTGATGCCCGAGGCCTTCAGGGCGTGGCGCACGCTCGAGGCCGACGCGGGCGAAAATCTCTATCTCCGCACGGGCGGCGTCTCGTTTTGCCCTCCCGAGCTCGACTATGTGGCACGAGTCGAGGCCAGCCTCAAAGCCATCGATGTCCCTCACCGCCGAATGAGCGGGCAGGAACTGCGCAAAAGCTGGGCATGGTTCGGGGGCCCCGACGAGACGGACGTTGTTTTCGAGCCCGATGCGGGGATGCTTTCCGCCGCCCGCGCGGTTGCCGTGCAGATTTCCTTGGCGCAGTCCGCTGGGGGGGCGAGCACACAAATCCTCGAAAACAGTCCGGTTCAGCGAATCGACCTGGACGGCGAGCGTCCCACGCTGATCTTGGAAAACGGCCGGATCGTCGCCGAGCGGCTGATCGTCGCCGCGGGTGCATGGACGGCACGGCTGCTGACGAACCTCGGCTTCCCTTTGAGAGCCACCCGCCAGCAGGTTCTCTACTTCAGGCCGACGGACGTCCTCAATGGGTTGCCGGGACGTTTTCCCGTCTTTATCTCCAAGGGTGCTGAAGTCCTTGACGACTTTTACGGTATGGCCTCCTTCCAGGGACAAGGGGTCAAAGTGGCCCGGCACGGCGGGCCTGATGTGGACCCGGACAGCGTGGACCAGCAGGTCGGGGACGAGTACCGCGCGACGGTGCGGCGCTTCCTCAAAAAATATCTGCCCCCGCTCGCGGAAGCGCCCATCGACCGGACTGAGATTTGCCTTTATACTGTCGCACCCGATGAGCAGTTTCGCGTCGGGCCGCTCCCCAACCGATCGGACGTGATCGTTGCAAGTCCTTGCAGCGGCCACGGCTTCAAGTTCTCTTGCCTGATCGGGCAGGTGCTCGCCGACTGGGCCACGCACGGGGCCACCGATCTCGCGGTCGACTTCTGGCAATTGTAAGAGACACAAGAAAGCTAACTGCCCACGAGAAAGCTCGCCTGGAACCTTTTCAGCAATTGGATTAACACACGCGTGACAAAGCTCAATTTTCTGTCGAAGACTTGTTGGCGACGGGAAGTTGGGGTAAGATACATGAGGGTGATAAGAAGAAATCGGGGTTTCCTGACGAAGGTGGTCAACGTGACGAAGTGAGTTTCGCGGAGTTCCGTGGGTCCACGAGTGGACCCGGGCAGCCCCAGCCTCGGATATAGCCCGAAGGCTAAAAGGTGCCTCTCTCCCGCCACGCCTCCGACCCAGACAAGTGGGGTGGCTCCATGATCCTGCCGTTTCGGGCCCTCTCGGGCACACGTTCTCAGAAAACTCGTTGGTTGCTGTACTCAGTGATCACAGCAGGTCTGGCGACGGTCGCCGTGCTTGGTTGGAATTACTGGTCGTACACACAGGCGGCCACTGCGCAGCAGGCGGCTGCTGGCGTTGCCCGTCCGAACGGCGGGACCCTCATCATCTCGGGCGGCGGCGGGGTGCCGGACACGGTACGGGCACGGTTCTACGAGCTCGCAGGCGGTCCTCAAGCGCGCATCGTGGTCATTCCGACGGCGAGTATCTACGCCGACGAGCCGCGCATTCAGGCGTCGCTCGACCCGTGGAAGAAGTTTAACTCGGCTTCGCTGCGGATGCTCCACACGCGAAAGCGCGAACTGGCCGACGACGTCGAGTTCGTCAAGCCGCTTGCTGAAGCGACGGGCGTATGGATCGGCGGCGGCCGGCAGAAGTTGCTGTCCGAGGCCTACGTCGGCACCGAGGTCGAGCGCCAGTTGATGGCGCTGCTCGACCGCGGGGGCGTCATCGGCGGCACATCGGCCGGCGCGGCCATCATGACCCGTGTGATGATCGCCGACGGCCGCGGCAAGGCGATCATGGGAACCGGGTTCGACTTCCTGCAGGGGGCGGTCGTCGACCAGCATTTCATGAAGCGCAACCGGGTCGGAAGGCTCCTCGGCGTGCTGGAAGAGCACCCGGACTTGATCGGCTTCGGCATCGATGAGCGTACCGCGCTCGTCGTGAACGTGCGCGACAGCCGTCTCCGGGTCATCGGCGATTCCTATGTGTTCGCCTGCGTGCCGGACCAAACCGGTCATCCGGCGCGACTCGAGATCCTCAAGCCGGGTGATGAAGCCGACGTCGCGTCGTTGAAGGACATGGACAAGCCGATCGTCTCTTCAATCGACCTGGAAGCTCATTGACCGGCTGAGCGCTGGGTGCACTTACAGCGGACCGTCGAACGCGAGTAGCGTCCGACGGTCCGCCGTCGTTTCCGGCGTCGCAGTCGCGACCCGCGGCCCGACACATTCGATCGGCAAGGCGTAGCACCCGTGAAGCTCCTCCTTTTCAGCGACCTTCATGTCAATCCCGAAACCGCACGGCGCATTGTTGAACGTGCGCGGCTTGTCGACGTGATGGTGGGTGCCGGCGATTTCGCCAGCGTTCGGCGCGGGTTGCGCACGTGCATCGACGTGCTCCGCGCGAGCGACAAGCCCGCAGTTCTGGTCGCGGGCAACAACGAGTCGACCGAGGAGCTGGCCGCGGCCTGCCAGGGCTGGCCGCAGGCGCACGTCCTTCACGGCTCGGGGGTCTCGATCGCCGGGCACGAGTTCTTCGGGCTCGGAGGCGGCGTCCCGGTGACTCCATTCGGCGCGTGGAGCTACGACTTCACCGAGGACCAGGCCGCCACGTTATTGCAACCCGCCCCGGCTGGATGCGTGCTCGTTTCGCATTCGCCGCCGCAGGGTACCGTGGACCGAGACGGATCGGGACGCAGTCTGGGCAGCGTCGCCGTGCGTGAAGCGATCACCCGCCTCGGGCCCCGCCTGGTCGTCTGCGGTCATATTCACGCGAGCGCAGGGCAGCACGCGATGGTTGGCCGTACCCCTGTCGTCAACGCGGGTCCGTACGGCGTGACCTGGGAGTTGGCCGAGGAGCCGACCTGAGCCCGACTAGAACGGCCCGGGGCCACCCATGGGATCGGCGACATTAGCCAGGTTTTCGAACCGCGTGATGTTCTTCAAGAACGTCACCTTCACGCTACCCGTCGCACCGTTACGGTTCTTCGTGATAATCAGCTCCGCGATGCCGGGCTGGTCGTTGGGGTCGTAGTACTCGGGCCGGTGGACCATCAGCACGATATCGGCGTCCTGCTCGATGGCACCCGACTCGCGCAAGTCGGCCATTCTGGGCCGACGGTCTTCGCGGTTCTCGACCGCGCGATTGAGCTGAGAGAGCGCAACGACCGGCACGTGCAGTTGGCGGGCGAGCGTCTTGAGCCGACGGCTGATCTTGGAGATCTGCTCTTGCCGGCTGTCGCGCGACTCCTCCGCGTCGATGAGCTGGATATAGTCGACCACGATCATCCCCAGGTTCTGGCGCAGCTTGAGTCGGCGGGCGTTCGCGGTGATCTGGAGCATGGTGCGCGCGGGGGTGTCGTCAATAAAGATCGGCGCGACGCGCAACTCCTCGAATCCTTTGCCGAGTTGCGACATGTCGCGGTGGCCGAGGTTCTGTCCCGTGCGCAGTTTGTGGCCATCGACGCGGGAGCGGGCGCAGAGCAATCGTTCGGCCAGCTCGAGCTGACCCATCTCGAGGCTGACAAAGAGCACCGACGTGTTCGCCGCAACCGCGGCGTGGTCGCAGATGTTGAGCGCCAGGGCGGTCTTTCCCATGCTTGGGCGAGCGGCGAGGATAATGAGCTGTTCGGGCTGGAAGCCGCCCGTAATATCGTCCAGCTCGAAGAAGCCGGTCGGAACGCCGGTGACCGGGTGTCGCGACTCGGAACGCGTCGCGATCCGCTCCATCGCCTTGTTGACCACATCCTTCAGCTCGACCGTGTCCCCCTTCGTCTGATCTTCCGCAATGTCGAAGACCTTGCGCTCGGCCGACTCCAGCAGTTCTTCGGCCGTGAAATTGTTCGAGTAGCCGTCGCGCAGGATCTCGTTCGCGGTCTCGATCAGCATCCGGCTGACCGCCTTCTGGCGGACGATCTGGGCGTGATACTTCCCGTTGGCCGCGTGCGGCACGCTGTCGAGGATGCGCGCGAGCGTCTCGTCGCCGCCAACGCTGTCAAACTGACCTCGCAGGGTGAGTTCATCCGCCAGGGTGATGGCGTCGATGGCCTTGCCCTTGTCGTACAGGTCGAGAATCGCGCGGTAGATCGTTTGGTGGGAGTCGCGATAGAAATCGTTCACACCGAGGAACGTGACGACCTCGTGCAGCACCTCATTGTCGAGCAGGATGCTACCAAGGACGCTCTGCTCGGCCTCGATGTTCTGGGGTGGCAGCCGATCGGTCAGCGCAGCATGTTCCGGCTTGGGAGCGCGGGGCGAACCATTGCCGTGACCGTTAGGCAAAGACGACATGTGCGGGCGAGACTCCTCGGAAACGCGCCGGGATGGTTTCCGGCGTAGATGAGGCGCGCCTCGAGCGGGTGTGTCGTCGTGGGAGCTCAGCGACTGCGAAGCGCAGGGCACACACGGCAGGAGGACCGTATCTGAACAATCGTATCGACAGCGCGGCGCCTCGACCATCAAAAAAACTCGGGTGCGCCCGCCACATCGATCTTAAGCGATCGGTATGGCTCACGCACCCGGCGAGAGCGACGATTTCCGGCGAGAGCCGTCAGCTCGCGACTTCTTCGGTGTGTGTCGGCACGACCCACAGCTTGACTTCGCTGTCGACGTCCTGTCCGAGCTGGATCTTGATCGTGTAGAGACCAAGCTCCTTGAGCGGGCCCTCGATCCTGACGTTCTCGGCGTCGATCGGGAAGTTGTCAGCGCGGAGGGCGGCAGCGATCTGGTCAGCGTTGACCGAGCCGTAGAGATGCCCTTCGGCGTTCGCGTTCGCCTCGATCGTGAGCGAGCGCTGAGCGATCTGCGCGGAGAGGTTCAGGAGGTCGGCGCGGCGGGCCTCCTCCAGGTCGCGGAGGCGCTGGCGGTGCTTCTCGACGATCCGCAGGTTGTGGGCGGTGGCAAACGTCGCGAAGCCCTGCGGGAGCAGGTAGTTGCGGGCATAGCCGGGGCGCACCTTCACAAGTTCGCCCGCCTGACCGAGGTGGGGCACGGCGTGGGTCAGGATGATCTGCATGTGGCCATCCTTGGCACGCAACGGATGGTTCTTCCGGCGCTCGACACCAGGCTGTCGGATTTCCGGGACCAGTGTGACCGTTTTGTGCCGCGAGGCGGCCTCGGCGGCCTTCTTCGCTGCGGTCGACGACTTGGGCTTAACCTTCGCCTTGGCCTTGGCCGGTTTCTTGTCGGTCATCTTGGCCATGTCTGACTCACTCCTACGCTGGGGTGGGTCGGCGCGAAGGTCGAGGTCCGACGCTCAGCCGATCCCGAATCCAAAAGAAAGTCTCTGTCCGAGGTTCCGCCGTCCGGTCCCAACCGGGGCGGGGGCTCAGAACGGGATGTCATCATCTTCCGCGTCCGACTCGACCGGGCGCCGGGCCGGCGGCGGGGTGCTGCCGGGAGCGGCGAACCCGCGAGCCGGGCCATTGGTTGCCCCGCGCGCTTCGCCGGCGGCGCGGCGAGGCGCGGGCACTTCGCGGGCGGCCGGCGGTCCGAAATCACCGTCCCCAGCCCCCCCGCCATCATCGCGCCGGCTGTCGAGGAATTGCACGCGCTCCGCCAACACCTTCAGTTTCGACCGCTTCTCGCCCGTCGTCTTGTCTTCCCAGCTCTCCATCCGAAGCGACCCCTCGACATGAACCGGCCGCCCCTTCTTGAGGTACTGGCAGCAGTTCTCGGCCTGGCGCTCCCAGACCGTCACGTCGATGTACGTCACTTCCTCGCGCCGTTCGCCGTCCTTGGTCGTGAAGTTGCGGTTGATCGCCAGAGGCAGGTCCGTTACCGCCGAGCCGCCGGGGGTATACCGCAGCTCGGGGTCGCGCGTCAGGTTGCCGATCAGAAAGACTCGATTCAAACTGGCCATCGCCTGGTCCCTCCCCAAAATTGGGGGCACGCCGGTCCTTGACGACCTCTACACACGTCCGGTGGACGTAAACGGTTGTTCCCTAGGCAGAACGTACCACATTCCGATTTTGCCCACAAGTGCCCAAACTCGGCAGGTGGATGTCCGTTCCGGCGAGCGTGCCTGTCGTCGGGGTGCGCAAGCGGGGAAAACGGCCTCAGTCTTCCCGGCGCCGGCGACGCGGGCGATCGTCCATCTCTTCATCGCGGCCGCGGCCCTCTTCGGCCTCGAGGCTTGGCGTCGACGTCATCGCCTGGTTGACCAGGTGGTCGGCGAGCTTCGGGTGGACCTTCAGGATCAACTCGCGCAGGATCACCTCGCTCAGATGGCAGTCCGAGACGATCTCCTTGAGCTGCGTGCCGTCGGTCTTGAAGTAGGTGAGCAGGTACGTCCCTTTCTTGTGGCCGTCGACCGAATAGGCCAACCGGCGTTCGTCCCACTGGCGGCTGGCGACGATTTCCGACTGATGCTTCGTCAGGATGTCGTGGACGTGCTTGACCGAGTCATCCCACGAGACGGCGACTTTCGTGCTGTCCAGCAGGAACATCCCTTCATAAGTATTAAGGGCCAAGAGCGAGACTCCTCCGGGTAGGGTGCGTGCAACGCACCAATTGCTGAATCAATGGGAGAGAATACGGTGTGCTCCGCGCACCCGACAGAGACTACTTATCCGAAGCGGCGGCCGGTCCGTTGAAGCGATTCATGGCGGCGTCGAGACCAAGCGTTGCCCAGACGGCGACGGCCTGCGAGGCGAGAATCAAGGCATCGTCGATGACGGTGCGTTCCGCGGGGCGAAAACGGCTCAAAACGAAGTCGGCGGCGTCGGCGGCCCAGCGTTCGCCAATGCCGATTCGGAGCCGCGGGTACTGGTCGGTCCCCAGGTGCGCTGCGACGTCCCTGAGCCCTTTCTGGCCGCCGTCCGAGCCCCCTCCGCGGATGCGGAGCCGGCCCAGCGGAAGCGAGAGATCGTCGCAGACGACCAGCAGGTCGGACAGCTCGAACTTGTAGAAGCGGACGGCCTGACCGACCGCGCGACCACTGAGGTTCATGAACGTCTCGGGCTTGAGCAACAAGACGCGGCGAAAGTCGATCTCGGTCTCGGCAACGAGTCCGTCGAACTTCCGCGTGAACTTGGCCCCCGCGCCACCGGCCGCGAGGCGGTCGACCACCTCGTAACCGATGTTGTGCCGGGTGCCCTCGTACTTGCTGCCCGGGTTGCCCAGGCCGACGACCAGTTTCATCATTCACCAGCCGGACGCGAGCGCCGGGGCTGTCACTCCTTCTCCTTCTCTTTGCGCTCGGGCTTGATAACCTCGGGCTGCGTCACGCTTTCGCCCTCGGCCCCGGCGGCTGGCTCGGGGGCTGCGGAACGGGCGACGATGTGCACCAGCAGCAGGTCGGGGTCGGCGTCGACCTTTACCCCTTCGGGCAGGACGAGATCGCGCACGTGAACGCCCTGTCCAAGCTGGAGGGCGCTGACGTCGACCTTGATGGAGTCTGGGATCGCGGCTGCGGGGCAGACCACGTTGACCGTGTGATGGACGACTTCGAGCAGGCCGCCGGCCACCGCGCCCGGGACGTACCCCCGGAGGTCGAGCCGCACCTCGGTTTCGATCGACTCTTCAGCGCTCACGCGTGCGAAGTCGAGGTGGATAATCTCTTTACCGAGGTAGTCCCACTGCACGTCGCGGACGAGCACGGTTTCCGACGACCCGCCGAGGTCGAGCTCGGCGAAGTGGGTCGCCTTCTTGATAAGCTCATGGACCGCGTCGCGAGTCAATGCGATCGTCACGACCGGCTGCTTGTGACCGTAAATGACCGCGGGCACTTTCCCTTCAGCCCGCAGCCGGCGCGCGACTCGGGAGCCGGTCCCCTTGTTCTTCTGGGGGTCTCGCGCCTCGACTTTGATCTTAACCGCTTCCGCCATAAGTCGCCTTTGCCTGACCCCGCGCTGGGCGAGATCCACGAGGAGCCGAGAGCAAGCAGCGTCCTGCCCCGGAGTTCCCATCCCAAAACTAAAAAGCGCGGCCCAGCGGACCGCGCATCGGGTGATTATGCGTAAGCCGATAGCGCGTTGCAAGATCAATGCAACGGGTTTTTCGCCTCGCCAACCGGCGGCAGACGGCGCCAGCCGCCGGCGGGGGCAAGCTCACCGCACGCATCGGGGGCGACGGCCGCCGCGGCGATGCGCAGGCTCGTTTCGAGCCGCGGTCCCGGGCGAGAGAAGTAGGCGGAGCCATCCGCCAGCACGACGTTTCCCGATTGCGCTGCGCGGAGACCGGCCCATTCCGTGCTGCCGAGCAGTGCGGGAAGCTCGATCGCGGAGCGTTCAAGCGTGAAGCCACACGGCGCGAGAATGATGAGATCGGGGTCGGCCTTCTGAAGCGCGTCCCATGTCAGCCTACGAGAGCGCGCGCCCGGTTGAGCCATGATCTCTTGACCGCCCCCGAGCGCAATGATTTCCGGGTTCCAATGCCCCGACGAATACGGGGGATCGAACCATTCGAGCAGGACGGTGCGCGGGCGACGACTCCCCGGCAGCCGGCGGCCGATCGCCGCGGCCGTCACCTCGAACCGCGCGACGAGCGCGCCGGCCTCGCTTCGGGCGTCGAGCAGTTCGCCCACGCGCTCGAACATCGCAAACACGCCGGGCAAGTCGGTCGGGTTCACGCTCTCGACGTGCGGGCGGCTCGTCAAGGTCGCGGCCGTGCGCCGCACGGTCGCCTCGTTGACCGCGCAGACGTCGCACTGCTCCTGGGTGAGGATCAGGTCCGGCCGCAGCTCGGCCATTCCTGCAGCGTCGAGGTCGTAGAGGCTCCCCCCCTGCTCCGCAACCAGTGCGTCGATCGCGCCGCTGGAGGCGTCGTCCGGGATGCGGCTATGCGTGAGGTGGGGCAGCAGCTCAACGCCGGGCGGGAAGTCGCACTCATGCGTCACGCCGACGAGCTCGTCGCCGCGGCCCAAGGCGCAGACGAGTTCGGTCAGAGACGGGAGGAGACTGACGATCCGCATAAGACGTTTTGTTCCCGAACGGAATCCACGCGACCACGGCGGTTCGTTATTCCGTGTTCCTTTGTGTAGGGTGCATGAAATGCACCGTCTTCCCGCACGAAAGGGAATAGCGCATTTCAGGCACCCTACAAAGAGGACCAAACAAAGGAGGCTCGCTCTAAATCCTCCAACTTCATGCGCCCACCACCCGGCAGCCCCATCAAGGACGACTGACGTTCGTCGTCGGCCCCACCGAGACGATCGTCATCGGCAAGAGCGGCCACTCGTTGAGCACCCGGCGCAGGTCGTCGAGTGTCACGCGGTTGAAGGCCTCCAACTCGTCCGCAACGGCCAGGTACTCGCGGCGGTACGTCCAGTGGAAACCCAGCGACGCGAGCCGGCCCATCGGCCGCTCGCTCCGGAGCACGGAGCGGGCGAGGACCTTGTTCTTTGCCTGGGTCAGCTCGTCTTCGGTCAGCCCCTCTGACATCGTCCGCTTGTACAGATCAGCCAGCCGCGCGAGGTTCGTTTGCACCTCGCCCGGCTCGCAGCTCAGGAAGGTGTAGAACGTGCCGGCCTCGTTGTAATCCTGGTACGAGACTTCCGCGCCATCCGCGTGGCCCGGATCGACCAGCTCCCAGTAGAGGCGCGAGCCTGTATGGTCTCCCAGGACCGTCGCAAGAAGCTGGGCCGCGTAGCGGTCAGCGCTCTCGAGCGGGGGCGCGTCGGCCACCCCGATCACGGTCTGCTGCTGGTCCTCAGCGCGGAGGATGGCCTCGAACGCACCCGCTCCCTGCGGCCGCACGGCCTGGCGCGAGGCCGGCCTTCCTTGCCAGTTGCCACAATGCTGCCGCGCCAGGTCGAGGATCTTGTTCCACTCGGTCTTGCCCGCGAACGCGAGCACGATGTTCGCCGGACTGTACCGCCGGGCGAAGTAGTCGCGCATCTGCTCGACCTTGAGGTCGGTGATTGACTCGACCGTCCCCAGGATGCTCTGCCCGAGCGGGTGCGGCCCGAAGTGCGCAGCCTTCGCCGCCTCGTAGGCGACCGACATTGGGTTGTCCAGGTACATCTTGATTTCTTCGATGATAACCTGTTTCTCGGTATTGAAATCGTCCTCACGCAGGGTGGGGCGGAGGATGTCGGAAAGCACGTCGAACGACTGCGGGAGGTACTCGGGCAGGCACGTCACGTGGTAGAACGTGTCCTCCTCCGACGTCTGTGCGTTGTGCTTGGCGCCGACGCGGTCGAAGTCACGGTTCACCGCCAACGCGTCGCGCCGGGGGGTTCCTTTGAAGATCATGTGCTCGAGGAAGTGCGAGACGCCGGCGACCTCTTTCGACTCATCACGGCTGCCGGTCTTCACGAAGAAGCCGCAGGCGACCGAGTGCGCCTGGTCGTTCAATTCGGCGATCACGTGGAGGCCGTTGTCGAGAACGGTGTGGTGGAAGTGCATCGGGCGTCCTTGTCTTTCTGGACTTTCGCGTTGCGCATTGATGCGGAAGTTTCGTCACGGCCAGCGCAGCGAGTTCAGGCCTCAGGAGGCATCGTGAGGGCATTCGGCCCAAGGGTCAGGATTGTCAGATCGTGGGTCCCTTGCGTCGCGGCGTACCGGCTGACGGACTCGGGCGTCAGCGCGTCGAGCTGTGCCGAGATCTCATCGAGCGAGCGCACGCGGCCGAGGTAGAACCAGTCGGAGGCGAGGGCGGCGGAGCGGCTCATGCTCGACTCCTGCTGCATGATGAGCGAGCTCTTCAGCCCGGCGCGCATCGTGTCGAGCTCTTCGGCCTCGATGCCGGCGCGGGAGAGCCGGGCGATCTCGGCGAGCGTGACGTCCAACGTCTGCTGTGCCCGGTCGGCGCTCGTGCCGGCGTAGCACAGGATCGCGGCGCGGTCGCGGTGGCTCTCGTAACTGGCGTAGACCGAGTAGCACAGCCCTCGCTTTTCGCGCACTTCGGTGAACAGCCGGGCCGAGGAGTACCCACCCAGGATCGTCGCCGCGGCGCGGGCTTTGTAGTAATCGGGGCTGGAGACGGTGGCGGTCGGGTACGCCAGGGCGATCTGGATCTGCTGCGTCTCGCGCAGGATGTGATCGCGGGCCGGGCCGGTGGCGCGCTCTTGCACGTGCGGGTCGGGACCGGCAGGCCAGTCGCCGAACAGACGGCCGACGGCGTCGCGCAAGACGGGCCAGTCAATCGCGCCCGCGACGCCGAGGATCGCGCCGTTCGGCCGATAGCGCAGCTCCTGGAACTTGCGGAGCATCGCCGGCTCGAGCGACGCGACGGTCTCGGGGGTACCGGGTGAAGGGCGGCCCCACGGGTCGGGAAAGTGACGACGCCGCAGCTCGTAGATCACCTTCGTTCCGGGGTCATCCTCCAGGCTTCGCAGGTTCTGGAGCGCCAGGGCCCGGATCGGCTCGATTTCCTCTTCATCCAGGTGGGGCCGGAGGACCACGTCCGCGAAAATCTCCAGCGCCGGGATCAGGTTGCGGCCGAGCGTGGCCGCCGAGAGGCTGGTGTGCAAGCTCTGCGCGCTCTCGCCGTGGCTGACGCCCAGGTTGTCGAGCGCGGAGAGCAGTTCCCGGCTGTCGCGTTCCCCGGCCCCCCGTGTAATCCACTCGGCAAGCATCGTGGCGGCGCCGCCAGCACCCTCCGGCTCGTAGGCCGCCCCGGCGCGCAGGAGTAGTGTAAACGCCGCCGACTGCACGCCCGGCATCGTCTCCGCCACCAGCACGAGGCCGTTGGGATAGGTGTGTTGCGTCACGAGCGTTGCAGAGGCATCAGGCACGTGGACCTCACTCGAATGAGCCGGGAGACAGGAACCAGGAACTTGTCGTCAACGAAAATCGCGCCAGCCGGGGCGGCCGCAGGGCGTCGCCGCCGAACCGGTAGTTGATCAGCGGATCCACCGCATTTCAACCGTCGACCGCCTTGTACAGAGTCTTCGCGCGCCGGAAGCCGACCGCGCGGTAGAGGAGGACGGCACTCGAGTTCTCAGCCGTCACCTCAAGATACGCCCGCCGCAACCCGGCCTGCTGGAACCCGCCGAGGGCGCGCCGGATCAAGGCCCGGCCGAAGCCGAGCCCGCGGTACGTCGGCACCACGCCGACATTCTGGATGGCCCCGATCGGCCCCCGGTCCATGACCCCCTGCACGGTCCCGACGTACCCCTCGGGACCGGCGATCATCCACGTCGCCCCCGGGAGGAACCCGGGCTTGCGGCGAATCTCGCGCATCAGCCGCTGACAGCCGTAGCGATCGCCCAGACAGGGGAAGACACACGCATCGATCTCGCTTCGAAAGCTCTGGTACTTGACCTCGGCGTGCTGGTCGATCAGCGACTCGTCCCAGGGCACCCAGAAATAATCCGGCGGAAGGACGGGCCGGGCCGCCGCGCCGTCAAGATCGATCTCCATACGGAACCGCTTGTAGTACGTGATCGCCATCGCGTCAGCACGGCCCGCGCTATCTCGCCCGTACGAACTCGGCTCGCTACCGGCCGCATTGTATGACAAGCGTCTCGCACCGGTCAATCGGGCCAAGTTCTGACCTTGCGGCGACGGCAGACACGTTCCGGTTGGGTGTCCCGCCCAGCAGTCTGAGGCGGAAACTTGGCGCAGGTTCCTAAGAATCGCGACGGTGGTACGTGGAAGAAGAGCGTAGCGAGCATTCGATCCATCCGGACGAGTCGATGATCGGTTCACCGCAACCCGACAACGGGCCCTGGGTCCACGCGGCCGTGGACCGGTTCGAAAGGCCTTTGACGCTGTATGCCAGCCGCCTGCTGGGCGACGCCGAGGCTGCGCGCGACGTCGTCCAGGAAACGTTCCTCCGTCTCTGCGTGCAGGACCGAGGCGCGCTCGAGCCCAGGCTGGCCGAATGGCTCTTCACGGTCTGCCGCAACAAGGCGCTGGACGTTCTGAGGAAGGAGAGTCGCATGACTCGGTTGAGTGAGGAGCAAGTCCTCGGGTGTGTCAGTCCGGACCCGACGCCCTCCGAGGCGGCGGAGCGGCGCGACGCGGCCGAGCGGATCCTCGACCTTCTGGACACCCTCCCCGCCAGCCAGCGGGAGGTCATCCGGCTGAAGTTTCAGAACGGCTTCTCGTACCAGGAGATCAGCCGGATCAGCGGACACAGCGTCAGCAATGTCGGCTACTTGATCCACATCGGACTGAAAACCCTCCGCGGGCGCCTCTTCGACACCCAGCCGGCCCAGGCCCATACCTGAGCGCCCCGCTCGCGCATAAAAGGAGCTACTCCATGCCTCTCGACCCCAACGACCCTCGGCTGACCGCCTACGCCCTCGGCGAGCTCGACGCCGCCGACAGCGCCGCGGTCGAAACCGCACTGGCCGGCTCCGCCGAGGGCCGGCAGATCATTGACGAGATCCGCGCCACCGCGCGCTTGCTGACCGAACACCTCCAGCGGGAGCCGAGCCCTGGGCTCGCCCCCGCACAGCGGCAGGCCCTCAACGGCCTGTTGCGGCCGAAGCCGCGTAGACCCGTGCTGCATACCGCCCTGGCCGTGCTGGCGGTCGCCGCGAGCATTTTCGGCATTTCGGTGGGCGTGTTGTCGATCGCCGACTTGAGGGCTCGGCAAGCCGCACCTCAGCTCGCGAACTGGGCCCGGCTGGAGGGCGAGGCTGTGGTAAATCGTGCTCCCTTGGCACCCCTGCGGCATGGCGAACGAGTGGCACAGCTAGCGCCCTCGGCACCACAGTCGACCGTCGCTTTCGCCGAGCCCGACCAGCATGCGGCCGAAAGCACGATCCGATCGCTGAAAACGCCAGGCGATCAGGCGAGATTCACCGACGGTACGTCGGCCGAGGCTTCGCCTGCGGCGGGCCCCGTGCCACCTGCCAGCGGGCCCGCTCCCACCATTGTGAGTAGGTTCGCGGGTGGGCTTGGCACCTACTCTCCTGGCTCAACGTTGCCATTCGGTCAGCAGGCTGATGCGCGAGCGGCGGGGGCGGGCGGCATGGGCGGAGGCGCGACAGGGGCGGGCATGCCTCCTGGTACCGGCGGCGGTCTTGCGCGCGGGCGGCGGGGATACTCCAATCTCGCCGACGTCGCTCATCAACCCGCGGATGCTCGAAATGGGCGGGCGTTGGGACTCGAGGCCGAGAACCTCGGGGAGGCGCGACGCTACAAGGCGGTCGGCGAGCCTGTCTCCGGGGCGAAACAGGTGACGGGAACGTTGGTGCAGCCCGCGCCGGTGATTGTGCCTGGCTTGATGTCGGCGAAGGTGCCACCCGCCGGTCAATCGCCAGCGAAGCTTGCGCCCCCGCAACAAGGTCAAGCGGGACAGAAGAACTCTGGGCCACAGGGCCAATCCCAACAAGTGCCGGCCTCTTTTGCGGAGGCTCAGGGACTCCAAGGAAGGGCGGGGCAGGGCCAGGCCAAACCTGAGCTATCGTTGACCAAGCCGGGCGGTAAGCCGCAATCGCCTGAAATGTATTATCGCCCCCAAGGGCCGAATCAGCCGCAGCCCACGGACGAGAAGTCGGGTCAAGCCCCGCAAGCCGTGGCTCTGAACGGCGCGTCCGGAGGCCCGCAGGCGGAGAGGATGCCGGCGAATGTTAGCCGCCAGAAGAGCGAATCGCTCGACGCAGCCGCCGACAAGACCAGCAAAAGGCTGGCCGATCGCGAGCACGCTGATGATCTCGCCGTGAAGCAGCATCTGGAGCAAAAGGTCAAGGAAGTGGCGGAAGTCGAGTTCAAGGCCGTTGGTGCCTTGAAGAGAGACCTCGATGTCAAGGACGAAGCCTTCGCCCCGATCACCGAAAACGCCTTCATCACCGTGAGCCAGGAGCCGCTCTCGACCTTCTCGATCGACGTCGACACGGCAAGCTACGCCCAGGTCCGGCGCTTCCTGAACATGAACACGCTGCCGCCCCCCGACGCCGTCCGCATCGAGGAGCTCGTCAACTACTTCCCGTACGACGACCCGCCCCCCTCGGGCGACGATCCGTTCTCGGTTCATCTCGAGGTCGCCGGTTGCCCGTGGAACGCCGAGCACCGCCTCGCCCGCATCGGGCTCAAGGGGCGGCCGATCGCCAATGACAAGCGCCCGCCGAGCAACCTCGTGTTCCTGCTCGACGTCTCCGGCTCGATGGATCAGCCGAACAAGCTGCCGCTCGTGAAATCCGGCCTGCAAATGATGGTCGAGCACCTCGGCGAGAACGACCGGGTAGCGATCGTCGTGTATGCGGGGGCTTCGGGCCTCGTGCTGCCGTCCACGCCTTGCTTCCGCAAGGCGGAAATCCTCTCCGCGCTCGAGCAGCTTCAGGCCGGCGGTTCCACCAACGGTGGCGCGGGCATTCAGCTCGCCTACGACCTGGCCAAGGCCAATTTCATCAAACAGGGCACCAACCGCGTCATCCTCGCCACCGACGGCGACTTCAACGTCGGCGTCACGAGCCAGGACGAGCTCGTCAAGCTGATCGAATCCAAGGCCAAGAGTGGCGTCTTTCTGAGCGTGCTCGGCTTCGGCATGGGGAACATCAAGGACAGCACCCTCGAAAAGCTGGCCGACAAGGGGAACGGCAACCACGCCTACATCGACTCAATGCGGGAGGCCGAGAAAGTGCTCGTGCAGGAAATGGGCTCAACCCTCGTCACAATCGCCAAGGACGTGAAGATCCAGGTCGAGTTCAACCCCGCCAAGGTGGGTGCCTACCGCCTGATCGGCTACGAGAACCGCCTGATGCCGAACCAGGACTTCCGCGACGATAACAAGGACGCCGGCGAGATCGGCGCGGGGCACCACGTTACAGCGCTCTACGAGCTGGTCGCCCCGTCCGGCGATCGCGACGCGAAGGTCGGGCCCGAGAGGCTCGCGTTTCAAGAGAAGAAGCTCGTGCCGAGCACGGACGCGCTCCGCGTGATGCTCCGGTTCAAGAAGCCGGACGGCGACACGGCTCGCGAGATCGCCCGGGGCGTTGAGGACAAAGGGCTCAAGTACGTCGACGCCTCGCCCGATTTCAAGCTCGCGAGCGCCGTCGCGGGGTTCGGGATGCTGCTCCGCGACTCGCGGTTCAAGGGAACCCTGACGTATGGCGGCGTCATCGAGTTGGTCTCGCCCCTGGTCGCAAACGACCGCTCGGGGTATCGCCAGGAGTTCGTCGAGCTCGTGCGCACGGCGCAGCGGTTGAGTAACCGGTAGGACACATTTCGTAACGGGGCGGAGCCGCATCGGAATTAATGTGGGGCCGGCAGTAGCCGGCCCTACAGTTTTGGTGGCGTTCACGACATACAACCGTACACTTCATGCACCCTACCACGAGATCGCCGGGAGGCTCAGGACCGGTAATTCTCTTCAAGACCCCACAGGCGCTGGAGCGCCCGGTCGCGTTTCCCTTGCTCGTACTTGTAGATGCCGAGTTCCTCGACGTTCTCCCCCGATGCAGGATGGTAGCGCAGGTGGCGCTGTTCGGCTTCGCGAAAGACCGGGCCAAGATGGTCGGCGCAGGTGAAGCCGTAGCTCTTTAATTCGGACAGACTGCCGTCGCTCCAGGTCGCGGCAATTTTATAGGCGGCGGGCGCGCGACACCCGTCGAGGTTGCAACGCACGATCGTCGTTGGCATCACTGGATCCTCGTGAGAGGGAAACCTCGCTGGGCTCAGGTGAGCCGCTTCCGGATCGCGCCGGCGGCCTGTGCGGTTGAGGCGCGGCCGCCGACGTCGGCGGTCTGGGCCTCGCCCGCGGCGAGCGCGGACGCGACGGCCGACTCGATCCTGCGTGCCGCCGCGCGGGGAGACGGGTCATCATGCGCGTCGGCCAGGTGATCCAAGAGCATAACGCCGGAGAGGATCGCGGCCAACGGGTTGGCGACCCCCCGCCCCGCGATGTCGGGCGCCGTGCCGTGGCACGGTTGGAACACGGCGTGCTCATCGCCGACGTCCGCCGAAGGCGCGACACCGAGACCGCCAACCAGGGCCGCGGCAAGGTCCGACAGGATGTCGCCCAGCAAGTTCTCCATGACGAGCACGTCGTACCGCTCGGGCCGCCGCACCAGCTCCATCGCGGCCGCGTCCACGTAAAGATGGTCCGAGGCAACGTCCGGGAACTCGGCCGCGACCTCATCGAAGACTTTGCGGAAGAAGGCGAACGAACGCAGGATGTTCGCCTTGTCGACGCACGTCACCCGCGGCCGCGGACGGCTCCGCCGCCGCGCCAGCCGGAACGCCGCGCGGACCACGCGCTCCGTCCCGCTGCGCGTGATGACCTGCGTGTCGGTGGCCAACGCGTCACCAAGCACGATACCGCCGCCGAGCGAGGCGAAAATGCCCTCGGTGCTCTCGCGCACGACCACGAAGTCGATCGGCGGCGCACCTGCCAACGGAATGGGGATCCCCGCAAGCCGCCGCGCGGGGCGAAGGCCCGCGTACAGGTCGAGCTTGATCCGCAAGGTCACCTGCGGAATGATCTCGGTGCCGTCCGGATAGCGGACATCCGGCAACCCGCACGCGCCGAGGAAGATGGCATCGGCCGCGCGACAGGCGTCGAGTGTCGTAGCGGGCAGTGCCTCCCCCCGTTCGAGGTACGTCCCCGCGCCCGCCGGGGCGTCGACGACGTCGAGGGCGAAGCCCGAGACCAGGCGCTGGGCCTCGGCCAGGATGTCGAGCGCGCAGCGAACCACCTCCGGCCCGATTCCGTCCCCCTCCACGACCGCGATCCGGTAGGTCTTCATCCGCGACGGTTCCCGCTCACGCCCTGATTTAGACTCAGCGCCACGACGCCAAGCATAAAGAAGGGAGAAGGCGAATGCGAGAATCGTCGCCAGAGGGAATGGTGCATTTCAAGCACCGTTCAACGGGATGGCAAACCGCGCTAACGCCGGAACGCGTACTCTGGGTTTGCCGGGTCGAAGTCGAGCGCTGAGAGGTCAGCGTTCAGGTTCAGGTCTTCGTAGCGGTAGTGCTCCGCAAGCGAGAGCACGTCGCCATGGCCCGACGCCGGCCACTCGTAGTTGCGGATGTCGACCGGGATGCGGCTGTCGGGGTCATACAGGACTTCGACCCTGCAAAAAGGGCGGTCGGCGTTGGCGTGCGGATGCGTGTGAACCGAGCGGAGCCGCGGGCGGCCCTGATCGTCGGTCGTCCGGTCGAGGATGGTGACCGCCTCGGGGTCGCTCAGGTCCAGCTCGCGAAAACGGATGAGCTTCTTGGTCAGGTTCGCCAGGCCGGCTTCGGTCACGGAGTGCCGCGACTCGGCGAGGGCGAGCGGGTGGTTGGGTGGAACGGCCAGCCGCGGGACGAGCCAGCCGGCGACGCCGGGGGAGTGGGCGATCACCTTGTTCTCGTGATGCCCCTCGGCGTATACCACTTCCTTGCCGGGCGACGGGGCAAGAAACTTGAAGTAGATCGCGAACGGCTTGTGGCGGACCTTCATGGCCAGCGTTTGCACGACGCCGAGCTTGCCGTTGAGCCGCTCTTGCTTCTTGAACGTGGCCGTGTAGGTGTCCACGTCGTTGAGGTGCTCGGCGACGGCGATCAGCGTCGCGAGGAGGACCTTCTTGGCGGTGTCCCCGTCGGTCCTTCGTTCCGGCCAGGCAGGGGGCACGCCGGGCAGCGCAGCCTCTTCAGGGGTCAGCGGAACGGGGGGCGTTGCGAGACCGGCCGCGCTCAGCGGCGCCGGGTGGTCCTCCAGCGGCGCCGTCAGTGACCAGCTCAAGCCGAGGAGAAGTGCCGCGAGGACCAGCGGTACCAGCAAAAAGGCACGCCAGTACCGGCGCAACAGAGAGATGGGGAGCGGGGATCGACCGGTCGCCTCCATGAATCGCTCCGGGGTCGGACACTGCAAGGAATGGCCTACGGAGAAAGCCCCAGCGCAGCGGCCCGAGGCCTCGTTCGATTGTTATCGTTCAGTCTCCTCGAAAGATTCAGTGGCCGTCAATCCGTTCCATCAAAAAACGCGAAAACTTGATTGCGAATGCCGTGGACGCGGGCCGTGCCGGCAGTAGGCGACGCGACGGTCGTCGGAGCCCCGCCGAATTGACCGAGACGGGGGGGGCTGTCTAGGATAGGGTTTTTGGCAAGCTCACCGCCAAAGTTCGGTGCGCCGTCGACCTGGGCGGCACGCGGAGGAGGTCGTTCGCACATGACTCAGATTGAACAGGCGCGCCTTGGTCGCATCACCCCCGAGATGGAGCACGTCGCCCGGCGCGAGGCCTTGGAGCCCGAACTCGTCCGGACCGAAGTGGCGCGCGGGCGGATGGTGATCCCGGCCAATACCGTGCATCTCCGCCTCGGCCTCGAACCGATGGGAATCGGCATCAAGGCCAAGTGCAAAATCAACGCGAACATCGGCAACTCCGCCGTCACCTCCGACGCCGACAACGAGCTGGCCAAGCTCAAGATGGCCGTCGACCTCGGCGCTGACACCGTGATGGACCTCTCCACCGGCGGCAATATCGACGCCATCCGCCGGGCCATCATCGCCGCCAGTGCCGTCCCCATCGGCACCGTCCCGATCTACCAGGCGATCCAGAAGGTCAAGCACGTCGAGGACTTGAGCGAGCAGGACTTGCTCGACATCGTCGAGCACCAGGCGAAGCAGGGGGTCGACTACATGACCCTCCACGCCGGCATTCTCCGCGACTACATCCCCCTGACCGCGCACCGAGTGACCGGCATCGTCTCGCGGGGCGGGGCGCTCATGGCGCAGTGGATGATCGCGCACAACAAGGAGAACCCGCTCTACACCCGTTTCGACGACCTCTGCGACATCATGCGCGAGTACGATGTCACGTGGAGCCTCGGCGATAGCCTGCGCCCCGGCTCGATCGCCGACGCCTCCGACGCCGCGCAGTTCTCGGAGCTGAAGACCCTCGGCGAGCTGACCCGCCGTGCCTGGACGCGAGGCTGCCAGGTGATGGTCGAAGGTCCCGGGCACATCCCGATGGACCAGATCGCGATGAACATGGAGAAGCAGGCCGTCGAGTGCAGCGAGGCCCCGTTCTACGTGCTCGGCCCGCTCGTGACCGACATCGCCCCGGGCTACGACCACATCACCTCGGCCATTGGCGCGGCCCTGGCCGGGTGGCATGGCGCGAGCATGCTCTGCTACGTCACCCCGAAGGAGCACCTCGGCCTGCCCGAGGTCGAGGACGTGCGCCAGGGGGTGATCGCCTACAAGATCGCCGCCCACGCCGCCGACCTGGCGCGCCACCGCCCCGGCGCGCGGGACCGTGACGATGCCCTCAGCCGCGCCCGCTATTCGTTCAACTGGGAGGAGCAGTTTCGCCTGTCGCTCGACCCCGAGACGGCGCGCCGCATGCATGACGAGACGCTCCCCCAGGAGGCCTTCAAGTCCGCGGCGTTCTGCAGCATGTGCGGCCCCAAGTTCTGCTCAATGCGAATCTCCGAGGATCTGCGCAAGCATGCCGCGCAGGCGGCCGCGCTGGTGCAGCTCGGCGTGGACGAGAAGGCACCGGTCGGCGCCGCCGTCTGAGGCACCCGGAGGGAGACGGCCATGGAACCGATGCTGGATGCGAGAGTCGCACGATTGGAGCGGTCGCTCCGACGAGCGCGCTGGGGTGCGCTAGCCTGCCTGCTTCTCGCCGTCGCGGCCTGGGCCGGCACGCGAGCGGTCGAGGCCCAGGCGCTGAAGGTCCACCGAGGTGCTGTGGAGCCCCGTCCGCGCACGGAGTTCGGCCAGATCGAGGCCGGCTACGCTCAGATGGCCCAGGTCATGGGCGAGTGGGAGGCCAAGGGATGGGAGACGTTCGAGATCGTCCCCATCCAGGCCGCTAATCTCGGCGTGGGTGGGCCGATGAGAGTCGCGATCGTGTTTCGCCGGCCGGCCAAGTAACGTCCCGGCACCGGTTGTCCCTTGCTACGGGTTCTTCCGCGCGGTCACGACCCAGGTCTCGTCGAACACGGCGTGATTGATCACCGTCCGCCGGTCCGATGTGAACACGACGTGGATGGAGCTGTCGCGAGCCTGGAACGCGGTCGGGTAGGCGAAATCGCCGGGCCCCTCCACGACGTTGCGCTTGGCCGGCCAGGTTCGGTCGTGGTCGGGCGAGAGCGCGACGGTCAGGGGCGACCGTGCGCTCATGCTGTCGTTGTAGACCAGCAGCAGATTCCCGCTGCGTAGCTTGAGAAAGTCGACCGCCGCGTTCGGGTTCGGGAACGGTGAATCGCGGCCTTCGGACCAGGTCCGGCCGCCGTCGTGTGACTCGGAGCGGACGAGGTAGCCCTTCTCCTTCGGGTCGTAACCCCCACCGCGACGGCAATACGCGATCAGCGCCTTATCGTCGAGCGCCACGACGGCCGGCTGGATGTTCCCGCGCGCGGAGCGAATGCGACCGCTCTCCGCCCAACGATTCGTCGCGGGATGATATCGCAGGAACAGCGAGGTACTGTCGGGACCGACGAACTCCGGGTCGTTTCCAGTTTCCTTGTAGACCGGCAAGAGATAGTCGCCGTCGCTGAGGACGATCGGCCGGTTACGGACCATCATTCCCTCTTCGAGTGCCAGCAGCGATGCGTCCGACCAGGTGTTCGCGTCATCGTTCGAGACCTTGACCTGGATGCGTGAGGAGGACCACGTCGCCCCGAAGCGGACGACGTAAAAGAGCCAGACACGCCCGGTGGGGTCCTGCCAGATGACGCCGTTGCCGAGCGAGTGGAACGGGTCGCGGGCAAGCGCCTTGGGTGCGGACCATTCCGCCGCTCCCTTCTTCCGCCGGGAGCCGAAGACGGCCGTGTCGTTGGCGTATTCTCCCTCGCCTCCGTAGTAAACGAGATACAGGTCGCCGCTCGCCAATTCGGTCATGCAGGCCGGGTGCTTGTAGGGCCCCGTGGGGACCTCCGGCCCGAAAACGCGGTGGAGGGTCATCTCCCCGCCCCCAGCCGACGAGACAACCAACCCGAGAACGCATGACAACCACGCAGCGCGACGGCGCATGACGGCCCCTCTCGAGCAAAACCTTAGGCAGGGTGCATGGGATGCACCGGTGCATTTCATGCACCTACCCCTGTGAACATGCGGACTTAATTGTTACAACCTCCTTGGAAGGAACGGATTGCAGAGTTTTTCCAAGGAGGGTCTTATGCGTCTCCCCGCGATTCTCGATCCATTCGTAAAAGGGGCGGCACCCGCGGT
>JARLIH010000112.1 GCA_031291845.1 Isosphaeraceae bacterium | reverse complement strand
GCCGGTTTAATATTTGGGTGCAATGCCCACGACTTCGTCGGCATGCGCTCCGGGCCGGGCCTAGGGAGGGGCGCAGGCCCACGAAGACGTGGGCATGGCACCCACCCCCCTTCTGCTCAGCGGTTGGAGCCGACTTCGCCGGTCGTGGTGGAGATCAACGAGAGGTCTCCGTTTTTCCGCCGAAATCGGGCCGCGGAGCGGCAAAGCGTGGGAACGAGAGCTCCCGCCTCATTTGGCGAAAGACCCTTTGTGTCGATACCAATGCCTCGCGGGAGAGGGCGGCCGGTTAAGGGGGCGCGCAGCGAGCGACGTCCTCCTCGGCGCACCCCTCACCTACCCTCTCCGCGCAGACGGGCAGCGGGGAAGATTGGCCACACCCTGGTCAAGGGGTGGGCTCCGGCAGGCTGGCCCGTATCCCTTGGCGTGCAAGCCAGTCCGCAAGCTGTCGGAGCGAGCGCTCATCCAGGGCGACGTCCGCCCTGCCGTGCGCGCTGACGATCGTCCCGGGTGGCCGGTCGTGGATTTCCATCGATCCCTGGCCGTCGAGTATCAACGGGTCCGGCGGTGTGCCCCCGAGGTCGACCGCCGAACTCAGGGTCAGCATGATCGGTCCCGGGCTTTCAATCGTAACGATGCCCGTCGCTTCGGTACTCTCGTCCGGAAGCGGCTCTGCCGGGGGTATGCCGCCGCTTTTGGGCGGCTCATCCTGCTCGAACACACTCTTCGCCTGGCTGATGTCCACCGCCGGTCCGAGGTGGCCTTTCAGTTTCGTGTATTCGGCCGGCTTCAATTTGACCTTCTCGCCCCCCGACAGGAAGACCTCGCAGGCCGGCGGATCGCCGTCGCCTTCCTTGATGCCCGCGACGTGCGCCAGCGTAAACAACCAGCGACCGGCCTTGAACAGTGTCATGGGTGCCTCTTTCGGATCAGTCTGCGCACGCTTCGCCTTCCCGTACAACACGCCTGAACTGGTCGGCAAATCCGCGATCGGCCGGAGGACCAGGGCCAGGCCCCATGTCGTATGGCCTATCCACGCTCCCATTCAACCCACCTTGGCGAGGTCGAGGAAGACGATGATCGACGGATTGCCGACGGAGGCGTAATGGCCGGTGAACTTGAGGCTGCCGGTCTGGCGATTCACCTGGAAGACGGCGATGTTGTCACCGCGCTGGTTGCAACAAAAGAGGAACTGGCCGGTGGGGTCGAAGTTGAAGCTGCGGGGATAGTTCCCTCGCGTCCATTCTTCGCCGAGGAACGTAAGGTCGCCGTGCGGGCCGACGGAGAAGATGCCGATGCTGTCGTGGAGCCGGTTGCCCGCGTAGACGAATTGCCCGTCGGCGGAGACCAGGATCTCGGAGCAGAAGTTGCTGCCGGCGAAGCCGGGGGGGAGCGTGGAGATCGTCTGCCGGGGGGTCAGCCGGCCCAGGGGGGCATCGTAGTCGAACAAGACGATGGTCGAGCCCTCCTCCTGAATGGAGTAGAACCAGCGGCCATTGGGATGAAAATGGAAATGCCGAGGGCCGTCACCGGGGGGCAGCGAGACGGCGTGCGGCTCGTTCGGGGTCAGCACGCCCGTCCGCACGTCGAACTTCCAGACGAAGATCTGATCCAGGCCCAGGTCCACATGCAGCACAAAGCGCCCCGCGGGATCGGCCTGAATCATGTGCGCGTGGGTCCGGTCGTGTCCGCTGAGCGCAAAACTGCCCGGGGGGGCGTGAGTCGCCTTCGCGGGGCCGAGCTTGCCGGCATCGTTCTTGATGTCGGCGGCGTTGCCCAAACGACCGTCGGGCAGAATCGGCAGCACCGCCACGGAGCCGCCGAAATAGTTGGCCACCAACAGGAACTGGCCTGACGGATGGATGCTCACATAAGTGGGACCGGCGCCGCCGGCGCGAACGGTATCGAGCAGGGTCAGGTGTCCGTTGGAGCGATCGATGGCGAAGGCGCTGACCGTGCCTTGTTTGTCGTCGCCGACGCGATCGGTCTCATTGGCGGAATAGAGCCGGGTGCCGGCGGCGTTCAGAGCCAGGCAGCTCGGGCTCGTTCCCATCGCGTGAAGGCCGGCGGGGGTCAACGCCCCGGTGGCGCGGTTCACCTGGAATATGTGGATGCCGCGACCGTTGCCGGGCGGTAGATCGACCTGCGTCGGCAACACGTCGCGAAGCGGAGAGCTGAAGGTGCCGACATAGGCCATGAGCGGCCCTCCGGCTTCGGCCGATCGCGCTGGGAGCGAGCCGGCGACGAGCGGGGCTGCCCCCGAAAGGGCGAGCGAGGCCTTGAGAAACGAACGTCGGGAACGGTCGAGCGAAGTCATGGTATTCGGAGTTCCAAGGTGGCGAGCGCGGGGAAGGTGGAGGACGCCCTTGATCGCCTCCGGCCAGGCGCCGGGGAAGCGGGCCATTGCGTCGAGCGGGAGAGAGGCCGCGGAAACGGAGAGGAGACAGTCTACCCGATGCGGGGAAAGCTCGGAAGCCGCGGCACGAGGACGTGCCTTGCGGCTGTGGCCGGGCTTCGTGGCAGCCCGAATGCGGCATTCGTCGACCGCTCCCTTCCCGTGCACGGTGCTGACGGGCCTACACCTTTGCATAGCGGCCGCGCTGCGGGCGGCTCAGGGAGAACGGCGACACGCGCCTACGCGGCGTCCTCACCCGGCCGCTGCGCAGCCGTCAGGAGGTGGAAACATGGAGCCAAACGCGATTGACAAACAATGGGCCTTTGGTACAAGGGGGGACCGATGGGTTGGGGTCGAAACGCCGGGGAGACACGGTGCCCATTCTCCCGCTACGACTTTTCCTGGTCTTGGTGCTCGTGGGGGCGGGAACGTTTCCCACCGTGCCCGTCCCGAGCGTGCTCGGGGCGCCGCAACGGGCGAACCTGTCGACGACGCAACAGTGCGCTCGCCCACGGGGTCGAACGCGATCGACTTCGCCTCATCCCCCCTACCTCGTCCGCAGTGAAGCCGTGCTGGGCGGCAACCGTTGCGACGAGCCCATCACGGAAAACCTTGTTTCGTCCGTCTTCGAGCCCGCGTCGAAGGTTTCACCGCACCGAATCGTCTCGCTCCACCCCTCGCGCCGCCATCTCCCCCTTCGCTGCTGAGCCCACCCGCCCATAACCCGATCCAACGATCGGCGAGATGCGACCCACGAACGTTCCGGGCGATCCTGTCGCGCCGTCGCCGGCCGGCAGGAATCGAGGCACTTGCACGGCCGGGTTTGAGCACGTCGTCGGCGCCGAGAGGGCGGGGCGGAGCCTACAGTCGTCGGTCCCGTAGCCCAGGCACGCGGACACCTCCGTTCGTTCCGCCCCGGCCTCTCTGCGCCTTCGATGCTCAGACTGCCGCTCGGGCGAAACGTGTTTCGATCGGTCGTCTTCGGTGATTGGGAACAGAACCTTTGCACTGACCACTCGCGCCCCACCGATACGTTGTCTCAAGGCGTTCCTGTTCCGTTCCACTGGGCGCACCTGGCCGATCGGATGAGTGCCCACACCGGGCGGCGACACAAGCATTCGCGAGTGCATCGTCGATGCACTCGCTGTCGGGCGACCGCGTGACGAGACGGCGGTAGGGAGACGGGGCATGCGGCGGCGGATGGAATGGCGAGCAGCGGCGACGGTCCTGTTGCTGACCGGTCTCAGCACGGTCGCGCGCGGACAGTCTGCCGGCGCGCCACCGACCCCGAGTGTCGCTCCTCCGGTGGGCCGTTCACGAGAGGTGATCCTGGAGGACCGCATTCGACGGCTCGAAGAAGACAACCGTGAGATGCGTGAACTTTACAAGGCTCTAGCGAAGCAGAACGAAGCGCTCGCAAAGCGGCTGGAAGGATCCCAGCCACGACCGCCGGCGGCTGAGGATTCCAGCGTGGAATCGTTCTTGGGCGATGACGCCGTGGGGCCCGGTTCGGGGCTCAGCCCGCGGGCGCGTGAGGGCGTGGGTGCACAGGGCACCGATGCGCGGGTGTTTCTTCCCGAGTCGGAGTCGTTTGGTGGCGAAAAGCTCCGCAAGCGCAAGGCGGTGGTGGAGTTCGGGGAGGGTCTGGAGTTCGGCTCGGACGACGGAGAGTTCAAGCTGCAGTTTCACGACCTCACGCAGGCGGAGTACCGGAGCTTCTCGCCGATCCACAGTGGCGACAGCTTCTTGAAGTCGCAGTTTTTCATGCCTCGCCAGCGCTGGTACTTCACGGGCCGGGTCACGAAGAACATTGAGTTTTACACGGTGATCAACCGCGGCTACGGGTCGCTCGACCTCCTGGACGCCTTTCTCACGCTGCGCTATGACCCGCGCCTGAGGTTTCGAATTGGGCGGATGAAAACACCTTACCTGTACGAATACTACGAAATCGCCGAGGGGGACCTGATCGCCCCCGAGCGTTCCATGTACGCGGGCAATTTCGCCGGGAACCGCCAGGAAGGGGCCATGTTTCTGGGCGAGCTGTTCCAGAACCGAATTGGCTATGCGGCCGGCGTGTTCAATGGCCCGCGACGATCGTTTGGGGATACCAATAACGCGAAAGACCTCTACCTGTTCTTGAACAGTCGCCCGTTCCTCAAGCCGAGAGACGAGGGGGGCGTGACCGGCGCCCAGGGGACGGGAGGCCGAACGCGTCCGACCCAGAACCTCATGTCGGACAACGAGGGTCCCCGGGAGCCGGGGCCGTTCGAGTACCTGAACCTCGGCGGGTCCTTCAATATCGGCTACGAGCAAAACCCGTTGCAGCCGTCGATCCTGACGACCGCCAACGATCAAACATCGTCGTCGAACAATTCGGTCGTCGAGTCGCTCTCACCGACGTTCTTCGCGTTCAACAACAATGTGGTCGAGTTCGGCGAGCGCGCCCAATGGTCGGGGCACGCCGCGTGGTACTACAAGAGCCTGATGATGCTGGCCGAGTACGGCGGCGGTTTTGGCGGGTATGCGCTATCAAACAGCCACTACTCGACGCGCGTGCCACTCCAGGGGTTCACCGTGGGTCCGGCGTACTTCCTCACGGGCGAGCGCTTGACGCGCCGCGTGAACGTCGTCAAGCCACGGCACGACTTCCGGGTGAGGAACGGCAAGGTCACCGGCACGGGCGCGATCGAGGTTTACGCGCGCTACAGCTATCTCGATATCGGCAAGAACGTCTTCACGGCCGGCTTCGCTGATCCGAACCTCTGGACCAACCAGGCGGCAACGACGGACATCGGCGTCAATTGGTACCTCAATTTTTACACCAAAATCTATTTTGACTGGCAACACGCCATGTACGGCAATCCGATCGCGACCGGGAGCGAGCGATTTGGGAAATCTCAGGACCTGTTGTGGCTGAGGTTCCAATTGTTCTTTTAGAACTCGCTGGTGCGTCTCGCACGCGGGAGTCGTTGGCGATGCACGGCTCGGACGGAGCCTCGCCCTCACAGATGGATAGGAAACGGCCCTGATCCGGCGGGTTACCAGCGGCGGGCTCAAGGCGGCCGGTTCAAGTGTCAGGTTCACTACCGTCGATAAGACTCACGGGACTCCACCCTCAGGCTTTATCGACCCCAGCGGAGAGACCAGGAAGATGGGCAAATTTCGACACCTGATTCTGGTCGCGGCGGTTGCGACGGCGGGTTCGACCTGGGGTGCGAGCGGTGTCGGCCAGACCGTACCGTTGCCCTCTGGGGAGGCGGCCGCGTCGGGTCCCCCGGCCGTGTTCCCTGACTCGAGGGGTGGTTCCGGCGTGCCGGCGGGCCGGTCGGACGGAGAGGCAAGCATGGAACCCGTCAAGACTCCGGACTCGCCACCCACCCTCCTGGATCCGACCATCCGGCCGATCGACCTGAACACAGCGCTGCGATTGGCGGGCGTTCAGAACCCTCAACTGATGATCGCGCGGCAGCGGGTGGTCGAGGCGGCGGCGCTCCGGCAGCTTGCGGCGGCCCAGTTCCTGCCGTCGCTCAATCTCGGTACGAATTACGATTCCCATACGGGTGTCTTGCAGCAGTCGAACGGCAACGTCCTCTCGGTCAATCGCTCGGCGGTGTACGTGGGGGCGGGGTCAGGCGCGATCGCGGCGGGGACGGTCGACGTTCCGGGCGTCGTGCTCCAGGGGAATGCGGCGGTGGTGGTCTATGGGTACCTGACCTCGCGCCAGGTGGTCGCCCAGCGGCAGTTCGCCACGGAGGCGATCCGGAACCAGACGTTTCTGCGTACGACGCTGGCCTACTCCGAGCTGCTGCGTGCCGAAGGGCGCCGGGCCGTCGCGTTGCAAGTGCGCGACGAAGCCAAGCGGGTCGCCGACCTGACGGCGGCGTACGCCAATGCGGGTCAAGGCCGCCTGGCCGATGCCCACCGGGCACAGACGGAGTTGGAGTCCCGCGAAAACGACGTGCAGGCCGCGGAAGGAGTGGTCCTCGTGTCTTCGGCGCGGCTGTGTAACGTCTTGAACCTCGATCCGTCGATCCGGCTGCACCCGACCGACGCGTTCGTGGTGCCCCACCCGATCGTGCCCGACCCGATCTCCGTGGGCGAGCTGATTGCGCTGGCCCTGCTGCAACGGCCGGAGCTCAAAGAGCGGAGGGCGGCGATCCGCGAAGCGTTCCTTGCCCTCGAAGGGGCGAAGGTGTTGCCGTTCTCGCCGACGGTCCTCATCGGCTATAGCTCGGGGGGCTTCGGTGGTGGCAGCAACCTGGTCCGGCCCGTCTTCGGGGGGTTCGGCGGGCGATCCGACTTCGACGTGTTGGCGTGGTGGACGCTGCAGAACCTCGGGGTGGGGAACCTTTCCCTGATCAACCTGGGCAAGGCCCGCCTGGGATTGACGCGGTACGAGGAGATCGCGGTCCTCGACCAGGTCCGGGCCGAGGTGGCGGAGGCCTACGCGAAGACGCACGCACGGTTCGCCCGGATCGGCACGTCCGAGCGTGCGGTCTTGAGCGGCACCCGAGGGTTCCGCGAAGACCTGATCCGCATCGAGAACACGGTCGCGCCGGCGATCGAAACGGTGGACAGCCTCGACCTGCTCGCCCGCGCCCGTTACGCGTACCTGGACGCGATCGTGGACTACGACCGTGCCCAGTTCGAGCTCTACGTGGCTCTGGGACAGCCGCCGGCCGATGCGCTCGCGCACCCGGTGCCGGTCGCGGGGGTCACGCCGCCCGGCGAGCCGATGACGGTGAGCCCAGCGCCCGACCGGGCACCCGCGCCGGGTGCGCCGCAGCCGTTGCCGGATCGCAGCTCGAACCGACCGCCGCTGCCGGTTCCTTCTCCCCTCAGGCCTGCGGCCTGACGCTCCGAGAGGTGCGAGTGAACGGACCCGATGGTGACGGAAATGCTCTGAGCCGGAGGAGGGCGCGGTCGATGCTGACACGGAGATCATGGGGCGGTTGGGACCCGTCGCTGCGCTACGCGACGTTCCATTATGCCGTCCTGTTTCTCGCGACGCTCCTCTCGGGCTGTACCTCGGCGACCAAGCTGCGGTGGGACGCTCCGGCGGCTCCCCCGTTCAAGGACGAACTGGACCAGGGGCAGTCCAACTTGCCCAAGCGCCGAGGTCGATCGAAGCCCGAGACGCCCCCCGCCGGCGAGCCCAGGGAAGGAGACGCCGGGGTGGTGCAGACCGCGTCACCGGCGCCCTCCAGCGTCGCGACCAGCTTTACGACGCCTGTGGTCCCTCCCTCGCGCCAGGAATTCCCGATCGATCTGACGACCGCGCTGCGCCTGGCCGAGGTCGAGAACCCGCTCATCGCGCTGGCCCGCCAGCGCATCGGCGAGGCCCTGGCGGTCCAGCAAGGGGCGAGGGCCCTGCTCTTCCCCACGCTGAACATCGGCACCAGCTACAGTGCCCACACGGGAAACCTTCAGCGGTCCTCGGGGACAATCCTGAACCTCGACAAGCAATCGCTCTATTTCGGAGGCGGCGCAGGGGCCGTGACGGCCGGCTCGATCCAGGTGCCCGCGGTGAGCATCTTCAGCCCGCTTACCGACGCCATCTTCGAGCCCCTGGCCGCGCGGCAGCAGGTGCAAGGCGCGCGGCTCAGCGCGTCGGCGACCGCCAACGCCGTCCTGCTCGAAGTGGCCGAATTGCACTTCGAGCTCCTGGCGGCCGAAGCCGACCTCCGGGTCCGACTCGAATCGGCCGCGCAGGAAGCGGAGGTGGCCCGCCTCACGCGCGCCTACGCCGATGCGCAACAGGGGCGCGAGGCCGACGCACAGCGCGCTGCGACCGAGCTGAGCCTGATCGTGGACCAGGTGAGACAGGCCGAGGAGGACGCGGCGGTTGCCTCTGCGCGGTTGGCCCGGCGGCTGCACCTGGATCAGTCCGTGCGGGTCCGGCCGGCTTCGCCGGCGATCGAAATGATCACGATCGTCGACCCCGCGATCCCCCTGCCGAGCCTGATCGAGACGGCCTTGCGGGGCCGCCCGGAGATCGGAGCGCAGGCCGCCTCGATCGCAGCGGCGGAGGTCCGGCACAGGCAAGAGCGCTACCGTCCGCTGCTGCCGACGATCTGGATCGGCTTCAGCGCGGGGGCGTTCGGCGGCGGCAGCAATCTCGTGGGCTCACAACTCGCCAACTTCGCCGGTCGCACCGATTTCGACGCCCAGGTGTTCTGGACGCTTCAGAACTTCGGCCTCGGGAACCTGGCGCGCCAGAAAGCGCGGTACGCCGAGCTGGGCCAGGCCGTCGGTGCGCAATCGCGGACGATCGCCGAGGTCCGGACCGAGGTTGCCGCGGCCTACGCCGACGTGGCAGCCGCGCGGCACCAGATCGATGTCACGGCACGGCAGCTTCGGAGCGCGGAGGCCGGCTTCCGCGAGGACCTGGAACGCATTCGCAACACGGTCGGACGGCCGCTCGAGGTGGTGAACAGCTTGCAACTGTTGAATGAAGCCAGGGTGGCCCGGATCCGCGCGTTGACCGATTACAACAAGGCGGAAGTCCGCCTCTTCGTGGCGCTGGGCTCGCCGCCCCCCTTGGGAGAGTCCGCGAATGCGCCGCTCCCGCCGGCACCGATCGCCACACCGCCGTTGCCGCCGCTCGCGGCGGGGTCTGGTCCCACGGTGCGTTAGAGGAGGCTGAGGCTGGGGCGACGAAAGGTTGGGTTCGCCAGGACGATTGCAGAGTCGACTGAGGACCGATCTGGGTGGCACGTCCGTCGCAGACTCGGGGCGTACCACCCAACGCGCTGGAGGTCCTGGCGCTGCGACTTTGCGATGGTTCTCTTGGGTTTGGAGCGGCTCTTGAGCCGCTCGCCTGGGGCGTTCTTCGCACCTCTCCCCTTGCGGGAGAGGACTGAAATACGGGCCCAGCCGACCCGCTCGGATGCTCGGCAACGCTCGTCTCAGGTCTTCCTGGGGTGTGCGGCTTCGTAGCTGGAGAAGCCCAGCCAGAGAATGGGAAAGGCCCGGAGGGTCTGCTGGCCGTAGGCGTCCACGACCTCGAGGTCGAACTGGTTGATTCCGTTGCTCAGCTTGACCTTCAGAGAGAAGTTGCCCTGGGCGTCGGCGACGACGGCCGGCCCGTCGAGCTTCAGGTCGGTCACGCCGGACCCGGTGAAGATGAGGGCGCCGGGGGTGGTGTGTCCCTCGACCGTGGGGTCCATGTGGTAGGTGACGCCGCCGAGGTTTGTGGGAACGGAGCCGCGGGCCTTGTCCTGGGGGGCGATCCTTACAACGAGGTTGAGGGGAACCTTGCGGCTCAGCGGGGGTAGCGCGTGAAGCAACAAACGTCCGTCGTCCTGGCCGATCTGGCCGTTGTGGTTCAAGTCTAAGGCGGGGTTGTAGTTCGGCTGTCCCACCCGACTCAGGTAGGCTTGGACAAATTCGTTGAGGACGGTGAGCGTGTCGCCGGCCGGGATGTTGGGCGCGGCGGCCGACCGCTGGGATTCGACCTGGGCGGGCGCCGTGGGGGAAGCCGCGTGCGCTGCACTCAACGCCAACCGTTCTTCCAGCACTTCCAGGACCAGCCGGCAGCGGAGGCGTGTTGTCGACATGGGACTCCCTTCCCAGGTTAACGGCTGAAGAGTGCGGGGGATGCCGGGCACATGATGACCTTTGGTCTCGCTGACGGCGGAGCTCTTCCGTTCGATCGGGTTTGCGTGATCCGTTTCTTGACAGATTGAGCCGTGGAGCTCGGCGACGAGTCTCATTCCTTGGCCGTCTTCCCGGCCGGTTCCCCCGTTTTGATCGGGGCACCCGTGGCGTCGCGGACGCTACGAACGGGAGCGCCTTCCGTTACCGCGCTGGTGCTCAGGATCACGTCGTCGTCGGGAGCAACGCCCGAGATGACCTCGACGCGAATCCCGTCGTCGGCTCCGATCTCGATTCGGGTCTTTTTCGCCTTGCCGTCCTTGATCACATAGATGTCGGCCTTTCCGCCGTGCGACTCGCCGACGAGGCAAGAGGCGGGGAGCGTCGATTTGGAGACGGCCGTGTCGAGGATGATCTTGGCAATCCCGTACATCCCCGGCTTGAGCTGATCGTTCGGGTTGGGCAGGTCGATTTCGGTGTGCATGGTCCGCGAGGTGGGGTCTTCCGAGTCGGCAAACCGGGAGACCTTTCCCTTGAACACGGTGGACCCGAGCGCGTCGAGCGTGACCTCGGCGTTGTCGCCGACGTCGGTGAACGGGACGCCGCGGTCGGGGACAGCGGTGACGACATAGACCATATCGGTTCGGGCGACCGACAGCAGGGGTTCCGCTCCCCCGTCGACGGCCGAACGGATGAAGGCCCCGCGGAAGAAGTTCCGCTTGGTAATGACGCCGTCATACGGGGAGACGATCTTAGTGTAATTCACCAGCACGTCGGCCCGAACGCGCTTGGCCTCCGCGACCGCGACGTTGGCCTTGGCCTCTTCGAGGTCGGCCTCGGCTTTCTTGACCCGGGCGGCGGCCGCGATGAGGTCGGCCCTGGTCTTGAGGACGGTCTTGCGCGACGCGGCCTCGTTGGCGGTGGCCGACTCGTAACCCTCCTGCTCTTCATCGGCGACGGCCTGGGCCACGGCCTGTCTCTGGACGAGGTCCTTGTAGCGGGCGTACCTCTTTTCGTGATACGTCCTCATGGAGACGTAGCGATCGACTTCGGCGATTGCCTGTTCGACCGCGCTTGAGGATGCATCGCGATCGGCCTTCGCGGCTTCGATGAAGGCTTGCGCCTGCACGACGGCGGCTTGGGCCTGCTTCACGTCGGCGGCGGCCTTGACGGCGTCGGCCACGATCTCGGGGTCGTCGATCACGGCCAGGAGCTGGCCCCGCTTCACTTTATCGCCGTAGTTGACGAAGAGCTTCGCAAGGTAGCCCGAAACCTTGGCATAGAGGTCGGCCTCCTCATAGGCGTGAACCGACCCGATTTGAGTGGATGTTTTCATGATCCCGCCCTTGGCCAGCCGGACGGTCTCGACGGGCACCGGCCCGTCGGCCGCGTGCTCCGAGGCTGGGCCTTCCGCGGCCGCCTCGGTGTGGCTGGCCGCGTTGGCCCCGTTCATGTGAGAGCGCCAGGCGGCGATCCCCCCGCCGGCAACGGCGACGACGACGACAAACAGCACGACGCGCCTCCAGGCCACCCGCTTCCCGGGGGCCGGGTGGATCTCGATTTTCGTTGCGCTTGACACGTGCAGAGACCTCCGTATGTCAGGAACCGCTGGACCGGGTCGTAATTTATAGGGTGCATGAAATGCACTATGTTCGTGGCATGAAAGGGAACGGTGCATTTCATGCACTCTACGAAGAATGGGCGTCGGAGCTGTCCGGAACGTCGTCGTAGTCGTCTCCCGGGTCATGACCTTCGCCCTCGGGGTCGTCTCCCTGGCCGTGCGCGCCGGGACGATCGCGGACCAGGAGCGAGTAGATGCAGGGGAGGACGAACAGGGTGGCCGGCTCACCGGCCAGGAGCCCGCCGAGGATGGCACGGGCGAGCGGGGCGTTTGCCTCGCTGCCACGCTCCAGCGCCAGGGCGCCGGGGATCAGGGCGAAGAAGGCCGCCACCGCCGTCATCGTCACCGGCTTCACCCGGATCGACGCGGACTTGAAGATCGCCTGCGTGGGAGTCAGTCCCTCTGCGTGCCGCAACTCCTGCGCGAAGTCGGTCATTAGCACCGTGTTGGCAACTTTGATACCCACGACGAAGATGAACCCGAGCAGCGACTGCACGTTGACCGCCGTTCCCGAGAAATAGAGCGCAGGCAGAATACCCACCAGACAGAGCGGCAAGATCGACATGACCGTGAGCGGAACAACCCACGACTTGTCCAGGCCGACCATCAGGAAGTAAATCAGCACGGATGCGCCGATCAGTCCGAACCCGAGGTCGCGGAACGTATCCTGCATCTTGGTGTACTCACCGCTGAGCACGATCTTCGCCCCGGAGAGAATGCGCTTGGTGCCGCCCGAGCGGGAAGGGTCGTAGGGAGCCCAGGTGCCGTCCGGCAGGTGCTTGCCCACGGCATCGATCTGCTTGACGACGTCGTCGGAGATGTGCCCCAGGTCACGGCCGTAGACGCCCATGGAGAGGTCGATCGTCGGCTGGATGTTCTGGTGGGTCACCTCGGTCGGCACGGTCGTCCTGCGCAGCTTGACGAGGTTGCTCAGGGGGATCGTCTTCGTCTTGTTGGTGCCGGTCCCGGTGATCGGGATATTCAACAGGGTCTCGACCGACTTGATGTCCCCCTCGGGATACTGGACGCCGACGAAGTACTGGTTGCCGCCGATCGGATCGATCCAGAAGTTCTTCTTGTTGAACTGGATGCTCGAGTTGAACGCGGCCACGACGTTTTTCATGACGTCCTCCTGGGTCAATCCCAGGTCGGCCGCCTTGGCGCGATCGACGTCGATGATGTATTCGGGGTAGTCGAGCCGCTGGATGATCCGCGCATCGACCACGCCGTCGATCCGGGCGCAACGGGCGCGGATCGCCTCGGCGACGGCACGTGCTTCCTTCTGTTTCTTGCCCGTGACGCGGATGTTGATCGGCGTCGACTTGCCTTCGTTCATCGCGCCTCGGATCAGGCCGCCCGCGTCGAAGCCAAAATCGAGGTCACGGAACCGCGGGTCCTTGGCGACGCCCGTGCGGACCAGGTGGACGTACTCCTGGGCGGAGCGGGTCCGATGTTCGGTGAGCTGGACCTTGATCACGGCATCCATCGGGCCGGAGTTGGGGGTATAGGCGGCCGACCAGTCGGCGTTGACGCCGATCTCGGAGATGAACAGCTCGAGGTCGTGCTTGGGGATCGTCTTCTTGATGAACTCTTCGATGCGGGCGATCTTCTCCTCGGTCTTCTCGATGCGGGTACCGCTCGGAGCGCGGACGTACATCTCGAAGGCGCCGGCGTCCACGTCGGGATAGAACTCTCTGCGCATGATCGGCCACAACACGGCGAGGACGAGCACCAGCGTACCGAAGCCCACGCCGATCGTAAAAAGACGGTGCCGGAGGACGACGGCCAGCAACCGCGCGTACCCCGCGAACATGCCGTCGACCATCCCTTCCCAGCGCGCGAACGCCCGCGCCACCATTCTTGGCCGCCGGCCGTGGGCACCGTGCTCGGCCGAGCCCTCGCTCCCGTGGCCGTGCCCGCTCAGCCAGGCCGCGCTACAGGCGGGGACCAGGGTCCGCGAGAGGATGTAGGCCGAGCACATGGCGAAGGCCACCGCCATGGTCATGGGCATGAAGAGGAACTCGCCCATGCCCGGCATCAGGGCCAACGGCGCGAGCACCAGGAAGGTGCAGAGGGTCGAGACCATCTCGGGCATGGCCACCTCGCTCGCCCCGAGGAAGGCGGCCTCGTTCGGGCTCGCGCCGAGGCCGAGATGCCGGTGCGTATTCTCCAGGCAGATGATGGCGCTGTCGATCATGGGCCCGATCGCCAGGGTCAGGCCGGCGAGGGTCATGGCGTTGATCGTCTGGCCGGCGGCGTAGAGGCAGATGCATGCCGCGAGGACCGAGATCGGCAGGGTCATCACGGCGATCGCCGTCATCCGCCACTGGCCCAGGAAGAGCAAGATCGTCAGCGAGCAAAGAACGGCCCCAAGCACCCCTTCCTGCACGAGGCTCGAGATCGCCTGGCGCACGAAGATCGACTGGTCCATCACGAGCTTCAACTGCACCCCGCCACGGGTCAGCCGGGTCGTGAAATCGTCCAGCGATGAGCGCACGTTGTTGACGACGGCCAGGGTACTCGAGCCGAGCTGGCGAAAGACCGGGATGTACACTTCCTTCTTGCCGTCGATCCGCACGATGTTCGTCTGGATGAACGCGGCGTCCCTGGTCGTCGCGACGTCCCGCAGGTAAGTGACGTTGCCGATCTCGGAGTGAAGCGGAATGTCCCCCATGTCCGAGGGGTAGTCGAACATCGAGTTGGAGTCGAGGGCGTAGTCGATATCGCCGATCTTGGCGTCGCCCGTCGGCAAGAAGATGTTGTAGTTGTCCATCGCCTTCATCACGTCGAGCGGCGACAGCCGGCGGGCTTCCAGCTTCTGGCGGTCGAGGTACGCCATGACCGCGCGGATCTTGCCGCCGTAGACCACAGGCGCCACAGCGCCATTGATGCTCATGATCATGTTGCGGACTTCATATCGGCCGACGTCGTACAGGATCGACTCATTCTGCGAGCCGTCCGGGCTGTCGACCGCGACGATGCCCACGGGCGTCGTGCTCGTCGGGTCGAAGGGAAGGACGACGGGGGGAAGCGTACCCGGCGGGAGGTTCGGGACGGCCGCCAGGGCCAGCGAGTTCACCTGAGTCAATGCGCCGTTAGGGTCGACACCGCTCCGGAAGTAGTCGCGGACGACGCTGGCGCCGACGATCGAACGCGATTCCTGGCGGGATGTCCCGTTGGCCTGCCCGACCCAGCGCTCCATCCGGTTGGTGATGTCCTTCTCGACACTCGACGCAGGCATGCCGGAATAGAACGTGAGGACCTGCACCGCGGGGCTCTTGAACACCGGCAAGATATCGATGGGGATCATGTAGACCGACACCGTGCCGAGCATCACGAGCGTGAGGCAAAAGACCGTGACGGCGTAGGGATTCCGAAGGGAAGCCCGGATCAGACCGTTCATCAGGTCGGCTCCTAATTGATGAGGCCGAAGGAGGGAAGAGGCCGGCGGATTGGTGCGAGGGCCGTGCCCTGAAGGCACGCCTCAAAAGCCAGACCTTGGCGCCGGCTTGCCGAAGTGGAAGGAGGGGGGGGAGGAAATGGAGAAGGGAGAGTCTGTCAGCAGCGCAGGCAACCGCTCGGTCGTCCCGAGGACCGAGCGTGGCCGGCGACTCGGGCCAGCCAGGAGACCATCACCTGCGGCAACGCCCAGGACTCGCGTTGCAAGTTCGCGGCAGGTGCCTCAATCGGCCCCTTGCCCCGTGGGAGAGGCACGAGGGACGAGGTCGATTGGAAACGTTGCGGCCGTGGTGCCGGCCACGCACACACCCGGGCGACAAGGTGGTAATTCGGCCGGGGAGTCGCAGACTGCGGGCGCAGCGCGAGCGGGGCGGCTAACATCCGCAACATCAAGAGGAACAGGAGAGTTCCCTTGACCGCCTCACGCAGATGCACCTGCGACACCTCACAGTCGACGGAGATTTGGCCGTGGCGGTTCCACCGCGACCCTTTTTTCCAGGTTCAGTATACGCTTATGGCGCGAATCGGTTCAAGGCTCGAATGAGCCAGGCGCGAGCCGCCAATGGGGCGGAAACCGAGACCTGTGGCCGCCAGCGCGGTCTCTGGGTCCGGGCCCTTGATCGTGGAGCTTCTGATCGCGTATCGACTTTACCTGCTGGTGAACTTGAGCTGGCCGGAAGGAATTTGCGGGGGTTGCCGCCGTGTACGGCGCGATCCCGATGCGTCGCGGGTCAATGGATAGGGACGTCCCGATCGGGCGACTACCTTTTGCCGTCGGCCTCGCCGTGGAGCTTTTCGTAGGCTGTCCTCGCCGCTGCAAAGTCAGCACGGTCGATGAAGCCGAGGCTGAACCGGGCGGGCAATTGTTTCAGGTCGGGGACGTGGTCGACCAGCTCCTTGTACCCTTTCCGGCCGAACCCGAAGACCGTCATGTCCTGGAACGACCCGTCCTGTTCGCGCGCGAACGGCCAGGAGACATAGGAGTCGACGACGCCGGGCTGCGGTTGCTGATGGTTGACGAGCACCAGCCCGACCGGCGACTCGACAGCGCCGAAGCAGACCCAGGGTACGACCTGCGACCACGGTTGGTTCAGCGACGTCTTCGTCCCGTCGGGGCGGATGACGAAGTCGTCTTGCGCATCGAGCTTGCCCCCCGGCGTCCCCTCGTAGAGAAACCAGTAGGTGGGGGCGTTGATCCGCACCAGGGTCAGGGTCGCATGATCGGGGTAGAAATCCCAGACGCAGGCGGACTTGCCGTCGCGCGTCTCGGACTCGATCCGGGCGTGGTCGGCCCCTTGCGCGCTGATACGACTGGAGAAAGGGTTGTCCGTCTTGTACTGGCCATAGCCGTAGCCGCAATGGAAGAGCTTGGTCGGCTGACCGCACTTGGGCAGGCCGCGGTACTCGCCGCGGGCCCGGCCGCCGGGGCGGTAGGAGACCCAATCGTGACCCTCCTTGTCGAGGATGCTGACGAAGCCTGCGCCCCGCTTGCCGTAGACGTAAGTCGCCGTGGGCGTCTCGACCCGGAAGCAGTCCATGTCCCCGTGGACCGTCACCTCCGAGACCCGCACGGTCGAGACCTCCGGCCGGACGCCTCCCGGTGGGGCGGCGCAGATTCGCAACAGCGAGCCGGTCGCGGGGCGGAAGTTCCGGTCCACGACCCAGGCGTCCCGTTGCAGCACATAGAGGCTGCCGTCGGGGGCGAACTTCAGGTCGACCGGCCGCGTCAGCCCCGTGGCGAAGGTTTCGACCCGCTCCGGATGATCGGGGTCGAGGACCTTGATCCAACCCTTGACGAAATCCATGAAGAAATACGCATTTTTATACTGCGATGGAAACCCTCGCCCCTCCTCGGCCGGGCAGAAGGCGCCGCCGGCGACCGAGGCGACGGGGTAATGGTGGATCGGTCCCCGGAACCGGCGATCGGCCGACGGCCCCTCGGCGGACGGCCAGCCGTAGTTGGCCCCGGCGAACCCCTCGTCGACCTCCTCCCAGCGGGCGTTCCCCACGTCGTTGATGAAGATCCGCCCGGTGCCCGGCTGCACGGCGAAGCTAAACGGGTTGCGCAGCCCGAGCGCCCAGATGGCCCGGTACTTGCCTCGGGCGGTGTCGGAGAACGGGTTGTCGTCGGGGATCGAGCCGTCGGCGTTGAGCCGCAGGAGCTTGCCCAGGAGCGAGTCCATTCGCTGCGCGGGCGCGCCGGTCGTCTGCTCGCCGAGGGCGACGTAGAGCTTGCCGTCCTTGCCGAAGTGGATCGCACCCCCCTGGTGTCCCGCGGGGGTCACGCCGCCGAGCTTCGTCTGGTCGTCCCCCTCGAACAGGACGACTTCACTGCCGGGCGCCGCCACATCGCCCCGGGCCGTGAAGCGGCTGAGCCGGTGGTGGGGGTACGGCCGGGGCACCACGGCGTTGACGTAAACGTATTGGTTTTTCTCGAAGTCCGGGTCGAAGGTCACGCCGATCAGGCCGCGCTCCCACTGGCTGTCGACTTCGAGCTTCACGAACGGTTCCGGCAGCAGGGCGGCATCCTTAACGACGCGGAGGGTGCCCGTCTGCTCGCAGACGAAGACGCGGCCGTCGGGGGCGACCTCCATCGCGGTGGCACCGGTGATCCCCCGGACGAGGGTCGTCGCGGAGAAGCCCGCCGGCAACGTGCCCGCGAACCCGCTGCGCGGGTTGCCCTGGCCCGCGGAACGGAGGGTCTCCAGGTACGCGATCAGGTCGGCAAACTCGCGCCGAGAGAGTCCGGAGGCGAGGCCCACGGGCATGATCGAGATGTCGCCGGCCTTGCGCTCCTCGATGTCGGACTTCCGGACGACCTGCCGTCGCCCCTCGACGTCGACGAGCGCGAGCTCGCTGTCCGACTCCTCCTTGACGACCCCGGTCAGGACCCGACCATCCGCGGTGGCGACGACCGCCGGCCGGTAGCCCTCGACGATCTGGCGCGAGGGGTCGAGGACCGACTCGATCAGCACGTCGCGCGGGAACTTGCCGCCGACGTCCGACAGGTCGGGCCCGAGGTCGCCGCCGGCGCCGCCCACCCGATGGCACTTGGTGCAGGCCAGCCTCTTGAGGTCGGCGAACAGCGCCCGGCCGCGGGCTGCGTCGCCCGCCGCAGACCGGGCGGAGCGTGCGTAGTCCTCGGCGGAGGGGACGGCCCCCGGCAAGGCGATCGCCTGGGCCTCGGCATCGCTTTGCCCCGCCATCGCCAGGTCAGCCGCCTCGCCGCAACCGGCGACCAAGGGGGCGCCCCCAGGAACCAGGCGGCGCGGAGCCGCGCCGTCGAGCAGCGCACCGGGGGGCGCCGGCGCCTTGTGCGCGAACCCCGTCGCCCCGGCGTCGCCGCGAGGCAGACCGCCGGCGCGGG
>JARLIH010000111.1 GCA_031291845.1 Isosphaeraceae bacterium | reverse complement strand
TCGGCCTCGCCGGCGACGTCAACAGCGTTGCCCGGCTGATTCCGCGGATGTTGCTCGACATGCAGAACCGCGGCCAGCTCGCCGCGGGCATGACCAGCTACCGCCCGGACCGCCGCACGCTCCTCATGACACACAAGGAGCTCGGTACCGTCTCCGAGGCGTTTCGCCTGAACCACCGTGAAGAGTTCGAGGCGATCATGGTCGGCCAGGACGGCCCGGCGGCCATCGGGCACGTCCGCTACGCGACTTGCGGCGGATCGGACCGCGGCTACGCCCAGCCCTTCGAGCGCGAGCACGGGAGGAAGACCAAGTGGTTCGCGCTTGCCTTCAACGGGCAGCTCGCCAACTATGCCGAGCTTCGGCGCGACCTGCTGGAGCAGGGCGACTACCACCTCAAGCTTGATACTGATACCGAAATCTTGATGCACTCACTGAGCTACGAGCTCTCGACGGAAGGCGCTGAGACTGACTGGCGCGGAGTGTTCAGCCGCCTCGCCGAACGTTTCGACGGCGCCTACAACGTCGTCCTGCTGACGGCCGCCGGCGACCTTGTCGTGGCGCGCGACCCGCTCGGCTTCCGGCCTCTCTGCATTGCCGAGCACGGACCGTTGTTTGCAGCGGCGAGCGAGAGCGTTCCCCTGGCGAACCTGGGATTCAAGAACATCCGTTCGCTCGAACCGGGCACTCTGGCCGTCGCGAACCAGGACGGCGTTCGGATCGAGCAGTTCGCCTACAGCCCGCGCAGGGCGCACTGCTTTTTTGAATGGATCTACTTCGCGAATGCCGCGAGCACGCTCGACGACCGCTCCGTGTACCTGACCCGGAAATCGCTGGGCGAGGAACTGGCGCGCCTCGAAGAACCGGTCGACGGCGACACGATCGTCGTGCCGGTCCCCGACACCGCCAAGGCCGCGGCCGACTCAATGGCCTATGCCCTGGGCCTTCCTTCGGTCGAAGGTTTGATCCGCAACCGCTATATCGGCCGTACCTTCATCGAGGGGAACGCCGACCGCGCCTCGAAGGCCCGCCTCAAGTACACGCCGCTCCCCGAAGTCCTCGCCGGCAAGCGCGTGCTGTTGGTGGAGGACAGCATCGTGCGCTCGACGACGATGCGGGCGCTGGTGCACGAGATCCGCGACCGGGGCGGCGCGCGGGAGATTCATCTGCGCGTTGCCTGTCCGCCGATCATCGCCCCGTGCTTCTACGGCATCGACATGTCGCGCAGGGACGAGCTGTTCGCCACGGCGTTCGCCGACCTGCCCGGCGGCGGCGTTTCGGAAGCCGCCCAGCAGCGCATGGCCAAGGAACTGGGTGCGGACAGCCTTCGTTACCTGCCTGTGGATGCCATCGCGCGGGCCGTTGGCTTGTCGAAGGACCGTCTCTGTCGGGCTTGCATCACGAGCGAGTACCCGAGCGAGACAGGCCAGCGGCTCTACGAGCTCGACCCCGTGGGACGGAGCCAGGCCGACGGCGCCGGCGGTCTCCGGACCTACGAGCTCGCCGCCGTTCCCACGCCGAACGTGACGCGCTGACGGCCTGACCGGATTTCGTCTCGTTCGCTCACGGCACGACGGCGCACACGACTGCGCCGGCGTGCCCGCCGATCACGCCGGCCCTCGTTGAAGGCGGTAAAGGGCCCGGTAAATCGGCCGCCCCTCGATGCGGTACTTACGCTCGAAGTTCGTCAGATAGTCGTGATCGTGCTCGGGCGCAGTCACCGCGGGAAACGACTGCTCCTCAAACCGCGGGTGGTCCGCGACCAGCTCGCGAATCACGCCGTAGTACTCCTCGACATCGGTCGCGACCCAGAGCTCTCCACCGGGCTCGAGGCAGCGTTCGACGTCAGCCACAAGCGGCTCGCAGAACACCCTGCGCTTCTTGTGGCGGGCCTTCCACCACGGGTCGGGGAAGTAGACGTGAACGGCGCGCAGGCTCGCGCTCGGGACCGCACGCGCGAGGAACAGCCGGGCATCGCCGGAGTACATCTTCACGTTCGCGAGCTTCAGCTTCGCAATGCGCTCCGCCGCCTTGTTCGCGTACTTGCGCGAGATCTCGATGCCCAGGAAGTTGTGTTCCGGGCGCGCCTGCCCCGCATTCGCCAGGAACAGTCCCTTGCCCGAGCCGACCTCGAGCTCGACCGGCCGGCCGTCGCCGAAAATGTCCGGCCAGGACAGCGGAGCGTCGAGCCGGGCGGGATCGAGGTTGAGGGTAAACGGCGTCGTGTCGAGCGGCGGGCGGCGTTCGGTCATCGTCTCGGAAGGGTCGGGCGACGTTTCGGGTGCGCTGTTCAACTCTTCTGCTCGGGACCCGCCAGCGGCACGCCGATAATGCGGCCGTGATAGACCATATTGTTGTCGACGAACCCTTGCGTTTCAAACTGCGTCTGCCGTCGATGCACGCGCTGGGCCTTGGAAACGAGAACGAGCCGGTCTCCAGGCCGGACCTGGCCTCGAAAGCGAACGTCCTCCATCCCGCCGAAGCCGATGAAGCCGCTCTCGTTCAGCTTGATGGCCTGGCAATAATAGCTGCAGAGCTGAGCGGCCGCTTCGCACATGAGCACGCCGGGCATCAGCGGGTAGTCGGGCATGTGGCCCCGTACCCAGAACTCGTCAGGCGCGATATCCTTGTAGCCGATAATCAGGTGCTTCGCCGGGTCGAGGAGGACGATCGCCGTCAATTGCTCCATCTCGAAGCGCTGAGGGTTCGCCCGACGAATGCCTTCCCGATCGACCAGCACGCGCGAGGTATCAATCGACGTGGGGTCGACCAAGGCAACGGGCGGCATTTCGAAAACTTCCTTTCCCGCAGTCACGACCCAAGGGGCGAGGGGCCAGACGCGATCAACAGGTGCCACAAAATATCCGACGAGGCTCCCGCGACCTGTGTTCCCGAACTCGTTGGGAGGGCCATGTGCTGGGGCCGAGTTCCCGATATCATGACCTGCCGCCGTCCCGTCGACAAGAGGGTTCACCGAGCCCCCGTTGCAAGGATTACCCCATGCCCCCCGCCCCTCTCAATCCTCGCAATCTGGGCACTATGATCGTCTACGGTTACCCCGAGCGCCCGCTTGGTGACGACCTGAACATCGCGGCCCGTCTTGGGGCCGGCGTGGTCGAGGTTTTGCCTCAATGGCAGGCGGAGCCGGACCCTGTCGTTCTGCGGCGCGAGATTCAGGGTCGTGGCTTTCAACTCCACAGCGCTCACGGCTGTTGGGGCGGCCAAACCATTCGTGCCGATCGGGTCGACCTCGGCCACACCGACGAACGGACCCACCGCGAGTCGGTCGACGACCTGAAGCGGTGCATCGACTGGCTGGCCCGCGCGGGGGGCCGCTGCCTGGTCGTGCATCCCGGGGGCATGTCGCAGCCGGAGGAAACCGCCGCGCGCCGGGACGCGCTCGCGCGCGGTCTGATCGGCCTCGCTGACCACGCCTCGGCGAGCGGTGTGTTGGTCTGCGTGGAGAACATGCCACCGGGGGTCTACCCGGGCTCGCGTATGGCCGAGCTCTTCAGCCTGGTCGCGGAGCTGGGCCGGCCGGAGCTCGGCCTCGCGCTCGATACGGGGCACGCCCACATCTCGGCCGATGTCGTCTCGGAAACGATGGCTGCGGGAGCTCTGCTTCGTACGACGCACGTACACGACAACAACGGCCGCCAGGACGTCCACCTGCCGCCGGGGCTTGGCACGATCGATTGGGACTCCTGGGCGTCGGCCCTCGAGAAGATCGCTTACGACGGGCCGATCATGCTGGAATGCATCCGGCATTTTCGTAGTAACCCCGAGAGTCTGAACGGATCGTTGGACCAGATCCTCGAACGCACACGGAGCCGGTCGTTCGGGTCGTAGCGATTCGAACGGGCGGTTCGAAAAGACGCGACCGACGACGGCTTGTGCCGGCAAAGTGCCCCCGACACCGCAGCCGATAGGAGCACCGAGGACCGGACCAGGAGGTCTGGTTGACGTGCGCCGGCAAGGAGGGGGGCCGCCTCGTGATCCCAAGCTTGAACCGTCGGGAAGCGCTCGGGGTCCTGGGAACGCTGGGTGCCGCGGCCGCGGTGACCGCAGCCACAACGCCTGCCGCCGGGGCCGGCCGCGTCGAGGTCGGGAGCTATGTGCGCCGGCCGGGCGTGCAGGGCCGCATGACCGGTGCCCAGGCGGCGGCCGCAGCGCTCTGCTGCGAAGGGGTCCGGTGCGTTTTCGGTGTCCCGGGCGCCCAGAACAACGAGCTCTGGGACGCGTTCAAGGCCCGGCACGTGCCGTACCTGCTCGTGACCAACGAAGCGTCCTCCAGCGTAATGGCTGATGCCGCCGCCCGCGCTACCGGCGACGTGGGCGTCTTCTCAGTCGTTCCGGGGCCGGGACTGACCAACGCCATGACCGGCATCGGTGAGGCCCTCGCGGACAGCGTGCCGATCGTCGGGCTCGTCACCGACGTCAACCGGGCACCCGGCGCGCCGATCGGCCAGGTCCACCAGCTCCCGAATGCAGCGCTGCTGCGGCCAGTGTGCAAGGCTGTGCTTGAAATCCGGCACCAGGCGGAAATCCCGGGCGCGATCCATCAGGCCTACCGGATCGCCGTGATGGGCGAGCCCGGACCGGTAGCCGTTGTGATTCCGTTCCCGTTCTTGAATGAGGCCTGGGACTACGACCTCCCGGTCCCTCCGCCGCCGCCGCTGGCGTTCGACGAGCCGGCCTACCGCCAGGTCGTCTGCCGTCTCGCCGACCGCCGTCGCCGGGTCGGCATTTACGCGGGACTGGGATGCGTCGACGCCGGTCCTGCGCTCGTCGCCGTCGCCGAGATGCTCCAGGCGCCCGTGGCAACCTCCGTCAGCGGCAAAGGTTGCATCCCCGACGCGCACCCGCTCGCCGTGGGTTGGGGTTACGGTAAGCAAGGCACGCGTGCCGCCGAAAAGGCCTTCAAGGACGTGGACACCGTGCTCGCCATCGGGGTCCGTTACAGCGAAGTCTCGACGGCGAACTATGCGATTCCCAAGCACGATGAAGTCATCCATGTCGACGCGAACCCGCAGAACCTCGGCCGCAACGTGCATACGCACGTGATGCTTTGCGCCGATTCCGGCCTTTTCCTGAACCGCCTGCTAAGTGACTCCTCAGCGCTTCAACGACCGGTCAATCCGGCTCTCGTCAAGAAGATCCAAGGGTATCGCGAGCTCGACCGTGCGGAGAATACACGAGTTCGGGTCACGGACGCGGTCGATCCGATGATCTTTCTCACCCAGCTCCGCTGCGTCCTCGGTCCCGAAGAGCTCGTCTTCGTCGACGTCACCGCGTCGACCCACTGGGCCTCCGAGGGCATCGAAGTCCAGGGACCCCGGCGCTATTTCACGCCGGCGAACAACCAGAGCATGGGCTGGGCAATCCCGGCCGCCATCGGCGCACAGCGCGTCCGCCCCGACCGGCAGGTCGTCTGCGTCACGGGGGACGGCTGCTTCCTCATGTCGGCCATCGAGATGTCCACCGCCGCCCGCGCGGGGCTGCCGGTCAAGTTCTTCGTCTTCGACGACGGCACGTACCACTACATGCAGATGCTCCAGGAACCCGTATTCCGCCGCACCACCGCGACCGAGATCGCCTCGGTCAATTACGCGGCGTTCGCGGCCGCCGTCGGCCTTGGCTACAACGAGATACCGCACAACGCCGACCTGCCCTGCGGCATCCAGCGCGCACTCGCTCTCCCTGGCCCCATCCTAACTCGGGTGCTAATCAGCTACGATGGTCGAGAAATTCGCTGGCTGAACGCCCTCAAATCGACGTATATAAAGCATCTGGCAACCGACCAGAAGGTGCGGATGGCTCGGAGAATCGGCGTACGTTCGCTCGACCGGCACCCAGACGACGATTGAACCCTCACGCTGCGTCGACTTGGAGAGGATTCGTGGATTCGAGGCGGCCTGCCGTATTGGTGTCGTTTTCGCGACGTTAATGAGGGAGCAGTTCCGTCAAAAACTGCCGGGAAGTCTCGGTTTGAGGCATCGAATCTGCGGAATAGTCGCGTCTTCCGGAAAAGTCGGTTCAAGTCGGGCGCTGCGGAGGACGATGATTCCGAGGACCTGCGCGACGTTGCGGACTTGCCTTGACTAACGAATTCGAGTGGAATAACTGAGTTGAAAGTCCGGCTTTCGCCTGAGCGACCTCGCCGTCGCGACCTGAGTTTGCGTTGCAACGGGACTCCGAAACCCTCGAGACAGACCGGTCAGGCCTTGCACAGCGTCACTGCGAGGACCGGTGGCCCTCAGACCCTCCCCTCGGACTTAGAACCTCGAGGCTGGTTGAACACAGCGAGAGGTCGCCTTCGCGAAGGGGATCTTATGAGCACGATCTTCCACGGGTTTCTCAGCGCGGCCGGGCGAGGGTTCGACTTCCTCTGCCGGCCCGTGACGCGCCGAGTGGATGCGCAGGTGCAGCAGCTCCTCGAAACCCGGCTCAACGCCGAGCTCGAAGCGCGGCTCGTCCCCACTCTGTCCGCGGCGCTCGCCGCCACGGCCCAAACGCTGAGCCGTCTCGACTCGCTGATGGAGCAGACGAGCCGGTCGACCCGAGAGACAGATGAGACCCTGAACCTCTTGCTCGACGAGGTCAGCCGGCTTCGCGACCAAGTCGAGGCGCTCCAGCAACCCTTTTCCGGACATCGTGCCGACGGAGAGGCTGATGGCCGAGCCGAGCTGGCCATTGTCGACCACGACGATGCCTGTGACGGTTTTGTGGACGAGCCTATTGGGGAACGCGCCAGGGTCGGCTAACGGCCCCGGTGCTCTCTGATTTTCTTCGGACCACTGATCTTGACCATTGCGCGGGAGAGCCTAAGATGCTCACGCCCATCCCCCGGCGCACGGTGCGCGGAGCGCGCCCTGGAACTGGGTCAATGGAGTGACCCGCCCATGACTCTCGTTCAGCTCACGATCATCGCCTCGGCCCTCGTCGGTTGGTCCGACATCACCGTCAGCCCGAGCCGAGGCGATCACGGTCGCACGTCGGCCCAGCATAGTCTCGCCAGCCTCGACCGGCCGAGCGAGCGTACGTACGAAACCCTGCGCCGCTACGACCTCGAGCGGCGCTACCGCAAGGACGTCGACACCACCCTCGCGAAGCTCGAGAAGTTCGCCCAGGAGCGGATGGAACCTGACGTCGTTTATGCGCTTGCGGAACTGTCGTGGCTCGAAGGCCGGCGGCTCGACCGCTGGCGCAAGGCCGCCGCGATCGACCATTACCTCGACGCGGCCGCGTATGCGTTCGACTACCTGTTTGACGGCGACCCGCTACTGGTTAGCGGCCGCAACCCGTCGGACCCTCGCTTCCGTATCGCCTGTGAGTTGTACAACGATAGCGTCGAGCGCTTGATCCGCGCAGCGCAGTCGGACCGGCGGATCGAAGCGGACGGCAACATCAAGCTCAAGGTCCACGGCAAGGACCAGGTCTTCCCGGTCATCCTTCGCGACACGCCCTGGAAGCCCGCGGACGTCGACCAGATTTTGCTGGCCTCCGATTTCGTGGTCTCGGGCGTGAACGCCAAGACGTACCAGTACGGCGTCGGAGTTCCGCTGATTGGCGTGCGCCAGAACGAAGCGGCGGGCAAGGGGGACGAACGCTTTTACCCGCCGGAGATGGCCTTCCCGCTGACCGGCTACCTCGTCCCCAAGTCGCGCCTCAAGGACGCCGACCACGAGCGAGACGGCGCGCGGACATGCAGCCTGGAGCTGGTCGACCCCGTCCGCAAACGCGCGGTCGGTCCCGAAGGCACGCCGATGATGGTCGAGTCCGATTTCACCACGCCACTGGCCTACATGTGGTCGCGGACCGACCTAAACCGCTACCGCTGGAACGGCCTGCTTCGCCCCGGCGAAGCGATGGAACGCGCGAACCTGATGCTACTGCGGCCCTACGAGCCGGACAAGATTCCGGTCGTGATGGTCCACGGCCTCATCTCCAGCCCGCTCGCGTGGATCCCGATGCTGAACGACCTGCTGCGCGACGCGCGCATTCAGCAGAACTATCAGTTCCTTTTGTACATGTATCCGACAGGCGTCCCGGTCCCCGTCGCCGCCGCGCTGCTGCGCGACTCGCTTCAGCAGGCCGCCCAGCTCTACAACCCCAGCGGGACCAACCCGAAGTTCAATCAGATGGTCCTGCTCGGACACAGCATGGGGGGGCTTCTGAGCCACGCGATGACGGTCGAGAGCGGCAATCTCTGGTGGCAGATCAACTCGGATCAGCCGTTCGAGGAGATGCTGGGCGACCGGGCCGTGCTCGACGAGCTGCGGAGTTACCTCTTTTTCAAGCCGCTCCCGTTCGCCCGTCGCGTCGTCTTTCTGGCTACCCCGCACCGTGGCTCGGACATGAGCCGCGGCGTCGTCGGACGCGTGGGCAACAGTCTCATCGGCGAGACGGACCACGTTGCTTCGCTGCTCGGGAGGCTCGTGAAGGACAACTCGGATGCGTTTCCCCGGCGCTTCCGGCGGCTGCCGACGTCGATCGAGACGCTCAGTCCGGATTCGGATACCTTGCTCGCGCTGCTGAAGATGAGGCCTGGTCCCGGCGTCGCTTACCACTCGATTATCGGGTCGCTCCGCGCGGAGGGCGTCGAACACACGACCGACGGCGTCGTGCCCTATCGCAGCGCGCACATCGACATCGAGGGCCTGCGATCGGAACGCGTCGTTCGCACCGAGGATCACGGCGTTCAGAAGAACCCAGAGGCGATCCGCGAAGTGACCCGTATCCTGCTCGAGCACCTCGATACGCTCGCCGCTCCCGTGCCGGCCTCCGCCGCCCTCGGCGGAGCGCCCGGCAACGCCGTCAGGCAATAGAAGCCGCGGCTAGCCCCATGGGGTCGCGCGTTTGCCTCGGCGTGCCTCAAGGCGTATCATGAGCACCTTGAAACACACGCCGCCGCAACGAGGTTCACGATGAGCGAAACCCTGGCCGAACGCCTCGCGGCGTTCGCGTTGAGCACCCGATTCGAAGACCTTCCCGACGCTGTGGTCACGGAGGCACGCCGGAGACTGCTCGACGCCTTCGCATGCGCTGTCGGTGCGCTCGGTGAGCCCGCGCCGACGTTCGCCCGGCGCGTCGCCGCAGCGCAGCAGGGAACGCCAGGAGGAGCGCTCATCGGCGGCGGTCGCTCGACGGCGGATTGGGCGGCCTTCGCCAACGGAGTCCACATTCGCTACCTTGACTGCAACGACACGTACCTCTCGCTCGAGCCCGCCCACCCGAGCGACAACTGGGCCGCCGTGATGGCCGCCGGCGAACATGCCGGCGCGACCGGCAAGGACTGGATCAGCGCGGCGGCCGTGGCTTACGAGATTCAGTGCCGGCTGTGCGACGCGGCCAGCATCCGCGCACGGGGATGGGACCATACGACCTACGGCTCACTCTCGACGAGCCTCGCGGCGGCGAAGCTGTTCGGGCTCTCGCACGAGCAAGCCGTGCACGCGCTCGGGATCGCGGGAACCACCGGCACAGCGCTCCGTTTGACGCGCGCGGGCGAGTTGTCGATGTGGAAAGGCTGCGCGTTCGCGTTTGCCGCCCGCAACGGCGTGTTCGCCGCCCTCCTGGCCCGGGAAGGAATGACCGGCCCGGCCCCGCTCTTTGAAGGCGACATGGGGTTCATTCAGCAGGTTTCTGGGCCGCTCCCGTTGTCCCAGCTCGGCGGGCCGAAGGCCGCCGACTGGATGCTTCCCAAGACATCCATCAAGTTCTGGCCCGCCGAATACCACAGCCAGTCCGCCATCGCCGCCGCCCTCGAGTTGCGACCCCAGATCGCCAACATCGCGTCCATCCGTTCGATCGAGATCGCGACCTTCCGGACTGCTGTCGAAATTATCGGTCAAGACCCCGAAAAGTGGCACCCGAAGACGCGCGAGACGGCCGACCACAGCCTCCCGTACTGCACAGCGGTCGCGCTCGTCGACGGCGACGTCTCAACCCGGCAGTTCGAACCGGCCCGGCTTGCCGACCCCGCGTTGCTCGACCTCGTCAAACGTACCGTCGTTGTCGAGGATGCCAACCTGACGGCCGAATACCCCGCCGCGATCCCGAACCGCGTCCGAGTCACCCTGAGCGACGGTCGTACCCTCCAGTCGACCGTGCGCCATCCACCGGGTCACGATAAGAACCCACTCTCCGATGCGCAACTGCGCCAGAAGTTCGACGGGCTAGTCGTGCCCGTCCTCGGTCCCGATCGCGCGCAGGAGATCTGGGAACGCGTCTCTCGAATCGAGGATGACCCGAAGCCGCATGAAGCGATTGCGCTGTTGACAAGCCCTTGAGCGCTCAGCCTTCGGCTCCTCTCCGCAGGGCCGCGATGATCGCGTCGGTATCGTAGACGCAGCCGCCCCACGTTCCTCCGCCGACGGCCTGGAGCGCGGCCCAGAGGCGCGTGTCGTCCGGCAGCTCCGGGTCGGGGGAGAGCGAGGGGTGAACCGAGCGCGCCGCCAGGACTCGCGCCCCCTCCTCCGCGCCGAACTCGCGGCCGTCGGCCCCGACAAGGTCGACGGAACCTTCGAGCCGAACTCGATCGACGACGATGCGGATCAAGTCGTTGTCCCGGACCTTCCCCACCGGGCCGCCGGCGAGCGCCTCGGGGCCGACGTGCCCGATGCAGGCACCCGTGGAAACACCGGAAAAACGCGCATCGGTCAGTACGGCGATCTGCTTGCCGAAAGAAAGGTGCTTAAGTGCCGACGTGATCTGATAAATCTCTTCCATTCCCGCTCCCATCGGTCCCCGGCCGATCAAGACGAGGACGTCGCCTGGCTTGAGCGGGTTGGCCCCCTGCCCTTTCACGGCGGCGATCGCGTCGCGTTCGCGCGTGAAGACGCGGGCGGGGCCGGTCTTGCGATAAACGCCGTCGGGGTCAACGACCGTCGGGTCGATGGCGGTGCTCTTGATGACGGAGCCTTCGGGCGCGAGGTTCCCGCGCGGAAATGTGACCGTACTCGTAAGGCCGCGCTCGCGCGCTCGGACGGGCGTCATGATCACATCGTCGGGGTCGACGCCGTCTTGGTCGAAAAGCCGTTCCTTCAGCCGCGCGCGCCGCTCGCTGCCGCGCCACCAGTCGAGGACGCGACCGAGAGGCTCGCCCGCAGTGGTCGCGACGGTTTCGTCCAGCAGACCCAGTTCCCGCAAGTGGAGCATCACTTCGGGCACCCCGCCGGCGAGAAACGCGCGGACGGTGGGGTGGTAGCGCGGCCCGTTGGGGAGCACGTCGACGAGCCGGGGCACCTGGACGTTGACGGCGTGCCAGTCCTCGATGGTCGGCCGCGGCAAGCCGGCCGCGAACGCGATGGCGGGAATGTGCAGCAGCAGGTTGGTCGAGCCCCCGAATGCCGCGTGGACGGTCATCGCGTTCCGGACCGCAGCGCTCGTCAGGATGTCGCGCGTCGCGTGCCCCTTTTTCGCCAACGCAACCAGCGCCCGCGCCGATCGCCGGGCCATGTCGCGCCAGATCGGCTGCCCCGAAGGCGCGAGCGCCGAATGGGGGAGGGACAGTCCGAGCGCCTCGCCGACGACTTGCGACGTGGCGGCGGTACCGAGGAACTGGCAGCCGCCGCCCGGACTCGCACAGGCCCGGCAACCCAGCTCGGCCGCTTCGGGCAAGCTCAATTCACCGTGCGAATAGCGTGCGCCGATGGACTGGATCTTGCCGGCGTCTTCACCGTCGCGCGGCGGTAGCGTGACTCCGCCGGGCACGAGCACGCCCGGGAGGTGCTTCGTCCCGGCGAGTGCGAGCATCATGGCCGGTAGTCCCTTGTCGCACGTCGCGACGCCGAGGACGCCTCTGCGCCTGGGGAGCGAGCGGATGAGGCGCCGAAATACGATTGCGGCATCGTTGCGATAGGGGAGGCTGTCCATCATGCCCGCCGTCCCCTGCGTTCGTCCGTCACAGGGGTCCGAGACCATCCCCGCAAACGGCGCGACTCCCAGCGCCCGTAGCTCCTCGGCCGCCTCCTGCACGAGAATGCCGATCTCCCAGTGCCCGGTGTGATACCCCAATGCAATCGGCGTCCCGTCCGGTGCCCGAAGGCCCCCCTGCGTGCTGAGGATAAGAAAGGGATCGCGGTCTGCCTGCGCGGGATCCCAGCCCATCCCCGCGTTCTGGCTCAATCCGAAGAGGTCGCCCGACGGCCAATCGCGCAGCATTTCATCGGTCAGCGCCAACGCACCTGCCGGCCCGTCCGACTTCGTCTGAACCTTGTAGAGGGATGGGTCAGCGGATTCGACGATCTCTCGCAACGGGACAGTCACGTTAGGCATGGGGTCGCACTCGGCAAGGGCGGGAATCGATCGGTCGTGTTCGGCAATGAGGCGTACACCGCCTTTTACGAATCAAAGCACGAAACGGGGCGAGGTGCAACGCCTGCGCCGGGGCGCGAATACTTGTCATCACATATTTATATTTGTTGTCTCGTTAAACTCGGAAACGCACCCTACTTGCCCGGCGGTAGGCGGGGGCTCTCGTTCCCGCACGGCGCGTGGGAACGAGGAACCTCCCGTGGCGCCAGACCCGTTTCATTTTCGGGACCATACGCGAATTCTTTAGGAGGGCGAGGCTGGGCCGTTGAAAAGTTGGGCTTGG
>JARLIH010000002.1 GCA_031291845.1 Isosphaeraceae bacterium | reverse complement strand
TTGTGAACTGATCTGGGTGGCACGCCCGGAGTCTGCGACGGGCATGGCGCACCTCTTTGGTGGGTCGACCACGCCCGTCGAAGACTTCGGGCGCGCCACCCAACGCGCCGGAGACTCTCGCTCTGCGACTTTGCAATCGTCCTGTTCAGGATGCGAATCCTTGTCAGTGATCGGTTCTTGGTCCTGGTCACGCCGCCGGATTCCGCTTCCCGCTCGTTGTGAACGGTCCTGAGTCGGGACCGCGAGGGCGAGGGCGCGTCCACGACCCGCGCCGGGCGTTGGTTCGCGCCCGTCCGTGAGCCTTCCGGCCCGGCATCGCGGGGAAGAAATCCTTTAATCTCGCGTCGGGTCCGCACCGGCGCGAAGCCAGCGCGGCCGACTAAGTTCAGGAAACGATTCGTGTTTGGCAAAGGCTAAAGACACTTTTAGAGAATGTAGTTTGCATTCTTTGAACCTTTGCCGGCTATTCACTTCGGCGGGCTCACCCTTCCGTCTAGGATCGGTCCACGCAGATCGTTCGGGACCCCAACCATGACCCTGTCCACCGAGGCGACCATGAGACGGAACGGCTTTACGCTGATCGAACTCCTGGTAGTGATCGCGATCATCGCAGTCCTCATCGGCCTGCTCCTGCCGGCCGTGCAAGCCGCCCGCGAGGCGGCGAGGCGCATTCAGTGCACCAACAACCTGAAGCAGATCGGCCTGGCCCTGCACAATTACGTGGACGCCAACGGCGCCCTGCCGCCCTGCTACATCCAGACGTTCGCCAGCCCGACCTCGACGGCGACGACGATCTACAAGTCGGAGTGGAGCGTGCTCGCGCGGATCGCTCCGTTCATCGAGTTGGGTCCCATGTACGCGGCGATCAACTTCACCATGACGTACGACGATCCGTCGAACTTGACCGCGTCCGAGGTCTCGCTCGCCATGCTCCATTGCCCGAGCGATCCAGGCGCGGTGTCGCTCCCGGATGGGAAGGGGGGGAACGAGGGGACCACCAGCTACGGCAACCTCGAGGGGGACTGGTATGTCTGGGGGTATGGTGGTCCCCAGAATCGGAGCGCCTTCACTCCGAATTACTCCAGGAGCTGGGCGCAGTTCACGGACGGCCTGAGCAACTCGATGCTCTATGCCGAAACGCTGACCATGCGCTGGCAGCTCCGCAAATGTAGCTCGAACGGCGGGATGACACCCACCAGCTTCCCCGACACCACGCAATCCCCCGCGCTGATCCAGTCGCTGGCTTCCGGGTGCCAGGAACAGCAGGCGGCCCACCAGAAATGGGCCAACGGCAAGGTCTTCTCCAACGGCCTTACGACCGCGCTGACACCGAACACCCAGGTCTTTATTCCCGGTTTCCCGAACCCGGTCGACCTCGTCACCAACGATGAGAACCAGGGAGGCTACACGTACGCGGCCCTGACGGCCGACAGCTACCACCCCGGCGGCGTCAACGTCCTGCTGGCCGATGGCTCGGTTCGGTTCATCAAGAGCAGCGTCGACGGCCTGACGTGGCGCGCGCTCGGGACGATCGCCAGCGGGGAAGTGATCTCGGCCGACTCGTTCTGACAGGGTGACCGCACCACGGCAACCCCGGCCGGTAACTCAAGAACGACATGCAGCGTCCGCAAGACGCAACTCGGCGAGTTGGCCGAGGAACGCAGACTCTCGCAACACAACACCTCAGTCTCAGGAGACCGACCTGAATGGCTGCGATTCATCGTCAGTCAATGCGGAGCGCCACGGCGACGGTTATCGTCGCCGTCGCGCTCCTGGCCACTGCGACGTTGCCTCGGGTTTTAGGGGCGGAGGCATCGTCGGCCGAGGGGACCGCCTTCTTCGAGGCGAAGATTCGCCCGGTGCTCGCGCAGCGTTGCTACACCTGCCACGGGGGGCCGGCCCAGGGCAAGGGGGGCCTCAAGCTCGATAACAAGGCCCGGCTGCGGACGGGGGGAAGCTCGGGATCGCCGATCGATCTCGAAAACCCCGAAGAGAGTCTTCTCCTGACGGCGATGCGGTACAAGGGGCCGTCGATGCCCCCCGCCGGCAAGCTGCCCGAGGAGACCATCGCCGACTTCGCCCAATGGATCAAGATGGGGGCTCCCGACCCGCGTGAGGATTCGGCCAAGGAGATGGTGGCCGCCGCCACGATCGACTTCGCGGCGGCGCGCAAGGCCTGGGCGTACACCACGCCGAAGGCCGTGGTTCCACCCAAGGTCCGGGACGCCGGCTGGCCCCGCGGGGCGATCGACCGCTTCGTCCTGGCAAGGCAGGAGGCCGCCGGCGTCCGGCCTGGACCGGATGCTCCGCCGGGTGTGTGGCTCCGTCGCGTCGCCTTCGACCTCGTCGGTTTGCCTCCAACGCCCGAACAAGTCGAGGCGATCTTGCGCGATGATTCGCCCGCGGCACGCGCGGCCGTCGTCGATCGCTTGCTCGCCTCCCCCGCCTTCGGCGAGCGCTGGGGCAGGCACTGGATGGACGTCGCCCGCTTCGCGGAGAGTTCCGGCAGTGAGAAGAACTTCCTCTACCCGCAGGCCTGGCGCTATCGCGACTGGGTCATCGACGCCTTCAACGCCGACATGCCCTACGACCGGTTCGTCCGGCTTCAGGTGGCCGGCGACCTCGAACCCGCGACCGCTCCGGCCGAAGCCGACGCGCAAACGATCGCCACCGGGTTCCTCGCCCTGGTTCCCAAGGTCGTCGACGAGCGGGTCCGCGAGCTCTACCTGCTCAACGTGGTCGACGAGCAGATCGACAATATCGGCCGCGGCGTGCTCGGTCTGACGGTGAGCTGCGCCCGCTGTCACGACCACAAGTACGACCCGGTCCCGATGACCGACTACTACGCACTCGCCGGCATCCTGCGCAGCAGCGAGACCCGCGACGGCCTGATCAATCGCCAGCGCAGCGGCGGCGAGACCAATCGGCTCATCGCGCTGGCCACGGCCCCGAACGACCGATCCGAGGCGATCCGCCTCGCGACCGCCGCCGCGAACAAGGCGGAGAGGGCCTGGGCAGACCGTCGTAAGCAGCTCACGAGCCTGCAACAGCAGGCGCTGGAGGTCCAACGGTTGACAAAGCTGGCAGCCTCCGATTCGAAGGAGTTCTTGCCCCAGGCCCTCGCGACCGAGGACCAGATCAAGGCGATGGACCAGGAGGTTCGAGCGCTCGCCACGATCCAGGACGAAAAGAAGTCGGCCCTGGCGCGGCTCACGGCACACACGATGGTCGCGGGCCTCGTCGACCGAGCGAAGCCGGCCGACGCATCGGTACGCTATCGCGGCGAGGTCGACCTGATCGGCCCGAGCGTACCGCGCGGATACCTGACCCTGCTGGCGCGCCCCGACGACCCGCGCCCCGACCCGAAAGGGAGCGGCCGCCGCGAGCTCGCCGCCTGGCTCACACGTCCCGACAACCCGTTGACGGCGCGGGTGATCGTCAACCGTCTGTGGTCAAAGCTCTTTGGAGCTGGAATCGTCGCGACAGTTGACGACTTCGGCTCGCAAGGCGCCAGGCCGACCCATCCCGAGCTGCTCGACCACCTCGCGACACGCTTTGTCGCCGACGGCTGGTCGATGAAGCGCATGATCCGCACGCTGGCGTTGAGCCGGACCTATGCGGTTGCCGAATGGGACGACTCGTCCAATCAGTCGCGCGACGAGAACAACGCCCTGCTCTGGCGCTGGAACCGCAAGCGGCTCGACGCCGAGGCGCTGCGCGACGCGATGCTTGCCGCCTCGGGCCGGCTCGAACGGTCACGCCCGGTCGCCTCTCCGGCCATCGCCCTGGGCGTCCAGGAGCTGAACCGGCGCACCACGGACCTCAAGCCCGTGACCGACTTCACGCCGCTCGAGGTCCTCGCACGGGTGCGAAGCGTCTACCTACCCGTCGTGCGCAACAAGCCGACCGAGCCGATGGCGGCTTTCGACGTGGCCGATCCCAACTTGATCGTGGGCCGACGGGACGCGACGACCAGTCCGTCACAGGGTCTCTACGTGCTCAACAGCGCGTTCGTGATCGAGCAAGCCGAGCATTTCGCGCGCGGTTTGCTTGCCGGCGCGGCCGTCGACGACACGGCCCGGATCGAGCGGGCGTTTCTGATTATGCTCTCCCGTCGTCCCAGCCCGGCAGAGCTTGCCCGTGTGACGAAATACCTGGCCCCGACCGGCAAGGACTGGGGCCGCAATGCGCAGACGGGCATCGAAGCCGGGCGGCTGTCCTCCTGGACCAGCTTCGCGCAAGCGCTCATGGCCCTCCCCGAATTCCGGTTCATCTTCTGATTCCGGAGTCTCCCGGCCCGGCCTCTGCCGGGCCGCGGGGACCGACCGATCCTCATCAACCCGCGCGTCCGGCTGTTTCGCTGTGCCGCGTTGACTTCCCAGTTCTCGGAGGCTCCATGACCGACGACCTGTTTCCCACCGTTTCGCGCCGCGACTGGCTCCGCTCCGCGTCGTGCGGGTTCGGCTCCCTGGCGCTGGCGAGCTTGCTCACCGAGGAGCGCGCCCGTGCTGCGTCGCCCCGGTCGATCGTTCCCCACTTCGCACCGAAGGCGAAGCGATTCATTTTCATCTACCTCCAGGGTGCGCCGTCGCACCTCGACACCTTCGACTACAAGCCCAGGCTCGTTCAGGATCACGACAAGCTAGTGAGTCCCGACAGCGGCGACTTGAGCAAGTATGTCGGCACGCCCTTCAAGTTCGAGCGGCACGGCGCCTCGGGGCAGTGGATCTCGGAACTCTATCCACACCTTGCGAGGCACGCCGACACGCTCTGCTTCGTGAAGGGCATGACGACCGACGTCCCGAACCACTCCCAGGCTGTGCTCCAGATGCATACCGGGAGCTTCCGGTTCCCCAGGCCGTCGGTCGGCGCGTGGATGACCTACGGGCTCGGCTCCGAAGCGGAGAACCTGCCGGGTTACTTGGTGCTCAGTCCGGTCAACCGGGACGGCGGGGTGCAGAACTACGGCAGCGCGTTCCTGCCGTCGCGATACCAGGCGACTCGGATCGGGGCCGAGGGGCAGCCGATCGCCTCCGCCCGGCTCGGCGCCCTGTCCAATCCCCGCTGGGGCGAGGCCGCGCAGCGCCGGCAGCTCGATCTTCTCGACGACCTGGACGGCGCTCAGCCCCGTACGGCCGCGTCCGACGCCGAGCTCAACGAGGTCATCCGCTCTTACGAGCTGGCGTTCCAGATGCAGCACGCACTGCCTCGGTTGATGGACCTCGGAAGCGAAACACGCGCCACGCTCGACCTTTACGGCGTGGGCACCAAGCCCACCGACGACTTCGGCCGCCAGTGCCTCACCGCCCGCCGCGCGGTGGAGTCGGGCATCCGTTTCGTCGAGATCACAAGCGTCGGTTGGGACCACCACCGCGACCTCAAGAAGCGAATGACCGACTCGTGCACCGCGATCGACCGGCCGATCGCCGCGCTCCTGTCCGACCTACAGGCGCGCGGGCTACTCGAAGACACCGTCGTGCTTTACGGGGGCGAATTCGGCCGTACCCCAATGAGCCGCGGCGGCAACGGCCGCGACCACCAGTCCGACGGGTTCACGGTCTGGCTGGCCGGCGGCGGCGTCCGCGGCGGAATGAGCTACGGCGCCACCGACGAACACGGCATGACCGTCGCGGAGCACAAATCCCACATCCACGACCTCCACGCCACGCTCCTTCACCTGGCGGGAATCGACCATACGCGGTTGAGCTACCGCTACTCAGGCCGCGATTTCCGGCTTACCGACGTTTATGGTGAAGTCCTGACCGATATCCTCGCTTAGCGCCGTCGAGGATCACTCGTTGCACCGTTCGCGTTTCGTTCCCAACCACCCGGAGCCCGCATGATGAACGTTTCTCGCACGCTCAAGGCCGCCACCTGGCCGCTCGTCTGCTGTTCGGCCCTCGTCCAGGCCCAGGAGTCGGCACCCAAGACCAACGCAAGCGCGCCCCAGAACGCGTCCGCCAAAGCGCCGAAGGCCGAAGTCAAGGCGCCGGAGGGGCCGTTTCTGGTCAAGCCCTACCTGCAACCGGGCCACAGCGTGGCGGCGGGCAAGGTGGTCCTGATGTGGCACGCGGTCGATTCCGACTCCACGTGGTCCGTGGAAACTCGCGCAGTCGCCGATGGCCCCTGGCAGCCCGTGGCCAAGGCCCCGTCGGCCGTCCGCATCGACGTGCCGACCATCGAGCCGCATCGCGTCTATCACCTCTCGTTGACGGGCCTGGCACCGGGCAAGAAGTTCGGCTATCGGATTCGCCAGGACAGCAAGGTCGTCTTCGAGGCCGAGGGGCGCGCTCCCAGGCCGGCCGACCAGAAGCAGCGGTTCGTCGTCTTCGGCGATTGCGGGGCCAATACGCCGGAGCAGAAAGCGATCGCGTACCGGGCGTTCCTCGCGAAGCCCCACTACGTCATGATCACCGGAGACATCGTCTACGGCAAAGGCCTGATCTCCGAGTACCGCACGAACTTCTGGCCGGTCTACAACGCGGACACGGCGTCTCCTTCGGAAGGCGCCCCATTGCTCCGCTCCACCCTCTTCCTCGCGGCCCCGGGCAACCATGACATCGCCTCACGCGACCTGGGCAAAACCCCGGATGGCCTGGCCTATTTCTACTACTGGTTCCAGCCGCTGAACGGTCCGGTCGCGGCCGAGGGAAGCCCGCTGGTCGCCCCGGTCGTGGGTCCCGAGGAGACCAAGAAGGCGTTTCTCGCGGGCGCAGGCAAGGCGTTTCCCCGGATGGCGAATTACTCGATGGACTACGGGAACGCCCACTGGACGGTCCTCGACGCCAACGCGACCGTCGACTGGACCAACCGCGAACTTCAGGACTGGGTCGCCAAGGACCTTGCCGACGCGAAGGGCGCCACCTGGCGGTTCGTCAGCTTCCACCAGCCCGGCTTCTCCTCCTCGAAGTCCCACTTCGATGAGCAATACATGCGAATCCTCTCGCCAATTTTCGAAGCCGGCAAGGTCGACCTGGTATTCAACGGTCATGTGCACAACTATCAGCGAACCTATCCGATGACGTTCGTCCCCGCCAAGGAGAACGGCGCCAAGCCGACCGTCGGCCCGGACGGCAAGCTCTCCAAGGCCCGGCGCGTCGACGGCAAGTGGACCCTCGACAAGAAATTCAACGGCAAGTCCGACACGACCCCCGAAGGCGTGATCTATGTCGTGAGCGGGGCCGGCGGGCAGCACCTCTACAACCCCGAGCAACAGGACGACCCGGCCTCCTGGCAGGAGTTCACGTTCAAGCACATTTCCAAGGACCATTCGCTCACCGTCACCGAAATCGACGGCTCGACCCTCACGCTCCGGCAGCTCACTGCTGAAGGCTATGAGGTCGACAGCTTCGTCATCACGAAATGAGGACGGCGGGCTACGGCGTGCGGGCGACAGCCGGGCGCTGGTTTGCGAACCGGGCCTTCGCCCGCCCCGTAGCCGCCGGCGTGTCTTCCGGTTGGACCGTCGCGCACTTCGCGCGTCCCTGGGACCAAGGAACGGGCCGGCGACGTTCGTCGAGTTGGAACCTGCCGGCCATCTCAGCGCAAAACGCCGCCGGCCCGTGGTATGGCAGCGATCCAGTTCGACCTGCCGGATGCCGATCGGTCCCGGGCCGTTAAAACGAAGCGACGTGTCCCACCTTGACGCCCCCGAAGACCAATCGATTGCACTGATCTGCTCCACCACGCACAGAGGGAATGACCATGACGGTACGGCTCGGCCTCTTGCTGACAGCGGCATTGCTGCTCGTCCCGATCCCGCCGGCCGGGGCGCAGGACCCCAAGGACCGCTACGAAAAAATCCACAAGATCGCGATCGGCGGCGAGGGAGGCTGGGACTTCCTCGAAATCGACGCCGTGAACCGGCGGCTCTTCGTCACGCGGGGCACCCGTGTGGTCGTCGTTGACCTCGCCAGTGAGGAGGTCGTCGGCGAGATCGCCGACACCCCCGGCGTTCACGGCGTCGCCTTCGTGCCCGATCTGAACCGAGGGTTCACCAGCAACGGCGGCGACTCGAGCGTGACGGTCTTCGACATGAAGACCCTCAAGACCCTGGGCAAGGTCAAGGCCAACGGGCGCCCCGACATCATCCACTTCGAGCCGGTCAGCCGCCGGGTCTTCACGTTCAACCACGGCACCAACGACACCACCGCGATCGACCCGGACGGGATGAAGGCCGTCGGCACCATCTCGCTGGGGGGCGTGCCTGAGTTGGCCGTCTCCGACGAGAAGGGGCACGTCTTCGTGAACATGGAGGACACCAGCGAGGTCGTCGAGTTCGACGCGAGGACCCTGAAGGTCCTCAAGCGCTTCCCGCTCGCCCCCGGCGAGGAACCGACCGGCCTGGCCTTCGACCCCAAGCAACGGAAGCTCTTCAGCACCTGTGCCAACCGGAAACTGGTCGTCATGGACGCCGACAGTGGCAAGGTCGTCCAGTCGCTCGCGATCGGCACGGGCCCCGACGGCTGTATCTTCGACGCCGAGACCGGGCTGATCTTTGCCCCGGGCGGTGGCGACGGGACTCTGACCATCATCCGCGAACAATCGCCGGGCCGGTACGAAGTCGCCGGTACGGTCAAGACCCAGGTGAGCGCAAAGACGATCGCCCTTGACCCCAAGACGCACCGCCTCTATCTGTCCGCCGCCACCCCCGACCCGACCCCGGCCCCCGCCGACAAGCCGGCGACGCAGAAGAGTGGTCGGCGCAGATACGTGCCCGGGTCATTCGTCGTCCTGGTATTCGGCGACTGATCCGAGGCCATCGCCCTACCGGAGACGGCGTAGCGACGCCCACGTCGTCTGCCCCCGCCCCTCGCAAGAAGGCACGGGGGGTGAGTTGCATACCTTCGTGCGCTGCCACTTTCCGGCCTCATGTCCGAATTCCTGGAAGGGCGCGGCTCCGTCCGCGCCGCGCCCTGCCAGAAGACGGGGCACCGCCCGCCGTGAATTCCGGGTGTAACAGAACCCGGACGGATCGGATTCATCGCCAAGACCCACCTTTCATCGCTCAAGGTTGCTGGAGCGGGCAAGGAAACGGCTGCCTCCAGGAGCGCGGCGACTCGCTGCTTGCCACGCTCTCGCTGCGGAGCGCGGGCCGTGATTTTCTCCCTTGAACTTGACATTTGCGAGGTTCTCCTCATAAACTGATTTCGCGAGGCTCGCCTCATGTTACCGCGGGCGATCACGATGGCCGTCGCCCGGCGCGCCTAGCGAGTCAAAGCCATCGCACGAAATTACCAAACACTAGAACACGAACAAGGTTGGATGTCTCATGCCGACAGAGACGCGCTGGTACCATTTGATTGCTTACTTCTTCGGTGGAGTTTTCCTCGCAAACACAATCCCGCACCTGGTGAACGGCATGTCGGGCAGCCCATTCCAGAGCCCATTCGCAACGCCACCCGGACAGGGCTTGTCATCGTCGACGGTCAACGTCCTGTGGGGAATGTTCAACCTGGTTGTGGCTTACATACTGGTAGCCCGCGTTGGCCGTTTCGAGCTGCGCCAGACGAGGCACGTGGTCGTCCTGGCGCTCGCGGCGTTCCTCACGGCACTCTTGTCGGCGCAAACGTTCGGTAGATTTCATGGGGGCAACCTCTGAACAACAGCCAGGGACGAGCAACCCACCGAGTTTGCCGTGACCGTCGGGGAGCCGACGCTGTTAACCGCCGCCGGCCGACGGCACTGAGCTCGTCATACAGCACCTCCGTCGCGGCAGGCGCAGGCGGCGCCAACCTGTCGCTTTGAGTCCAATGCCCCGCCGCGAGTGTCGGTTTCCCGACAGATCGGCGCAATTGGGGCATCCGCTCGTCGCGGAAATCGCGAGCGCAAACTCGTTTTTTCGGTGATACCGCCGAGTACGGCCAACGGTACAACGCTTGCTCTTGGGGGATGCGACCTCTCAAGGGACCTCGCCAGGGAACCGCGCGCCGAGAGCCAACTCGGAGGGACCGATCGATGCAACTGACTGTCCTGGGCCAGGAAGACGTCGCGAAGCCCAAGGGGGGCTGTGCGGCGAGCTCCTGCGGGAGCACGGACGACCAGCTCAACCATCTCCCGGAATCGATACGAGCACGGGTCTACAACCACCCCTGCTATTCGGAGCAGGCCCACCACCACTTCGCCCGCATGCACGTGGCCGTGGCCCCAGCGTGCAACATCCAGTGCCACTACTGCAACCGCAAGTACGACTGCGCCAACGAGTCGCGACCGGGTGTCGTCTCGGAGCTCCTGACCCCTGAGCAGGCCGTGAAGAAGACGCTCGCCGTCGCTGCGACGATCCCGCAGATGACGGTGCTCGGCATCGCCGGTCCCGGAGACCCCCTCGGTAACCCCGAGCGCACCTTCGCCACGTTCCGGATGCTCGCGGCGCAGGCACCCGACATCAAGCTCTGCGTGTCGACCAACGGCCTCGCCTTGCCCGACAGCATCGACGAGCTGGCCCACGCCAACATCGAGCACGTCACGATCACCATCAATTGCCTCGATCCCGAGGTCGGGAAGGAGATCTACCCCTGGGTCTTCTGGCGGCACAAACGGGTCCGGGGGCGCGCGGCGGCCAAGATCCTGATTGAGCGGCAGCAGCAAGGGCTCGAGATGCTGGCCGAGCGCGACATCCTGGTCAAGGTGAACTCGGTGATGATCCCGGGCGTCAACGACGATCACCTCGTTGAGGTGAGTAAGGTCGTGAAGCAAAAGGGGGCGTTCCTGCACAACGTGATGCCCCTGATTGCCGAGGCGGAGCACGGCACGTTCTTCGGCGTGATGGGCCAGCGCGGGCCGACGCCGGCCGAGCTCCAGAACTTGCAGGACAAGTGCTCGGGCGACATGAACATGATGCGGCATTGCCGGCAATGCCGTGCCGATGCCGTCGGGCTCCTGGGCGAGGACCGGGGCGCGGAATTCACGCTCGACAAGATCGATGCGATGAACATCGACTATTCGGCCGCGATGGAGAAGCGGGCCGTGATCCACGAGGCGATCCGCGAAGAGCTCGAGTCGCAGTCCAAGCAGCGCGCTGAGGCGAGCGCGGCCGCCCAGGCCGCCCAGACGGTTCCCGCCGGCACGCGACCGGTCCTCATGGCCATCGCGTCCAAGGGCGGGGGTGTCATCAACGAGCACTTCGGCCACGCACGCGAGTTCATGGTCTATGAGGCCTCGCCCGAGGGTGTCCGGTTCATCGGCCACCGTAAGACCGACCTGTACTGCACGGGGGGCGATACGTGCGGCGAGGCCGAGACGGCCCTCGACCAGATCATTCGGGCCCTGGCGGGCTGCGAGGCCGTACTCTGCTCGAAGGTCGGGTACGAGCCGTGGGCGATCCTCGAGGCGGCCGGCATCCAGCCCAACGGCGAGCATGGCATGGAGCCGATCGAGAAGGCGGTTGCTGCCGTCTACCGCGAGATGTACGAATCGGGCCGGCTCGCCAGCCGCGCGAGCCAGTTCAAGGCCGGCTGAGCCCGGACGAAAGGACCGACCGATGGCGCTCAAGATCAACGACAAGTGCGTCAACTGCTGGGCCTGCGTCGACGTCTGCCCAACCGCTTCGATCTTCCGGCCCAGGACGAAGACGCATTTCGTCATCGATGCCAAGACTTGCACCGAGTGCGACGGGTCGTACGACGATCCACAGTGCGCGACCATCTGCCCCATCGAAGGGGCGATCGTCCGTCGAGGCGAGCCGCTCAACCCACCCGGCTCCTTGACAGGCATTCCTCCCGACAAGATGGAAGAAGCGCTTGCCATGTACCGCGCACGATGAGTCACCTCCCGGTTACCCATCGAGAGGACACGGGTCGCGGGATACAATGGGCGGCGACTGGGGATCGCCGCTCGCCCTCAGCGAGTTCTCGATTCCCGGATTCAGGCTACCTGGAGGAACTCGATCGTGAAGCTCTCCGCGCGAAACACGTTGAAGGGGACCATCCTGAAAATCATCCCCGGTTCGGTCAACAGCGAAGTGGTCATCGAGATCGCCGACGGCGCCCACATCGTGTCGATCATCACCAATGAGGCAGTGGCCGACCTTGGCCTGAAGGCCGGCATTGCAGCTTATGCGGTGATCAAGGCGTCGAACGTGATCATCGCTGTCGACGACTGATCACCGCGACAACGCGATATGATCCGCAATCCTCTCCCCCCCGGCAGAGGTCGGCCGCAAAGCGGCCGGGTGAGGGCGAACTAGGACACGGGTCCACACGGCGCCCTCACCTGGCCGCTTTGCGGCCGAACTCTCCCAGGGAGAGGTGAACAGCAAGCTCCCTCGCGGGCAACTCTTGCGCAGGCTGACCAGGTCTACGAGATCGACTGGCTCGCGGCCGCCGCGAGCAGGTCGCCGATCCCGCACTCGACGATCTCGAGGTTTTTCGATTCGCAATAGCGGCGTTCTTTCGCGGTCGGGTTCGCAATCAGGACCCAGCCCGCGGGCGACGCCGCGTCGACGATGAGGTCGGACAAAATCATGCGCTGGGTGTCCCGCGTCAGGCGCAGGCCCATGACGAGGTAGCGCTTGTCCTGCCGGCTTTGCTTGACGAAGTGGGGCACGGCGAAGCCGCCCATCAGCTCGGTGATGTAATCGACGAAATCGGCGTCCGAGGCGATGTAGGTCGCATCGGGCCGGGGTGTGCCGAGCGGCTTGAAGAGGACAGGCAGAGCCGAGTTGACCGCGTCGAGGTCGATCGCGCGGTACTCGGCCCCGTCGTGCTCCCAGAGACGAAAGCGGTAATCGGTGCCGGCGATCCGGGCGATTCCGGCGACCAGCGTGTGGGGCCGGTTGGCATAGAGGTCCTGCAAGCGGAGATCGCGGTTGGTGTCGATGACATAGGGCAGCCCGAGCGCGGCCAGCCACTCGTGAACGGCACCACCGGTCCAACGCGTCGTGTCGTAGAGGTTGAAAAGGAAGTTCGTGAGGAACTTGCGGCCCTTCTTCAGTTCGAGATGCATGGCCGCCCGCGGGAACTCCTCCATCAACTTCCGATTGAGGGGTTGGCCCCCGTTCATCGCCAAGATCAGCGCTTCGTCCTCCGCAGGGATCGGACTCCCATCGACCGCGCTCGTCACGTCGGCCAGGACACCGGGCCCGAGGTAAGGGACGATCTTCCCGGTTCGGACACCCTCGAGAATCTCCTCCAGTTGCCCGCTTGACATCGCAGAGTTCTCCTCCGTCAGAGATGCTTTTCGCAAACGCCTCACGTTCGAGTCGGTCACCTACACGGCTTCGATTGAGGCAACCCACGTGCCGGGGGATGCGAAGCCACGCCAGGTACTTCCTACACGGCGTTCGAAACACGATCGACGTACCGGTACGCCCGGCAGGGTGGCCTGGGCCAACGGATCCTCTGCGCGCCGCCCCGAGGCGCACGGACGACGGCGATTGAGGCGATCCGACATGGAGCCCACGTCGTGAAGCCGACAAGGTCTGTCCGGACCCTGACAGACCCAACACAGACAAAGCCACCGGCCCGACGGGGAAATCGCCGGAAACGCACGCGTTTTTCAGCCTGCGGAAGGGATTCCCCCCTGGCTATCCTCGTCTCCGTGAGCATTGGCACGACCCTTGCCTTATGGGGGTCGGGTGCAGAGGAAAGCGTCGTCAAACAATAAACCACGCTCGATGACAAGGAGACATCAACGATGGCCAAGTTGCGTCAATGTGCGATCTACGGCAAGGGTGGCATCGGCAAGTCGACGACCACCCAGAACCTGGTCGCCGCGTTGGCTGAACAGGGGCAGAACGTCCTGATCGTCGGCTGCGACCCCAAAGCCGACTCGACCCGCCTGATGCTTCATGAGAAGGCCCAGAACACGATCATGGCCCTGGCCGCCGAGGCCGGCGGTGTCGAGGATCTCGAACTCGAGATGGTCATGAAGGTCGGCTACGGCAAGGTCAAGTGCGTCGAGTCGGGCGGCCCGGAACCGGGCGTCGGCTGCGCGGGCCGCGGCGTCATTACCGCAATCAACTTCCTCGAGGAAGAAGGCGCTTACGACAAGGACCTGAACTTCGTGTTCTATGACGTCCTCGGCGACGTCGTCTGCGGCGGCTTCGCGATGCCGATCCGCGAGAAGAAAGCGCAAGAGATCTACATCGTCGTGTCCGGCGAGATGATGGCGATGTACGCGGCCAACAACATCGCCAAGGGCATCGTCAAGTACGCCAACTCGGGCGGCGTCCGCCTGGGCGGCCTGATCTGCAACTCGCGCAACACCGCCCGCGAGGCCGACCTGATCGAGGCCCTGGCCGACGCGCTCGGCACGCAGATGATCCACTTCATCCCCCGCGACAACGTCGTGCAACGGGCCGAAATCCGCCGCATGACCGTCATCGAGTACGACCCCACGGCCAAGCAGGCCGACGAGTACCGGGCGCTGGCCAAGAAGATCGAGACCAACACCAAGCTCACCATCCCCACCCCGATCACCATGGACCAGCTCGAGGAACTGCTGATGAAGTTCGGCATCCTCGACGAGGAAGACGAGAGCGTCATCGGCAAGAAGGCGATCGAGGAAGCCGAGATGTGCGTCGTCGGCATCAACTGATCGGGCATTCTTATCCCCCCTCGCCCTGCCAGCCGGCATCGACCGTCAGCCCTTCTCCCCAAGGGCTCGGCCGGCCGGCAGAGGACGCGGGCTCGCCGTGAGCACGCGCCTGTGTCCTCTGCTCGTCCCTCCACACCATCATTCGCGGGAGCCAGCCATGTCTGTGATGACTCGAGAAGAAACCGAAGCACTCATTCAAGAAGTGCTTGAGATCTACCCGGAAGAGGCCCGCAAGGACCGCGCGAAGCACCTCTCCCCGAACAACCCCGAGCTCGAGCAGTCGAAGAAGTGCATCACGTCGAACAAGAAGTCGCTCCCCGGCGTCATGACGATCCGCGGCTGTGCCTACGCCGGGTCGAAGGGGGTCGTGTGGGGCCCGATCAAGGACATGATCCACATCTCGCACGGCCCCGTCGGCTGCGGCCAGTATTCGCGGGCAGGCCGGCGGAACTATTACATCGGCACGACCGGTGTCAACACGTTCGTCACGATGAACTTCACCTCCGACTTTCAGGAGAAGGACATCGTGTTCGGCGGCGACAAGAAACTTGCCGCCCTGATCGACGAGATCGAGACGCTCTTCCCGCTCCACAAAGGGATCTCGGTCCAGTCGGAATGCCCGATCGGGCTGATCGGCGATGACATCGAAGCGGTCTCGAAGAAGAAGTCGAAGGACATCGGCAAGGTCGTCGTACCGGTGCGCTGCGAGGGATTCCGCGGCGTCTCCCAGTCGCTGGGCCACCACATCGCCAACGACTCGATCCGCGACCACGTCTTCAAGGACGGCGTCGAGAACCGGCCGACGACCTTCGAACCGTCTCCCTACGACGTGGCGGTCATCGGCGACTACAACATCGGCGGGGACGCCTGGTCGTCGCGTACCTTGCTCGACGAAATGGGTCTCCGCGTGATCGCGCAGTGGTCGGGCGACGGCACCCTGGCCGAGCTCGAGAACACGCCCAAGGCCAAGCTCAACCTCCTGCATTGCTACCGCTCGATGAACTACATCTCGCGGCACATGGAAGAGAAGTTCGGCATCCCATGGCTCGAGTACAACTTCTTCGGCCCGACCAAGATCGCCGAGTCGCTCCGCACCATCGCAGCGCAGTTCGACGACACCATCAAGGAAGGTGCTGAGCGCGTCATCGAGCGTTACAAGGCCGAATACGAGTCGGTCATCGCCCGCTACCGGCCCCGGCTCGAAGGGAAGCGGGTTATGCTCTTCGTCGGCGGCCTGCGCCCCCGGCACGTCATCGGCGCGTATGAAGACCTCGGCATGGAAGTCGTCGGCACCGGCTACGAGTTCGGCCACAACGACGACTACGACCGCACGCTCAAGGAAATGGGCAACGCGACCCTGCTCTACGACGACGTGACCGGCTACGAGTTCGAGGAGTTCGTCAAGAAGATCAAGCCCGACCTCATCGGCTCCGGGATCAAGGAGAAGTACATCTTCCAGAAGATGGGCATCCCCTTCCGGCAGATGCACTCGTGGGACTACTCGGGCCCCTACCACGGCTACGACGGCTTCGCGATCTTCGCCCGCGACATGGACATGACCCTGAACAACCCGTGCTGGAGTCAGATCCGGCCCCCCTGGAAAAGCTGACCCGCCCCCGCCCCCGAAACCCGCCGGCATCCCCATCGGGAGATTGCGAACATGAGCCAGCAAGTCGAGAACATCAAGCCCAGCTACCCCCTCTTCCGGGACGACGAATACAAGGACAATCTTGCCCGGAAGAAGGCGCTGTACGAAGAGGCGCACGACGCCGAGAAGATCGCCAAGGTCTTCGAGTGGACGACCACCGAGGAGTACAAGGAGCTGAACTTCAAGCGCGAGGCCCTGACGGTCAACCCCGCCAAGGCCTGCCAGCCGCTCGGCGCGGTGCTGTGTGCACTCGGGTTCGAGAAGACGATGCCCTACGTCCACGGTTCCCAGGGATGCGTCGCGTACTTCCGGACCTACTTCAACCGCCATTTTAAGGAACCGATCTCCTGCGTCTCCGACTCGATGACCGAGGACGCGGCGGTCTTCGGCGGCCAGAAGAACATGTTCGCCGGACTGGAGAACGCCAAGGCGATCTACCAGCCCGAGATGATTGCCGTGAGCACGACCTGCATGGCCGAGGTCATCGGCGACGACTTGAACGCCTTCATCAACAACGCGAAGGCGAACAAGCATGTCCCCGAGGATTACCCGGTCCCGTTCGCGCACACGCCGAGCTTCGTCGGCAGCCACGTTACCGGCTGGGACAACATGTTCGAGGGGATCCTGCGCTACTTTACCCTCAACACGATGGCCGACAAGAAAATCGGCTCGAACGGCAAGATCAACGTCGTGCCGGGCTTCGAGACCTACCTGGGCAACTTCCGCGTGATCAAGCGGATGCTCACGGAGATGGATGTACCGTTCACCCTCCTGTCGGACCCGGAAGAGGTGCTCGACACGCCGGCCGACGGCCAGTTTCGGATGTACGCCGGCGGCACGACCCAGGACGAGGTCAAGGACGCCCCCAATGCGCTGACCACCGTTTTGCTCCAGCCCTGGCAGCTTGAAAAGAGCGCCAAGTTCATCGAGAACACCTGGGCCCACGACCTCCCGACGCTCCCGATCCCGATGGGCCTGGAGTGGACCGACCAGTTCTTGATGAAGCTCTCGGAGATCACCGGCAAGCCGATCCCCGCATCGCTGGAGAAAGAGCGCGGGCGCCTGGTCGACATGATCACCGACTCGCACGCCTGGCTCCACGGCAAGCGATTCGCCCTCTGGGGCGACCCCGACTTCGTGATGGGAATGACCAAGTTCCTCCTCGAGCTCGGTGCCGAGCCCATTCACATCCTGGCCAACAACGGCAACAAGCGTTGGCGCAAGGAGCTAATGCGGATCCTCGAAGCCTCGCCCTACGGCAAGAACAGCGAGGTCCACATCGGTCGCGACCTGTGGCACATGCGCTCCCTGGTGTTCACCAACAAGCCCGACTTCATGATCGGCAACTCCTACGGCAAGTTCATCCAGCGCGACACGATCACCAAGGGGCCCGAGCACGAGGTGCCGCTCATCCGGATCGGCTTCCCGATCTTCGATCGCCACCACCTCCACCGCGACACGACCCTCGGCTACGAGGGGGCGATGTACATCCTCAAGACCCTGGTGAACACGATCCTCGACCGCCTCGACCAGGACACGCGGGGGATGGGGACGACCGACTACAACTACGACTTGATCCGCTGACGGCCGGCAGCCTTCCCGCGACCTTCCCTCGCGAGCGGGGAAGGCCACGCCCGAACGCTCGTCCCGCCCGGGGGATGAGACGTGACACCCAATCTCCGGGAGGACACCGGCCTCGCGACGGGGCCGGCACTCGACCCGTCCTTTGCGACGGACACAGAAACGCCTACCGACCGAGGGAATTCCATGGCCAAGGTGATGCTACGCAGAGGGAACACCGGCAAGCTCGTCTTCTACGTTGCCAAGCAGGACCTGGAAGACGAGGTGGTCTCCCTTCAGTTCGACCAGCCGGACAAATGGGGCGGCGAGCTCGCGCTGCGGGATGGCTCGCGCTACTTCGTCGAGCCATTCGACGCCCCCCCCAGGCTCCCCATCACCGTTCAGGCCCAGAAGCTCTGACCCCAACGGCCTGCCAACTGAGGTGAACAATCATGGGTGTGGAACTCTCTCGCGCGCTGGCGCTGCGGATCGGCATGGCGTCCCGCGCGTTGCCGGGCGTCTCGGCTGGCCAGCTCTTGAACGGGCTCATCGGGCAGCTTGGCTGGCCGCTCAACGAGGAGAAGCTGGCCCGCGTGACCGTGACGCAGTTGCGGAACGCCGTGAGCCAAGGGGGGTCGATCGACGCCGACGTCGACATGCCCACGGCCGACGTCGCCGACCGGTTCGGCGTCGCCCGGCTCAAGGAGGTGGTCGAGATCCTCTGGGGGAACAAGGTCGAGGACGAAGATCTCCCCCCGGTCGAACCGTACGAGCACGGCGACCTCCCCGGCTCGATCCGCGCGGCGGTCGCCTCCGACAGCGGCGAAGAATTGAACTCCCACTTTGGGTCCGCCCGACGATATCTGATCTATCAGCTCACGCCCGAGGAGTGCCGGCTGATCGATATCCGGCCCGCCGACGGCGCTGAGGAGGCCGAAGACAGCTCCGCCTTCCGCGCCCGCCTGATCGACGATTGCCACGTCCTCTTCGTGCAGTCGATCGGCGGCCCGGCGGCGGCGAAGGTCATCAACGCGGGGGTCTACCCGCTCAAGTACGTCGAGGGGGGGCCCGCGCGAAGCTATCTCGATGCGCTCTGCAAGAAGATGGGCTCGTCCCCCCCGCCCTGGCTGGCGAAGGCCATGAACGTCCCGGTGGAGGACCGCATCCGGTTCCACGTGGAGGCCGAAGCATGACACGCGAACTTGTGGAAATCGTGGCCGAGCTGGCCCACCGCGTGGGCCTCTCCGAGGAAAACGTCCGGTACCTTCGGAGCGTGTTCCCCGGGGTCCACCTGACCTACTGCGCGGACGACGACGTGCAAGGCGTCGAGCCGATCCTGCGGCTCCCCGGATTGAACGTCTACCTTGTCGACAGGTCGGACCACTGCCTGCGGCTTTCGGCGGACTTCTCCCGGGCCACCGGTCTGGTGCTCGCCGAGGTGATCGAGAGCGACTGATGGGAGGCCGGGCTTCGCGGACGAACCGGGATGAACGCCATGAAACCGAAAGATATCGCCGAGCTCCTGGATGAACCTTCGTGCGAGCACAATAAGAAGTCCAAATCAGGCTGCGCACGGCCAAAGCCGGGTTCGACGGCGGGGGGCTGTGCATTCGACGGTGCCCAGATCGCCCTGATTCCGATCGCCGACGTCGCGCACATCGTGCACGGGCCGATCGCCTGCGCGGGGAGCTCGTGGGACAACCGAGGGACCCGCTCGTCGGGTCCCGAACTCTACCGAATCGGGATGACGACCGACCTGACCGAGCAGGATGTGGTCATGGGCCGGGGCGAGAAGCGCCTCTTCCACGCGATCAAGCAGGCGGTCGACGACCACCGGCCGGCAGCCGTCTTCGTCTACAACACCTGCGTCCCCGCGCTGATCGGCGACGACATAGAGGCCGTTTGCAAGGCCGCGCAGGAGCGCGCGGGCGTGCCGGTCGTGCCGATCGACTGCGCTGGGTTTTACGGCACGAAGAACCTGGGCAACCGTATTGCGGGCGACGCGATGGTCAAGCACGTGATCGGCACTCGCGAGCCCGACCCGGTCCCCGACGTCTCGGGCCGACGTGACATCCGGGTCCACGACGTGAACCTGATCGGCGAGTACAACATCGCGGGGGAGCTCTGGCACGTCCTGCCCCTCTTCGACGAGCTCGGCCTGCGGGTCCTCTGCACCCTGTCGGGCGATGCGCGGTTCCGCGAGGTGCAAACGATGCACCGGGCCGAGGCGAACATGATGGTCTGCTCGAAGGCGCTGTTGAACGTCGCGCGAAAGCTCCAGGAGAAGTACCGCACGCCCTGGTTTGAGGGGAGCATCTACGGCGTCGCCGACACCTCACACGCCCTGCGCGAGTTCGCGCGGCTGCTGGAAGACCCGCACCTGACCGCGCGCACCGAGGCCGTGGTCGCACGCGAGGAGGGACGGATCCACGCGGCGCTCGAGCCCTGGCGCGGCCGCCTGAAGAACAAGCGCGTCCTCCTTTACACGGGGGGCGTCAAGTCTTGGTCGATCATCTCGGCCCTGCAAGACCTGGGCATGGTCGTCGTCGCGACCGGGACGACGAAATCGACCGAGGAGGACAAGCAGCGCATCCGCGAGCTGATGGGCCCGAGCACCAAGATGATCGACGACGGTAACCCGCGGGCGTTGCTCCAGATCGTCAAGGACTACGCCGCCGACATCCTGATCGCGGGCGGCCGGAACATGTACACCGCCCTGAAGGCCAAGGTACCGTTCCTCGACATCAACCAGGAGCGTGAGTTCGGCTACGCCGGCTACGAGGGGATGCTCGAGCTGGCCCGGCAACTGACGCTGGCGATCGAGAGTCCCGTCTGGGAGGCGGCGAAGCGGCCCACCCCCTGGGAGCCGGCCCAGACCATCGTCCCGCACCGCGTGAAACTTTTCCACGCGTGAGGAGCAGCCGACCCCATGGCCACGACCACCGTCCTCAGACGCTCCAAAGCGCTCTCGGTCAGCCCGCTCAAAGCCAGCGCCACGATCGGTGCCTCGCTGGCGTTCATGGGGCTCGACCGCGCTATGCCTCTCATGCACGGGGCCCAGGGCTGCACGGCCTTCGGCAAGGTGTTCTTCGTCCGGCATTTCCGCGAGCCGATCCCGCTCCAGACGACGGCGATGGACCAGATCAGCTCGGTGATGGGGGCCGACGAGAACATCGTCGAGGCGCTCCACGCCGTCTGCAGCAAGCACAAGCCGAGCCTCATCGGCCTGCCGACCACCGGGCTGGCCGAGACGCAAGGGGCCGACATCCGTGGCGCGGTGCGGCAGTTCCGCGAGCGTTACCCCGAGTTCGACGGCATCGCCGTCGTGCCCGTGAACACGCCCGACTTCTCCGGATGCTTCGAGTCGGGTTTCGCGGCGGCCGTCCGCGAGCTGATCGAGGTACTCGTCCCCGAGACGCGCGCCAAGCGACCGGCGATCCCGCGTCGCCGGGGCCGGGTGAACGTGCTCGCGGGCCCGGCGTTGACGGTCGGCGACCTGGAGACGCTCGAGGAGCTGATCGAGTCGTTCGGCCTCACCCCCGTCATCGTGCCCGACCTGGCCGACTCGCTCGATGGGCATCTGACCGAAGACGAGTTCAACCCGCTCACCTACGGCGGGGCGACCGTCGCCGAGATCGCCACCCTCGGCGACTCCGACGCGACCCTGGTCGTCGGCCGTTCGCTGGAGAGGGCCGCCGACCTGCTCCAGGAGAAGACGGGCGTTCCCGAGTACCGCTTCGACTACCTGCTCGGCCTCGAGGCGGTCGACGCGCTCGTCTACTGCCTGCACCGGATCAGTGGCCGCGAGGTCCCGAAGAAGCTCGAACGCCAGCGTTCCCAGCTTCAGGACGCGATGGTCGACACGCACTTCATGATCGGCCAGACGCGGGTAGCGATCGCTGCCGACCCCGACCTGCTGCTCGGCTTCAGCCAGTGCCTGACCCAGATGGGGGCCGAGGTCGTCGCGGCGGTCGCCCCGGCGGCGGGCCCAGCGCTCGCTTCAGTGCCGGTGGACCGCGTCCAGATCGGCGATCTCGAAGACCTGGAGAAGGCGGCCCGCGAGCGCAGGGCCGAGCTCCTGTTCGGGAACTCGCACGCGGTCGATTCGGCCGAACGGCTAGGCCTGCCGATCGTCCGGGCCGGCTTCCCGCAGTACGACCTCATCGGCGGCTATCAGCGCACCTTCATCGGCTATCGGGGGACGCGCCAGTTGCTCTTTGACCTGGCGAACCTCCTCGCCGAACAGCGTGCTCACGCGATCCCCCCTTATCGCTCGATCTACTCGCAGAAGCGGGACAACCTTACGCCCGAGGGGAACCTCCATGGCCACATCCCAGTCGTCGCGGTTGACGCTCCGTGATGCCAAACTGACGGCCGTCGGTCCGTCACTCCAGGTCGCCTTCGCCAGCAGCGAGCTGACGACCGTGGACCAGCACTTCGGCTCCGCGACCCGGTTCGTCATCTACCGCGTATCGGCCGCCGGGTCCGACCTGCTCGACCTGGCGCGGTTCGATGCGGTCGAGCACGACGGCAACGAATCCAAGCTCCCCGCCAAGATCGCGGCCTTGCAAGGCTGCGCAGCGGTCTTCTGCCTGGCGGTCGGCGGCTCGGCCGTCCGTCAATTGGTCGTGGCCGGCATCCAGCCGATCAAGGTCGAGCCCAACGCCACGATCGCCGAGACCCTCGCCTTCCTGCGCATCGAGATCGAGCGGGCGACCACCCCCTGGGTGGTCAAGGCCCTCCAGCGCGTCGAACGAGTCGAGGGCCCCGGGCGCTTCGACGCCATGGAAGAGGAAGGCTGGGACGGATGAACGAGAGTCGGAGAGAACACACCCGAAAAACGACCTTTCCCTGGAGAACCGACGAATGAGCAGTACTGCCGAGTTCATCGAAAGCGACCTGACCCGCGAACTGGTCAAACAGATGCGGGCGATCGACACCTACGGACAGAACGATCGGTTGCCGGCCGACCGGATCATCGCGCCGTTCATTGTCACCAAGGAGCAAAAGCGCACCATTCCCGTCGTCGGTGACCCCGACGATGAGACGATGTCGCGCGTCAAGGCCTACTACAACGCCCTCTCGTCGCTCGTCGAAAAGGCGACCGGGCTCATGGCGATCCCCTCGATCAACTTGACCCACGAGGGATTCGGCCGGTCCCTGATTACCGTCGGCAAGCTGGTCGTCTTCGACCGCACGCTTCGCGACGTCCACCGGTTCGGATTCAACACGCTCGAGCAGATGCAAGAGGAAGCCGACAAGGTGCTGGCCGGGATCCTGGAACTGATCGACCGCTACCGTGAGGTCGCCGAGGCCTGAGCGGGCCCCGGGACCAGGCCGGGGCCGGAACGCCACTCCGTACCCCCCATCGGGAACACTCCCTTTGACGAGGAGCGCAAGCATGTCAACGGAAGAACGCGTGAGGGGCCTCGAGAAAGAGCTCCAGAAGCGCAAACGGATCGCCGCCGAGTGGGCCGGCCGGATGCACGACCTCGCCGAGGAGAGATTGCCCGAGCACTTCGCCGAGATCGCGGAGATCGCCGAGGGAACACGGAACGCGTGCATGGCCTGGAAGGAGATCGCCGACGAATTGAAAGCCGCGCAAGCGGCGGCGGAGGTAACGGCCTCATGAGCGCCGCAACACGGATCGGCCGGACCCGCGGGGGCGCCGAATGGATACCGCACTTTGTCGCGTCGCTGAACCAGTCCCGTTGCATCGGCTGCGGGCGCTGTTTCAAGGCGTGCTCACGCGCCGTCTTCGAGCTGGTCGCTCGGGAACAGGACGAGGACGACGATTGCGAGGAAACGTCCAAGGTGATGAGCCTCGCCAACCCCGAGGACTGTATCGGCTGCCAAGCCTGCGGCAAGGTCTGCCCCAAGTCGTGCCTGACGCACGAATCCCTCTCGCTGGCCGTCTGAACGCGGCGACCGCACCGATTGCTGAGCCAACGAACGCGGTGGCAATGACCTCAACCCCGTTCCCACGCCCCGCGTAGAAACGCCCTCCTCGCCGCTCTGCGGCTCTTCGATTCGGGACGTGGCGCGTCCGTCGAGGAGTTCCCAGGCAGAGCATGGGAACGAGGTTGCGGTGATGAGCCTCGCCAACCCGGAAGACGACACCGAGGACCGCACAGAAGAGACTCGAGGACCTTCGCCGCGCGGGTTGTCGCCTGGACGCGACACACCGTACGGGAGGGTTTTCGAGTCTCTGAACGTTTTCGGCACGGCACGTCGCGCTCCGCCAACCGCCACAATCGGCGCACCCCCTCGGGGGCCCCTTCCTTGCGCTGTAAGCGTCAACCCATCCCGATAACTTTCAGGAACTTGGAGCACCGCGTCGGGTCCGCGAATGGACGTTCGATCGCACTGCGACCGTCCGGAACACGGTCCCGTTTTTGCGTCAAACCGCCGCATTTGTGCCGGTTTCCTGAGCATTTTTTCCGATATTTTTTAGTATCAATCATATCTAACAACGTAATTTTTCTGATTTTTTTGGGCGCGGGCGAGGCGATGGCCTGTCAGGGGCATATTGTCAGGTTTCCGACAGTGGAAGGCGTCACGTTCCTCACTCGCCGCGTTTCTCATGGGCATGTTGATGCGTCGGGAACCGTACAATCGCGGGGCGCGCACGGTGGTTTCCGACAGGGACGGGACGGGGGATGGCGCGGCGGGGAAACCGCCTCGAAGAAGTGAAGGACCGGCGTGTCTTTGGCACCAGGTTTGAGAATGTGTGTGGCCCATTGCCGGAGTGCGAGGGGTGGAGTGAGGCCCCGAGTCGAGCAAGGACGGCCCAAAGACAACCCACTCCGAAACACCAGTCTGTCGCAGAGGCTCTTCCGGTCACTTCAGGCTCTGCGCGAGCCCCCGGGAGTGGAGCCTCGCTGAGAAAAGGGGGGATGGGCACCATGTGGGAGTATTCCGAGAAGGTCAAGGATCACTTCTTCCAGCCACGCAACGCTGGGCCCTTGCCGGAAGCGAACGCGGTGGGTGAGATCGGGGCGATCGCCTGCGGCGACGCCCTCCGGCTGTTGCTCAAGGTCGACTCCGGTACCGATCGGATCCTCGACGCGCACTTCCAGACCTTCGGCTGCGGCTCGGCGATCGCTTCGTCGTCAGCCCTGACCGAGATCATCAAGGGGATGACCCTCGATGAGGCCCTGAAGGTCTCGAACCAGGACATCGCCGACTACCTCGACGGGTTGCCCCCCGAGAAGATGCACTGTTCGGTGATGGGTCGCGAAGCGCTCCAGGCGGCCGTCGCCAACTACCGGGGGGAGGCCCTCGCCGAAGACCACGATGAGGGTGAGCTGGTCTGCCGCTGCTTCGGCGTCCACGCCGGCTTGATCGAGGAGGTCGTCTGCGCCAATCGACTCTCGACGGTCGAGGACATCACCAACTACACCAAGGCAGGCGGCGGCTGTACCTCGTGCCACGAGAAGATGGAGGAGATCCTCGAAGCAATCGCGCGCCGGCGGGGCCAGGAGTTTGAGCCCGCGGAGGCAGAGTGGGAGGAGCCGGCGGTCGAGACGCCCGCCGCGCGCTGGGCCGAGCTGACCATGCCCCAGCGCGTCCGTCGCGTCGAGGCGGTCATCGAGAAGGTCCGGCCCCAGCTCCAGGCCGACCACGGCGATATCGAGCTCGTCGAGATCGACGGCAAGACGATCTACGTCTCCATGCTCGGGGCCTGTAAAGGCTGCGCCATGGAGTCGGCCACGCTGGGCGGAATCCAGCAGAAGGTGCTCGAAGAGTTCGGCGAATTCCTCAAGGTCCTGCCGGCGAGCCGGATGCCGGTCACATCATCGGCGAACGGAGGTGGGCAACATGTCTGACATCTATCTCGACAACAACGCCACGACCAAGGTCGACCCCCAGGTCGTGGAGGCAATGCTCCCGTACTTCACCGAGCAGTTCGGCAACCCGTCGTCGATGCACAGCTTCGGCGACCGCGTCGGCAAGGCTCTGAAGAAGGCACGCGTGCAGCTTCAGGAACTGTTGGGCGCAGCCCACGAGTCGGAGATCATTTTCACGTCCTGCGGCACCGAGTCCGACTCCACGGCCATTCTCTCAGCGCTCAAGGCGATGCCCGAGCGGCGCGAGGTGATCACGACGGCCGTCGAGCACCCCGCCGTGCTCAACCTGTGCGAGCACCTCGAGAAACAGCTCGGCGAAGACGGCTACGTCATCCACCGCCTGCACGTCGACGACAAGGGGCGGCTCGACCTCGCCGAGTACCGCAAGAAGCTTTCGGACCGCACGGCGATCGTCTCGGCAATGTGGGCCAACAACGAGACCGGCACCATCTTCCCCGTCGAGGAGATGGCCGAGATGGCCAGGGCCCACGGCGCCCAGTTCCACACCGATGCGGTCCAGGCGGTCGGGAAGATTCCGCTCGACCTCAAGCGGACCGCCATCGACATGCTCTCCCTGTCGGGGCATAAACTGCACGCGCCCAAGGGGGTCGGCGTGCTCTACGTCCGCCGAGGGACCCGGTTCCGCCCCCTGCTCCGCGGCGGCCACCAGGAACGCGGCCGGCGCGCCGGCACCGAGAACACGGCGTCGATTATCGGCCTGGGCAAAGCGGCCGAGCTCGCGCTCGAACACCTTACCTTCGAGAACACCTGCGTCAAGGCGATGCGCGACCGGCTCGAGCGGGACATCCTCGCCGAGGTCCCCAACGCCTTCGCCACCGGCGACACGAGCGCCCGCCTGCCGAACACCTCGAACATCGCCTTCGAGTACATCGAGGGCGAAGGCATCTTGTTGATGCTCAACAAGGAAGGGATCGCCGCGTCCAGCGGATCGGCCTGCACGTCGGGTTCGCTCGAACCGTCGCACGTGATGCGCGCGATGGGCATCCCCTACACCGCGGCGCACGGGACGGTCCGGTTCTCGCTCTCGCGCTACAACACGATGGACGAGATCGAGCGGGTCGTCGGCGTCGTGCCCGGGATCGCCGCGCACCTCCGTTCGCTCTCGCCCTACTGGAGCGACGGCCGGCCGGCCGTTGCCGAGGAGGCCTTCGCCCCCCGTTTCGCATAAACACGCGGGTGCTTTTCCCTGGACGCCGAGGTCTTTCCATGAGCACATTCGAAGGAGCGCCGCGGCCGGACAGCGTCGATGTCGTGCTGGACGACACGACCCTGCGCGACGGCGAGCAGTCGGCAGGCGTCGCGTTTACGACCGAAGAAAAACTCGCGATCGCCCGCGACCTCGACGCCGCGGGGATCCCCGAGCTCGAAATCGGCATCCCGAGCATGGGCCCCGACGAGCGCGAGGGGATCCGCGCCGTCGCCGCGGCAGGACTGAACGCCCGGCTCATCGTTTGGTGCCGCATGCGCGAAGACGACCTGCGTGCCTGCCGGGGCCTTGGCGTGGCGCTGGTCGACCTCTCCATTCCGGTTTCCGACCAGCAGATCGCGCACAAGCTCGGGGGCGATCGGAGCGCAGTACTCCGCGCCATCGCCACGCTCGTCCCCCGCGCCCGGGACGACGGATTGGAGGTATGCGTCGGCGGCGAGGACGCGTCTCGGGCCGACCCGGAGTTCCTCCTCCAGGTCGTCGAGGCCGCCGAGGCCGCCGGCGCCCGCCGCTTTCGGTTCGCCGACACGGTCGGCGTCCTCGAGCCGTTCCGCACGCACCGGGCGATCTCCCGGCTCCGCGGGGCCAGCGGCCTGGAGCTCGAGATGCACGCGCACGACGACCTCGGGCTGGCGACCGCCAACAGCCTGGCCGCTGTCGTCGCCGGAGCGACCCACGTTAACACGACCGTCAACGGCCTGGGCGAGCGCGCAGGCAACGCCCCCCTCGAAGAAGTGGCCATCGGCCTGAGGCTCCTCCACGGGCTCGCCACCGGGGTCGACTTCCGGAAGCTGCCGGCAATCTCGGAGCGGGTCGCGCGGGCCTCCGGGCGCCAGGTCGCCTGGCAGAAGAGCCTGGTGGGGGAGGGTGTGTTCACCCACGAGGCGGGGATCCACGTCGACGGCCTCTTGAAGGACCGTCGGAACTACCAAGGGGTCGATCCCGCGCTACTCGGGCGGCAGCACCGGATCGTGCTCGGAAAGCATTCGGGCCGCCGCGCGGTCGCCGACGCCCTGGCACGCCTCGGGCTGCCCGCGCGGGCCGAGGAGGTCGCGGCGATCCTCGATCGGCTCCGCTCGTTCGTCGACCGCTGGAAGCGTGCGCCCACCGACGCCGAGCTCAAGCTCTGGCACGCCTCCCTCGTCGGGGCCCGAGGGCTGGCCGTCGCCATCCCGTCGGCGGGCGGACCCGAATTGACCCGCCAAGGAGCCTGAGCCATGCCGTTGACGTCGTTTGAAGAGGACCTCCAGGACCTCAGCAGCGCCGAGGAGTTCCTCGACTATTTCGAGGTCCCTTACGACCCCAAGACGGTCCACGTGAACCGTCTCCACATTCTCCAACGGTTTCACGACTATCTCGCCCAATCGCGGGAGCTGCTCCCCGAGGGGCACGACGCGCTCCGCGCTGTCTACAAGCGCCTGCTTGCACAGGCGTACCAGGACTTCGTTGTCTCCGACGCGCTCACGGAGAAGGTGTTCAAGGTGTTCCACGACGCCCAGGACGCGGCTTTCGTGCCGATCGAGTCGATCGGCCGGATCCCGACCGCGCCCGGCGAGGGAGGCTGAGGCGATGAAGCCCCGGTTCGAATACGGGGACCATGTCCGGGTCGTGCGGACGGTGCGCAACGACGGCACGTTCCCGGGCATGGAAACGGGCGACGTCCTGACCCGGGCGGGGGGCGTCGGTTACGTGCGCAACGTCGGCACGTTCCTGCAAGACCAGATCATCTACGCGGTCTATTTCACGGAGGTCGACCGCACCGTCGGTTGCCGCGAGGAAGAGCTGATCCCCGCCGGTGATCCCTGGGTCCCCACCCGGTTTCTCTTCCGGGACCATGTCATCAATCGTATCCCCCTGACCGTCGGCGGCACGGTCGTCGTGCCGGCGGGCGAGGCGGGAGAAGTGCTCAAGGTGCTGCGCGATTCACCTTCCGGGCCAGCCTATCATGTCTACTTCGATGGTCGTGTGTTCCAGGTGCCGGAAACGGCTCTTGAGCCGCTCGAGGTTCCGGCCTGAGACCCTGGTCGCGGCGGGCGACGGTTGCGTCGCGCCGGCGCATCTTTGCGGAAAGCTGCTCCGATGCTACCAACACTGTCCGCTGACGAACGGCTCCGATACGATCGCCAGATCGGCGATGGCGTGCTCACCGACGAGGGGCAGCGGCGGCTGAAAGGAGCGACGGCCCTGGTCACGCGGGTCGGCGGCCTCGGCGGTCCGGCCGCGCTGGCGCTGGCGATGGCGGGGGTCGGCCGGATCATCATCGCCCACGGCGGTGACCTCGAGACGCCCGACCTCAACCGGCAGCTCCTCGGCTCGGAAGCCGGCGTGGGGAAGCCCCGGGCCGAGCAATTCGCGAAGCACCTGCGCGCGATGAGCCGGTTCGTGGCGGTCGAGGTGATCGACCACGAGCCCGACGATGCCGAGGCCGACGCGCTCGCGCGCCGTGTCGCGATCATCCTCAGTTGCCCGGCCGACTTCGAGCACCGGCTCCGGCTGAACCGCGCTGCGCACCGGGCCGGCATCCCCTTCCTCGACGCCGCGCAGTGGGGCATGGCCGGCTCCCTGTTGGTCAGCGACGGCAGGACGACCCCCTGCCTCGCATGCGCCTATCCCGACGTCCCGCCTTTCGAATCGCACTTCCCCGTGGTCGGCGCCATCGCCGCGACCATGGGTAACCTCGCCGCGCTCGAGGCGATCAAGATCCTCGGCGGCGCCGGGCGACCGATGTGGGGCCAAATGCTGGTCATCGACGGTTTTCGGGGAGAAACACGTCATATCCGCCTGACACGACGTCCCGCCTGCGCCGTCTGCGGCGGCGCGCCTCCGGCCACCGGGGCGAAGATCAGCAGCTCGTCACCTTCCACGAGAGTCCTCGGCGCATGATCGGCGACGGTCCCGAGGTGCTCGCCCGAGACCGCGAGCACGGCCTGGGGAATGATCGACGCTCCAGTGCCGGCCCCGCCGTCGGCGCGGAGGATGTCGAGCGCGTCGTCGACCGTCGCGCCGGGGTCGAGGTCGAGGAGGGTGGGCGCGGTCGCCGAGGCATCGTAACGGCGGCCCGAGATCTTGACGTGAATGTACACGAATATGAACTCCTTGGCACACTTATCCCTGCTCGGCGTGATTGAATTCTAGCCGATCCGCCGGACGACCGACAATCTCGATTCGACGCAATCGCCGCCCCATCCGACAGCGCGGCGCGATACCGCCCGGGACTACCAGGAACAGACTGCACGATGCTTGAGCACACTCGCGGGCAGCTTGCCGAGACAATAAACAACAACGGGCCAGCCCGGTTTCAGTGGGCCGAACACAACATTGTTGCGTATCGGCAATTAAATCCGGGATATCGGATCGTGGCGGCTTTGGTGCGCGGCTTGCAACAACAGTTGACGGGAGCGCTCTCTATCCCCTCTGCCGCGACGAA
>JARLIH010000110.1 GCA_031291845.1 Isosphaeraceae bacterium | reverse complement strand
GGCACGCCAGGTAGTGCGACCACGGATCGGTCCCGCCGATCCGTTCGAGCCAAGCGCCGTCGAGGTCGGCCAGCGTGATGTCGATCTCGAGCACGGGCCGGCCCGTCCAGAGCCGAAAGCGCTGTTGGAACGAGGCGAGACGTCGCCCGTCACGCGGGTCGAGCAGACTGCCGGCCACGACAGCCTGCACCAGGGCGGGACCAGCGTACTCCACCTCGATCCGCTCGGCCTGCATGCGGCTGGCGGCGGGGGCGCCGTCGGCGCCGGCTAAACCGTGGATGACGAGTTGCTGGCCAAGCCGGGCGGTTTCCTCACTGACTCCGCAGATGCTCCGAAGACCACCGGTCGCTTTGTCGATCTCGACGCGGAGCACCTCGTTCTTCAGCACGCGGTCGCGCGCCGAGAGGGCACCGCCGGTGGCGGGTGGTACGTCGACGTTCGACTCGCGTGGCACCCAGGCGTATCCGAACGCGGGCAAGTCGACGACGGCCCAAACTCCTTCATCCGTGAACTGAGCGGAGCGCAGCGGACCCTCGGGGCGCAGGTCGGCCGCCGCCTCGGGCAGGAGTACCGCGGCCCGACGCGCGACGCCCACCGGGTTGGTCACGAGGTAGCCGGTGCGGCCGCCCGGCGACCGGCCGACAATGCCGGCGGCCAGCGCGCCGGCCCATACGGGCTCCTGCCGGTCGAGGCCGTCACGGGCCGCGTCGAAGACGCCGGTCTCAAGGCTTTCCTCGATCTGCGCGGTCGTCAATCCTTCCGCCTCACCCTCCGAAGTGAGGCAGCGCGCAACGGCACGCGTCGCCGAAAGGCAGTCAAGCCGGGCCCGGAGTCGAGCATGGGCCGCGCGGCGGGAGATCGGGTACGGGTCCTTGCGTGCGACCGCCTGAGCGAGGTACGGCGTGACGTACTGGTCGACCTCGGGTCGGAAGCTCTCGAAGGGACGGTCGGTCAGATGGAAGTAATCGTTGAGGGTGACCCAGCGCGCCAGCACCGGCGAGTAACTCGCCGCCTTGCGCAGGTCCGCATACCAAGGCGCAGCGCCGTTGGGCCAGTGGACAAGCGGAAGGGTGGCGATGTGGTCGTCCCTCATCGTGCGCGCCAGCCGCCACGGCAATTGCCGGCCCGCGACGGCCTTGTCAGCCCCCAACGGCGGGCGCAGCAGTGATTCGAGGTGTGAGCCGTCGTGACTCTCCCAGAGCCGTTTCGCTTCCGGCTGGATCGGAAACTGCCCCGCGTCGAAGCCGAGGTGGAGCCCGAACCGGAACCCGAATCGACGGGCGAACTGCGGCAACTGCGGATAGAGCCCAAACCGCCGCCTCGCCAGGGTCTCGACGTTGCGGTCGTCGAGGTGCGCGCGGTAGACCTCGCCTCCTTTGCGAAACTGCCAGAGCACGGACTCGACGGGAAGGAGCGGCTCATCCACCTCGGAGTACGCGCCCCCCACAACGTCGGCCCAACCCTCGTTGATCGCCTCGCGGAGCGCAGCGAGGCGCTCGGGGTCGCGCTCCGCCTGGTTCGCGACCGCCTGCGCAGGGCCCAGGAACGTCACCGGCGCATGGGCCGCGAGCGCATCGGCCAACACCCCCGCCGGCATCGCCGGATCGAGCAAGCAGAGGTCGATGATGTAGGCGTCGACCGGGTAGAACCGCTCGCGAGCCTGCGTCAGCAGCTCGAACCCGGCGCGCAGGCGGTTGAGCGCGGTGGGGCGGTCGCCGGCTTGCCAGGCGTCGGCACCTGTCAGCACCTCACGCGCCAAGCTTTCGTGATCGAGCGCGTCGGCGTGGCCCATCGCGATCGTGAGGTCCTTCAGGAACCAGTGGGCCGTGCCGAGCGCGAGGAAGTCGGCGGCCGCGGATTGCATGTCCTCATCCGGTGAGGTCTCAGGCGTCCCCACGGCGCCCAGCCGCTCCTGAATCATGCGCACGAGCGCAGCGCGGTCTTCGCCCCCGTCGATCAGAACGGTCCCGGCGTCTTCCGCCTGCGCCTGGTACCCGGACGGGAGTTGGTCCATCGTCCCCGCCGCGGTCACACGGATTTCCCTCGGCCCAGCGGAGGAAGGTCCCTCAACGCTCTCGATCCGGGGCAAACCCTCGGCCCGCGCCAGGAGCGACGGGTGCCAGAGCGCCGAGACCGCCGCCCAGGCTCCGCGGGCTTCGCGCTCCGTCATGTTCGCCTGGGGCTCGCAGCCGTCACCCGCGACCAGCGCGACCAACGTCCAGCCTTCTCGCCGCGCGGGGGTCTCGGGCGAGTCGGGCTGCGGCTCTGTCGGCTCGGCTTCGGGCATGCTCATGCGGTCAAACTCCCAGCGCTTTCTTCAACTCGCGCAGCTCGGTTTCGAGGGCCTGGACCGTTCCCCGAACGGCATCCAGCTCGGCGCGGAGCGCGGTGACCTCGGCGATCCAGCCGGGCGCGTGTGATTCGGCGCGAACGACGCCCGCACGCGGAGTCCGGTCGTCCTCGTCGCCGTAGGCGACGGGTTGCTGAGCGGACGCGTGGCGCACCCGCTCGAGTTCCTCGGGGGGATAGATCCCGTGCGTCACGACGACACCGCGCTTCACTCCCGGCGGCGAGAGGTAGACGACCAGCCCCTTGGCCGTAAGTGACTCGAGCACGGTTTGAAGCGCCGGCAGGTCGGGAAACGGCTCCATCCGGCTGGCGCGGGCCCGTAGGTCCCCTTCCGTCTGCGGCCCGCGCAAGAGCAGCTCGGCGATAACCGCCAACTCCACCTTCGTGACCTTCAGCCAGTCGTAGAGTGTGTGCTTCCAGCGGACGACGCGCCCGCCCCCCTCGACCATGACGACCGCGCCCTTCTTGCGCAGACCCTGGAGGATCTCCTCAACGTCGTCAGCGTCGTAGTTCGTGATGGGGTCGCGGTTCGATTTCTGGTTCGACCCCGTCACGATCGCGGCGACCGTCAGGGGGTAGTATTCCGGCGTCGTTTTCGCCTTCTCGACCAGGACCCCGAGCACGCGCCGTTCGCGCGGATTGAGGGGGACCCAGGTTTTCTCCGCGTTGGATTCTGGGCTCATATCTCTCAGCAATCGGAAGGACGATCGTCCAATGTGGGGTGCGTGAAACGCACCGGTGCATTTCATGCACCCTACGAATGTTATCCCCAAAACGCACGCCGCCTGGCGCTAATCGGCAGGGCCACACCTACGGAAGTTCCATTCGAAGGGTCTCGGTCACCCTGTTCGTGAAGTTGGCAATACCGACGGTCATGGCAAGCTCGACGATCTCGCGGTCGGACAGGCGTTGACGGAGGCGTTCGATCAGCGCGTCGCTCGCCTTGATGTGCCGGGTGACTTCTTCGGCGTAGCGGAGCACGTCGCGCTGGTGTTCATCGTACGCGTCGCTTGTCTCGACCTGTGCCGTCTCGAGCGTCTGTCGCTCGGTGAGTCCGGCCTTCCGCCCGAAGCCCCGATGGTAGTGCAGGCAGTAGTCGCAGCCGTTCAGCTCAGATGCCTTGATGTACGCCAGCTCGCGGAGCTTGCCGTCGAGCTTCGTCTTGGCGAGTGCGCCGCTCAGCGCGAGGAAGCCCTCAAAAAGTTCGGGGCTGTGTGCCATCGCGGCGTAGATGTGCGGTACGACGCCCGCCTTGGTTGCCATGTTCTCGAGGATCGGGCGGATCTTCTCCGCCGCGTCCTCTTTCGCGACGTAACTGACGACGGCCATGGTCATTCCCCTGATGGAGGAGTGTCGTCGATCGGTGCGCACGGCCGACCCGGGCGGAAGGCCCATCGTAGCCGGGTACGGCCAGCCGCATCAAGCACTCACCGCAGCGCGGTCAGAACCGGTTGAGGCGGCCGGCCAGCGCAGCGAACTGGGGCCCGATCGGGCGGGAGGGGTCCGGCCAGATCGTCAGAAAACCGCGATAATTGATCTCCTCCAGCGCCCCGAGATATTCGGCCCAGTCGAGATCGCTCGGTGAGACCGCGAAGCTGCGCGGGTTGGCGGCCGACAGTCCGGCGCCCGCCGTCGCGGTGTCGCTGGCGTAGGCATGGGCCACCCAATCGCTCAATTCGCGCGTCGCGGCCACAGGATCGATGCGGTTTTGAAGCAAGCTCGCTGGGTCGATGCTCGCGGCGAGCCCGGGGGTCTTGAGGCCGTCGAGCAAAGCACGGAGCGTTGCTCCCGGCTCCGTACCGGTCTCGATCGCCAGGCGCACGCCGCGGTGGTCGGCGCGGCGGCCAAGCTCGGCGACGTTCGCGACGAAGGTCTCACGCCGCGGGGCATCCGACTCGGGCGGCAGGGGCCCGACGCGTACGAGCACGAGCCGCGTTCCCAGATCGTACGCCAGCGCAAACGCATTGTCAGCTCGACGCAAGCGATCGTCGAGCTGGTCGACCGAATCGAACGGCCGCCGCGTCGGCAGGCTCAAAGCGATGAGTGACAGCTCCGTCGAGCGCAGGAGATGGCGCAAATCGCGCCGGCCGGAGTCCGAAAGGCGCTCAGGCGCGATGTCGCCAATCGCGTCGAGCACCACGCCCTTTGCCCCGAGCTTGGCGGCCTCCAGGATTTGGTCCCGGAGGGACGGGTTGGGCGGGAGCCGGAGCCCCAGGGGAGAACGGATCATGGCTTGTCCTTCCTCGAAATCGTCGTATCGCCGGCCATCGTAACAGACGCGCGGCCTGCGTAGGAAACTGCTCTTTCGCCGACGCACGCCGGCCGCGTTACAATGACGGCGTGGCGGGAGGGCCGGGCGTCGGTCCGGGCCCGCTCCCCGTTCCTTGCCGCGCGAGCGCAACGTGGCGATCGTCCCTCCTCCCCCGGTAAGCTGTCGCCTGGCAATCCCGCCCGAACACCTCGCTTCGGTGATCGGCTCCTGGCCCGAGCCCGCCCTGCTGGAGAGCGGCCCGGGCTTTGCGACCGCCGGGCGCTGGAGCCTCTTGACCGCGCGGCCACGATTCGTTTTCGAGGCAACCGGGGATAAGTGCGCGGTCCGAACGCCGGACGGTCGGACAACGCTGACGATCGGCGACCCGCTCCAGGCCCTCGGCCGCTACCTGGACACGTACGGTCTTGCCGACCCTCGCGATACGCCCGACCCCGAGCTCCCTCCCTTCCAGGGGGGCCTCGTGGGCTTCTTCGGCTACGACCTGGCCCCCCGGCTGGAGCGCCTTCCCCGCAGGGCTCCGCGCGAGTCGGCGCTCCCCGACGTGCGGTTCGCCCTCTACGACACCGTGGTGACGGTCGACCATCTCAAGGGAGACGTCGTCCTCTGGGCCTACGACCTCCTCGACGAAGGCTACGCCGCCACCGCCCGCCGCGGCCGGGAGTGGAGCAAGGCTCTCGCGAAGCAGCGTCCTGCGCCGGCTCGCACAACCGCGCTCTCGCCGCTGCGGAGCAACTTCACGTACGAGGGTTACCTCGACGCCGCCCGCCGCGCGCTCGAATACATCGCGGCGGGCGACGTTTTCCAGGTCAACCTCTCCCAGCGCTTTCACTGCGTGGGCAAGCCGGCACCGCTCGACCTCTACCTCCGGCTCAAAGAGCGCAGCCCGGCCCCGTTCTCGACCTTTCTGGCTTGGGAGAATGCAGCCGTCGTGAGCGCCAGTCCGGAGTGGTTCTACCAGACCCGCGGCGACGCCATCGTCACCCGCCCGATCAAGGGCACCCGACCCCGCGGCGCAAGTCACGACGACGACGAACGGCTTGCCGCCGAGCTGGCCCAGAGCCCCAAGGACCGCGCCGAGCTGACCATGATCGTGGACCTGGAGCGCAACGACCTCGGCCGCGTCTGCCGCTATGGCACGGTCCGCGTCAGCGAGGCGCTGACGGTGGAAACGTTCGCGCAGGTCCACCACCTGGTCGCGACCGTCGAGGGCCGGCTGCGACCCGAGACCGCACCCATGGACATCGTCCGCGCACTCTTTCCGGGCGGGTCCATCACCGGAGCCCCGAAGATCCGCGCGATGGAGATCATCGACGAGCTCGAGCCCACCCGCCGCAGCCTTTACACCGGCGCTATCGGCTACTTTAGCCGCGGGGGCACAAGCGCATTCAATATTGCGATCAGGACGATGCTCATCGAAGGAAATCTCATCAGCTTCCAGGCCGGCGGCGGAATCGTTGCCGATTCCGACCCCGAAACCGAGTACCATGAAACCCTTCACAAAGCCCGCGGGATGCGCGCGGTGATCGAGGAGACTTGAGCGTGATCTGGGTGGCAGGCCGGATCGTGCGCGACGAAGAGCTGAGCATCAGCGTGCTCGACCGCTCGTTCGAGCACGGGCTGGGGCTATTCGAGACCTTGCGCACGTGGAACGGCAAGGCGGTCCTCCTCTCGAAGCATCTCGATCGGCTGCGGGACTCAGCGCTCGTCCTCGGCCTGCCTCTGGATCCGACCGCGCTCCCGAACCAAGACGCGGTGGAGGCACTTCTCCGGGCCGAACGTGCTGACGGAGACGTCGTCCTCCGGATCACGATGTCCGGTGGGCTCTCCCCGAGAGGCGCTGGCCTGATCTGGATGCGCACGCTCCCGCTACCACCACCCGCTCGGCACGAGGGGGCGGTCGTGACGATCGGCGAGTGGAGCGTTCTGCGCGGCGATCGTCTCGCACGGCATAAGGTCTTGAACTACTGGGGCCGGCGCTCCGCGCACGAGTCCGCACGAGAGCTCGGCTTCGACGAGGCGATCAGCATTGCTCCCGACGGGACCCTCTGGGAAGGAAGCCGTACGAACCTGTTCCTGCTCGCGGGAGATACAGTGATCACCCCCACCAAGTCTGGACCGATCGTGCCCGGAATCATGCGCGACCTGCTCCTCGTCCTGGCACGCGACCTTCCGTTGACGGTGCGGCAGGACGACACGGTTACACCCGATATACTCTTCGAGGCCGACGAGGTGTTCCTGACCAACTCCGTGCGGGGGATCATCCCCGTTTCCTCGGCCCACTATTTTGGCGCATGGCCCGCAACACCGAGACGGTGGCCCGCACCGGGGCCCTGGACACAACGGCTCTCGCTCCTGCTCGCCGACCGGCTGGATTCCCAAGGAGGCAAACCCGCATGACCGCCGTCGCGGAGGTCGCGCGCTGGCTCGAAGAGTTCGCTCCCGCGCGCCTGGCCGAGTCGTGGGACAACGTCGGCCTGATCTGGGGAGACCCGGGAAACGATGTCGAGCGCGTGATGACGTGTCTGACCGTCACGCAGAAGACGGCCCTGGAGGCCGTGCACGAGCGGGCCGAGTTGATTGTCAGCCATCATCCGGTGCTGTTTCGCCCGGTCCAGCGCATTCGGGCCGATCGGCCCGAGACCGGCGCGCTCTGGACACTCGCCCGCGCAGGGGTCTCGGTCCTGAGCCCGCACACGGCGTTCGACAACACGGCCGGCGGGATCAACGACGGCCTGGCAGGGCGGCTCGGCCTGCGCGACGTTCATCCGCTCCGGCCGGGCCGGACGTCGGAGTCGTTCAAGATCGTCGTCTTCACGCCTGAGAGCGACCACGAGGCGGTACTCGCCGCCGCCTTCGGCGCCGGGGCCGGGCGCATCGGGGCGTACCACGAATGCTCGTTCGCGATCCCTGGCCGGGGCACATTTTACGGCGGCGAAGAGACGAACCCGACCGTCGGGCAAGCCGGCCGGCGGGAGACCGTCAATGAGCTGCGGGTCGAAGTCGTCTGCCCGACCGATCGCCTCGCCCCGGTGCTCGCCGCGATCCGGGCGGCCCACTCGTACGAGGAACCGGCGATTGACGTTCACCCCCTCCACCCGTCGCCCCACGGTCCCGGGGCGGGTCGGGTCGGCCGCTTGCCGCACACAACGACGCTCCGCGCGCTCGCGGCCCAGGTTGGGCAATTGCTCAAGGCGCCTGGCCTCCAGGCGGTCGGTGATCCCGAGCGCGCTGTGGCGCGGCTCGCCGTCGTCTGCGGCGCAGGGGACGATTTCCTGCACGACGCCGCCCGCGCCGGTGCCGACGCATTGCTCACTGGAGAAGCCCGCTTCCATCGCGCCCTCGAGGCCGAGGCGCTGGGCGTCGGCCTCATCGTCGCGGGGCACCACGCCACCGAACGGCCGGGCGTCGAAGACCTCGCCACCCGGATCACCCGCGCCTTTCCCGATCTCGACGTCTGGCCCAGCCGGTCTGAAGCCGATCCCCTCTGGAACGGTGCGACCCTTCCGTAGCCGGACAGCCTTCGATGCCGTCTCGCGCAAGGCCGCCAAAAAAAGAACCCCCGGGCGAAACCGGGGGCTAAAAACGTGGAACCATTTCACGGCAAATTCGACCGCATCGTCCCTCATCCCAGCCGGGCGGAGGACCGCAACGTTCAGGTGGTCGCCGCTTCAGCCGTCTCTCCAGCCGCACCCTTGCCACTCCGCGTAGTCGGGACGGCAAGATACGTCTGGTGCTCCCACTGACCGGCCCAGGCCTGTCCGGCCCAGCGCTGCAAGGAGATCGCACGGACCGTAGGGCGGTCCTCATCCCGGATCACTTCGCCCCAGGCGCCGGCGTACGCGGCCCGGACCTGAGACGAACTCTCACCCACGCACAACAAGCGCTCTCCACCCGGCGCCAGACACGCCACCGCTCGCCAATCCTGAGCGCCCGTCGATTCCGTCATGCTCATCGTTGTTAAAATCCCCGCCCGGCGCCGGCCGTTCCACCGATTCCCCAGAAGACGCGGGAAACTCGAACGAAACGTCACGCCAGGTCTTCTAAGCCGAGTGCCAAGTCACAATTCAGGTAGGATCGAAGACCGGTCGCTTCCGCGAAAATCGAAAAAGGCGGGGGAGCATCCTCTCCCCTCACTCGGAACCATACGCCCCGAAAGCATAATCGACAACACATACGAATCAACGCAAGGACTCCCAAAGGCTTCCGCAGGGGCCGGCCGAGGGTGGCGTCACGTTGCCGTTGAACAGGTCGTCGGAGGGAGGATGGACTTCCGGCGCGAAGCGAACCGGCGCGCACGAAAAGATATCTCTTTAGATATCCGTTTCTGATGCTCGTCCGCAGTATTGTAGCGAGGTGTCCTGCCCAGGGCGAATGAATTCCGAGAAAATCCTGCGAAATTGATGCAACCGGCCTCTTGCCAAGGTTTTGGGGAAGCGCCCAAGCATGCGAAAACGCAGTATTGCATCAACGCTCACTAATTTTGAGCAAGACTTTTCCTTGACGCGCCACGACTTCGGCCTCGCGCACCGCCTCGCCGATCGCATCGAGGGAAAACGCGGTCCCGCGGTCGGTCGCGAGCACACCCGCGCGGATCAGGTTGGCAATTTCGTGGAAGACCCCGAGCGCAGCAGGGATGCTTTGCTTAGGCATCCAGTGCCCGAGCCAGAACCCCTCGACGACGCGTTTACCAGCGATCATCAGGCGGGAGTCGATTTGGACCGGCTCGCCGGAGAGCGTGCCGTAAAGGATCAGGCGTCCCTCGGCGGCCAGCGAGCGGAAGAGCGCTGTGCCGGTGTCGCCGCCGACGGGGTCGAGCGCGTACTTCACACCGTCCGGCCCCACGACCCGCCGTACTTGCTCCTCGATCGGCCCGTCGGAAGCGGCGACGACTTCGTCGGCGCCCAGGGCCTTGAGCTCGTCGATCGCCTCGCGACGGCGAACAACGTTGATCGTCTTGAACCCATCGTGGCGCCCCAGCTTGATGATCATTCGCCCGAGGGACGACCCCGCGGCCGACTGGAGCAACCACTCCCCCTTCGGCACCGCCAAGACGTGCCGGACCATCGCCAGCACGGTCGCGGGGTTGACGAAGCACGACGCGACCTGCTCGTCCGGAATGTCGTCCGGAAACGGGCGCGCCTGGCGGGAAGGGATCACGGCATACTCGGCCCAGTCCCCCCCCTTCGAGTTAATCACGGCAACCCGCTTCCCCAGCGCGAACCGTCCTAGGAGGTTCAGACCCGGACCAACCTTGTCGACCACGCCCACCCCCTCGAACCCCGGCGTGGCAGGGAGCGTCGGCAGCACGCCGTACAGGCCGCGCACGACGAGGAGGTCGGACGGGTTGACCGGGCTGGCGATCATGCGTACGCGTACCTGTCCCGGCCCGGGCTCGGGGATGGGGACGTCCAGGATGCGCAGGACTTCGGCCGGCTCGCCGAAACGGTCGAATACAACGGCTTTCATGGTCGCGGGTTCTCGTGGCTCAGGGATGCTCGCCGGGTCCGGCGGCCCCACCCCCAGGGACCCAGGGGTTGGGCATCGCCGGGCCGCCAGGCTATCCTATTTGACGCCGACCCGTAAACTACCCGAAGAGCCGAACATGCAAGACGATCACTTGGTCACGACCGACTGGCTCGAAGCGCACCTCCACGACCCTGCCGTCCGCATCGTCGACATGCGGGGCTACGTGACGACCCGCCCCGTCGCGCACGGGGTTGAGGAAGCCACCTACCGCGGCGCCGAGGAGGAGTACCTCTCCGGGCACATCCCAGGCGCTGTCTATGTCGATTGGACCCGAGACATCGTCGATCCCGACGACCCCGTCCCGGCCCAAGTCGCCCCACCCGAGCGCTTCGCGCGGGCGATGGCGGAACGGGGAGTCGGCGACGCCACCCATGTCGTTGCCGTCGACCACATGGGGGGCCAATTCGCCACGCGGCTCTGGTGGGCGCTGACCTACTATGGCCACGACGCCGTCAGCGTGCTCGATGGCGGCTGGAACCGCTGGGTCGAAGAGGAGCGAGAGGTCGAGATCGGCCCGGTCGTCGTTCCGCCTGCCCATTTTACCCCGCGGGTTCGGCCCGAGTGGCGCGTCACGGCCGAGCAGCTTCTGGGACGCCTCGGCGATGCCGGCCTGCAACTGATCGACGCACGCGACGCCGGACAGTTCACGGGCGCTCGCCGGCGCGGCCCGCGGGGGGGCCACATACCGGGCGCGGTCAACCTGCCGCGGGAACTCTTTTTCGATCCCGACGGGGGATTCCTCGCTCTCGACGAAATCCGTCGGCGCGTCGCCGAGCGAGGCGTAACGCCCGACCGGCCGACGGTCGCATATTGCAACGGCGGCGTCGCGGCCACCGTCGTCCTGTTTCACCTCGCGCGGCTCGGCTACCCCCGCCTGGCAAACTACGACGGCTCCTGGAATGAGTGGGGGGCGAGAACCGAACTCCCCGTGAGGTAGGGGTAGCCCCATTCCTGGTCAATTCACGGCCGGCAATGGCCGACCGCACACAAGAAAACAAAATACGACGCGGTACAAGCTCCTTGCGAAAGGGCCCCGCGCTCGCGATAGTGCAGCATCCCCGTTCAAGCGTTGCATGCCCCCTGGGAACCGAGCCGAGGGGGCGGAATGGTCCGGGAGAAACGCGATGGCAGAATACGATCCTTATGAAAGCGGCCCCCGTGGACACAGCCGCCGCGATTTCTTTCGCGGCTCCGGCGTTGCGGCTGCGACGGCCGTCCTGACCGGCCAGGCCACCACGGCGCTCGACGAGGCCAAGGCTGCGGAAAGCGAGCCCAAGGTTCTGTCCGGAGAGGTCAAGCTCACCCTGCAGGTCAACGGCGAGAGCCGCTCCGTCACGGTCGAGCCGCGCAGCACGTTGCTCGATACCCTGCGCAACCGGCTCGACGTCACCGGGCCGAAACGGGTCTGCGACCGCTCGAGCTGCGGCGCCTGCACGACCATCGTCGACGGCGTCCCTGTCTATTCGTGTACCACCCTGGCCGTCGCCTGCCAGGGCAAGACGATCGAGACTCTCGAAAGCTTCGACACCGGCCCCACGGGCGTGCCCCACGCCTTCCATCAGCACGACGGCCTCATGTGCGGCTACTGCACCCCGGGCTTCGTCACCGCGTGCAAGGCGCTTCTGGACAAGAACCCGAACCCGACGCTCGAAGAAGTCCGGCGCGGGCTTGACGGCAACATTTGTCGCTGCGGCACGTACATCGGCGTCCTCGAAGCGGCGCTCGCCGCGGCCAAAGCCCAGAAAGGAGCCTGACCATGGCTGCCTGGCCCGACCAACCCCGCCTCATCGGGACCAAGATCCCCCGCCTCGACGGCCTCGCCAAGGCGTCCGGCAAGGCGAAGTACCCCTCCGACGTCCGCCCCGAGGGAACCCTCTTCGGCGCGGTGCTGTATAGCCCGCACGCACACGCCAAGATCAAGGCGATCGACACCACCGCCGCCGAAAAACTGCCGGGCGTCAAGGCCGTCGTCGTCATCGCCAAAGAGGGAGCGACCCTCCGCTATCATGGCGACGACATCGCCATCGTCGCCGCCGAGACCGAGGAACAGGCCCGCGACGGCGTCCGCGCGATCAAGGTCGATTACGAGGTGCTCCCCCATTGCGTCACCGAGACGCAGGCGATGGCCGAAGGCGCACCCGAGATCGTCAAGGGGGGCAACGTCCGCAAGGGCCGCGCACTGGTCAAGGGGAACCCCGACGCCGCGCTCGAGAAGGCCGACGCCGTCATCGAGGCGACCTACTCCGTCCCGGTCATCACACACGTGTGCCTCGAACCCCACGGACTGACCGCCAAGTTCGAGCCGGACGACAAGCTGACCGCCTGGGCCAGCACCCAGGCCGTGACCGTCGTCGCCGATGAGCTCGCCGGCGCATTCAACATCCCCAAGACCAACATCACCGTCTTGACCGAAGTGATGGGGGGCGGATTCGGCTCGAAGTTCGGCGCTGATATCTGGGGACGCACCGCGGCGGAGCTTTCCAAGAAGTGTGGCGGGCGGCCGGTCAAGGTCTTCCTCGACCGCGCCCAGGAACACCTCGCCGCCGGGAACCGCCCCAGCGCCACGGGCCACGTCAAGCTTGCGGCGACCAAGGACGGGAAGCTCGTCTCCATGATCGCCGAGACCTTCGGCACCGGCGGCAGCCGCGGCGGCTCCAACTTCCCGCTCCCGTATGTCTACGACCTGCCGAATTCATCGCGTTCCCACGCCGAGGTCTTCGTTAACGGCGGCGGTGCGCGGGCCATGCGGGCGCCGGGGCACCCACAAGGCTGTGCCATCATGGAAGCGGCGATGGACGACCTGGCCGACAAGCTCGGCATCGATCCGCTGGAGTTCCGGCTCAAGAACCTGCCCGACGACTTCAAGACCCCGATCTACAACGGCGAGGTCAAGTTGGGCGCCGAGCTGATCGGCTGGCGCGAGAAGCGCAAGCCGCGTGGGCAGAACGGCAAGGGGGTCATCAAGCGCGGGCTCGGCATGGCCCTGCACACCTGGGGCGGCGGCGGCGCAAACGACAAGCAGGTCACCTGCATCATCAACCCCGACGGTTCGGTCGAGGTCAAGAGCGCCACACAGGACATCGGTACGGGCGCTCGCACGGTCCTGGCGATCATCGCGGCCGAGATCCTCGGCCTGCAGGTGACGGACATCAAGTCGAACATCGGCAACTCGACCTTCCCCCCCGGCCAGGCCTCCGGCGGTTCGACGACGACACCGTCGATGAGCCCGCCGTGCTACATGGCCGTGACGGCCGCCCGCGACGCGCTCTTCAAAAAGATCGCGCCGGGGCTGAACGTGAGCGAGGATGACCTTTCGCTCAAGGGGGGACAGCTCTGGGTCAAGGGGGAGCCGACCGTCTCCTGGAAGGATGCCTGCCGCAAGCTCGGCATGATGCCGATTTCCGAGACCGGCAAGTTCGAGCAAGGGCTCTCGTCCGTCGGCGTCGGCGGCTGCCAGTTCGCCGAGGTCTCGGTAGACACCGAGACCGGCGTCGTGAAGGTCCACAAGATCGTGGCGGTCCAGGATTCGGGCCTCATCATCGACAAGTTGACCTGGGAGAGCCAGGTCTACGGCGGCGTGATCGGCGGCCTGAACTACGGCCTGTTCGAGGAGCGCGTCATGGACCCCGGTACGGGCGTGATGCTCAACCCGGACATGGAGCTGTACAAGCTCGCGGGCGCCTCCGACATCCCTGAGATCATCGTGCGGGCCTATGAGCCCGAGGACCAAAAGAAGCGCGGGGTGATCGGTATCGGCGAGCCGCCCACGATCGCGACGGCCGCCGCGATCGGCAACGCCGTCACGAACGCCATCGGCGTCCGCGTGCCCGATTGGCCGATGTCCCCCCGGAACGTCCTGAACGCCCTGGCTTCCAAAGAAGGGAAGGCGTGACCCATGAAAGCCTTTGACTACGCCGCCCCCGCGAGCGTCGAGGACGCCGTCAAGCTCCTGGAGCCGCGGCACACCGCCGCGCTCGGCGGCGGCACCGACCTGATCAATCGGATGAAGGACTACGTCTCGAGCCCCGAGCACATCGTCTACCTCAAGGACGTCAAGTCCCTGGCCGGCATCGAGTCGGGCCGCAACGCCCTGACCATCGGCGCCAATACGACGCTGGCCGCGCTGCTGGCGAGCGACGAGGTCAAGACGTCATACCCGGCCGTCTGGCAGTCGGCCTACGAGGTCGGCACGCCCCAGATCCGGAACATGGCGACCGTCGGGGGCAACCTGCTCCAGCGCCCCCGTTGCTGGTACTACCGGTCAGGGAACGGCCTGCTGGCGATCAAGGATGGCAAGAGCCTCGTCCGGGCCGGTGACAACCGCTACCACGCCATCTTCTTGACGGACGGCGACGCACTCTTCGTCAGCCCGTCGAGTCTCGCGCCCGCCTTGATCGCGCTTGGGGCCAAGGCGACCGTCCAAGGGCTTAAGGGAGAGCGCACGATCCCGGTCGCCGACCTCTACCGGGTCCCGAAGAGCGCCCAGGAACGGGAACTGTCGCTCCAGCACGGCGAGCTTTTGACCAAGGTCACGATCCCGGTGACCAAGGCCAAGAATGCGTCGGTCGAGGCGCGTCAGAAGCAGTCGCACGACTGGCCACTCGCGCTAGCCTCGGCCGTGTTGGACTTGGATGGCGACCGCGTCCGCTCTGCGCGGATCGTCCTGGGCGCGGTGGCGCCGGTGCCCTTGCGAAGTGAGGCTGCCGAGAAGGCCATCACGGGCAAACCGGTGACGCTCGAAACCGCCGCTGCGGCCGCCGAGGCGGCCGTGCAGGACGCCAAACCCCTCTCAATGAACGCCTACAAGGTCGCCCTGACAAAGACCGTCGTCAAGCGCGCCCTGCTGGCCGCCGTCGGCAACCGCTACTGGGAGGAAGGGTGACCCGTCATGTCGAGCGCTGACTCTCCTCCGCAGCTCCCCATCGCCGAGACGTCCATCCCCTGCCGTCACCTGCGGAACAAGGGGATGTACGTCTACACCGACGGCGTCGCCGGCGAGTCGCACGGCGACTACGACAACACCATCTATTGGTGCCTGAAAACGATGAAGGGCTTCGGGCCCGACGACGAGTACGTCAGCAGAGAGGACTGCTGCGACGTGAACCGGGCGTGCTTCGAGCCGCTCTGAAATTGCCATCAGCGAGGCGAGGACGCAGGGGAGACTCTGTCTCCCCCTGCGTTTGCTGCGTCATGTGGATCGCAAGACAGGGGTTATCCGGCGGCGGGTCTTGATATTGCTGGCCCGCAGATTGAGGATCGCTCGAGGCAAGAGTCGCTAGGGGGCAGGACACTACCCTCTAGAGCGGGCGAGAGGCACAGGCAAAAGAACCCGGTGACTTGCGCGTCGTGCGCCAAAATAGCGCACAGGCCATTCTCTGAGCGAAATCCGCTCAACGCCCTCCGGTAAAGGCCTGATCGAAGGTCTTTCCACCCACAGACCCGCTCAGTTTTCCGTGAACGCCCTCGAGAAGATACGGACCTTGACTCGTGACGAACCGGCAAGCGCCGGCCGGATCGTCCGACTTGGGCTCAGGTTTCAGAGTCAGCGTTTCCGCTCGTTTGCGGCCCTGCTCCAGAGTCACGCGAACGTCCGTAGGCGCTGGATTCAAGGGACTCTTCTCGTCCGGCTGAAGGAAATAGACCACGATCGCGGTAGCCACCTTGCCGCGCCGGTCCGTCACTTCGGGCTCGTTCACGATCTCGGCAAAGCCCTGGTTTTCGGGCAACCGGTAGAGGACCGCGTGGTGCGGGCCGAGTTCAGCCCGGCTCCCCGACGCGGGAGATTGGGAAGCACCACACCCAAGACAACTCGCCAGCGCGAGGCACGTGGGCAATTGAATCAAGAATCGCAACATAGGCGTCTCGTTAACGAGGCGGGAATCGAGAGCAGGGAAAAGCCGCTCCGGGGGCTGTGCCGAACTATCATCAGCTAGCGGAAGGCAATTGGACGGGATGTCAGTATTGGTCAGCGCTAACAACCTCTCCCCCGGCTCGCGTCGCTAACTGCTGGTAGACTCCAAGCTGCGTTCCGGCAGCGATCGTGAAGATGTAACTTGCATAGCTAACGCCAGTGGGCATGGCAATCGGCGAACTGGAGAAGGTAGCGGTGTTGCTCGGATTCATTTGCCACGAGCTGATCGAGTTCTTGATGAAGCGCACTGACCCGTCGCAGAAGGTGAAGTTGCAGCCGCCCGGATGCAGGCTCGACGCCTGACCCTGAAAAACGTTCTGGAACGGACCGGCTACCCCTGCCACTTGAGGATTGGGCGGATAATAGGCAGAGAACTGCGTGTCGAACCAGTGGTATCCGTTCCAGGCTCCATCGGAATTGAAGTAGGCCGATTCTCCGAAGAAGGGAGCCAAGGTAATTGCGTGTTCGCCGAAAAGCAGCGTGTTGCTCGTGCCATCGGTGATCATGGCAATCTTCACCGAGCTGTCGTTGACAACCACACCGTTATACTGCGCAAACTCGGTTGGATACTTGGTTTGATAGGTTCCCGGAAAGGTCCCCTGGCACGCCGCGTAACTCGTGAACTGCTGGAAGAATCCCTGGTCCAAGAGCGTCTTGTTATAGTTGCTCTTGAAGCTCGCGTTCGGAGTCGACGCGCTGATTGATTGCGGCGTCCACGGATCGCTCGGACACGCGAGTGTATTGATCTTCACGCCCGCGAGCGTGATATTCGGTGGGTCGTAGTTCGTCCACTGGAAATTGGTGGCGTTGTAGACGGCCTGCTGCTCCATATACTGCGCCATGAGCACGAAGATGCTGAAATTGGGGTAAGTGTTTCCCGTCGGGGCATCATAGCCGTTGCCGGGGAAGCACCCGTTCGCCGACTCATAGTTGGCGGCGGCGAGCCCCAATTGTTTCAGGTTGTTGACACATTGGGCGCGACGGGCGGCCTCGCGCGCCGCCTGTACAGCAGGGAGCAATAACGCGATCAACACCGCAATGATTGCGATCACCACCAACAGTTCGATCAGCGTGAAACCGGGGCGTCGCTTGCAGGGGCTCGGGGAGATCATGTTCAGCACTCCTGAAGTCGGCACGTCTTGGGCAGACAACGAACGCACAGTTTGACAATTCGCGACAAAATATCCGGGATATGACAGCGGGGCAGGCCATTGCCGCGGACGAGCGGAACGCTCTTCCTGAGGTGGGACCATCCTAACAAGTCAGATGTGAATCATCTTGAAGATTTTGTGAAAAAGATCACGAATCGGCTGCGATGTTTTCTTCGCTAAGCGTGCCGGCGATGAACGTTCGGGATTGGCCTAGACCGCAGGTGATTCACGGACGCAAGAAGAGCGGGAGAACGAGGCGTGAAAATAGGTGTCGACCAGGTCAACGACCCGAAAGCGGGAATCCGGGTCCTGCGTCACGGAATGCCGGATCCGGGCGGCCGCTGCGTGGTGTGCTGGATGCAGCGGGCGCAACGGGGACGCGACAACCCCGCAGTGAACCGGGCGATCACGCTGGGCAACGCCCTGCGGCTGCCGGTGCTTGTGGTCTTCGCGCTGACGGCCGCCTACCCGTCGGCGCAACGGCGGCACTACCGGTTCTTGCTCCAAGGGCTCGAGAACGCCCGCGATGACCTCCGGCGCCGTGGCGTTCCGTTCGTCTTGCGGCTCGGTGAACCGAGCACGGTCGTGCCTGCAATCACCCATGAAGTGCAAGCCGCGATCGTCGTCGCGGACGAGAACCCCGTGCGCATCGGCCAGGAGTGGCGCAACACGATCGCCGCACGCCTCAACGTACCGTTCCTCTTAGTTGACGCCGATGTCGTCGTTCCTTCCGCACTGTTTCCCCACGAGGAATACGCTGCGCGCACGATCCGCCCGAAGCTCCAGCGCACCTGGGACGAGTACCTCCAACCCGTTCCAAACCCCAAGGCGCACTTCGCCTGGGCCGAAGAGGTGCTCCCACCCGGCGAGTTGATCGACACCGACCGGCTCCTCGATGCGTTGAAGATCGGGGGCGCAGGCGAGGTCCGCGAGTACCAAGGGGGCTCGGTTGAGGCACGGCGCCGGCTCCAGCGTTTTCTGACCGAGCGGCTGCCTCGCTATGCCACGGAGCGCAACCAACCGATCCCTTCCATGACAAGCGAGCTCTCCGCGCACCTGCACTTCGGGCACATCAGCCCCATCACGCTCGCGCTGGCCGTGCGCGAGAGCGGGGCTCCCGCCACCTGCATCGATGCCTACCTTGAAGAGCTGATCGTCCGCCGCGAGCTGGCCATCAACTTCGTCGCCCGAAACCCACGCTACGACCACCTCGACGGCTGCCCCGCTTGGGCCCGGGCCACGCTGGCGAAGCACGCCAGCGACCCTCGCCCGACGCTCTATTCCGCCGCCCAGCTCGAAGCGGCCGAAACCCACGACCCGCTCTGGAACGCCGCTCAGAAGGAAATGCTCGTCACCGGCCGCATGCACACTTATCTGCGCATGTACTGGGCGAAGAAGATCCTGGAATGGACGCCCGATGCCGAGAGCGCCTTTGCCATCGCGCTCAACCTGAACGACCGGTACGAGATGGACGGCCGCGACCCGAACGGCTACGCGGGGGTCGCCTGGGCCATCGGCGGCAAGCACGACCGGCCCTGGCCCGAGCGCCCGATCTTCGGTACGGTCCGGTTCATGAGCTACGCAAGCACTCGGCGCAAGTTCGACTCGGAACGCTACATCGCGTGGGTCAAATCGCTCGAATAGACCCGTTGCCGACGCGCAGCGGATACGCTCGTCGTGACTATCTGCGGTCGGAGCCACAAAAGCTGGCTCCATCCTCGTCTTGCATGCCACCTCTGACCTCGGGAGAGTAGTAGGCCAGTGCGCGCCGCCCTCGCGTGCCGGGCTAAACCCTCTTGTGCGTTTGCGGAGTTCCTTCCTGTGAAGCGTTCGTTCGTCGACCGCGCGGCCGTGATCACCGGAGCGTCGAGCGGCATCGGCCGGGAACTGGCGAAGGCCTTGGCCCGCGAAGGATGCCGGGTCGGGCTCGTCGCGCGCCGACAGGCCCTCTTGGACGAGCTCGCCGGCGCGATCCGCCAAGCCGGCGGCACCGTCGCCGCGGCCGCGGCCGACGTCGGTGACCGCGAACAGATCCGCCAGGCGATCGCGGGGATCGCCGCCACGATCGGCCCCATCGACCTCCTGGTGGCGAATGCGGGCGTCGGCATTAACTCCACGATCGAGCCCGTGAATGTCGAGGCGGCCGAGCAAACGTTCCAGATCAACGTCCTGGGCGTGATCTACGCGATCGACGCGGTGCTCCCGGCGATGCTCGCGCGCGGCAACGGCCACATCGCGGCCATCTCGAGCCTGGCGGCCTACCGCAGCCTCCCGGGAATCGAAGCGTACGCCGCCAGCAAGGCCGCGGTAAACGCCTACCTCGATGGGTTCCGCATCCGGGCCCGGAAGCGAGGAATCGCCGTGACGACGATCTGCCCCGGTTATGTGCACACGCCGATGACCGCGAACAACACGTCCATGCCCTTCGTCCTGACGGCCGAGGACGCCGCAGCACGGATCGTGCGCGCCTTGCGCGGGCGGCGGAAGATCTACAACTTCCCCTGGCCGACCGCCATGCTCGCCAAGCTTGGCCGATGGGCTCCGGATTGGCTGATCGCGGCGATGTGATCTTTACGCAATTTGATATGTTGATCAGTTGAGTTTGTGCGTGCGTGCAACGCGCCTGGGCCCTGCACGCACGCGAGAAGACTACAAGACGACCGACTCGACCTCCGCGACGAACCGCGCGGGGCCGTCCCCCAGGAACGACACGACCACGGAGAACACGGCGTCGCTGAAGCCGCCGACGTTGAGGATGTCCGAGCGTTCGGGAGCCTGCGTCGAGCCGTAGGGCTGCAAGTCGATGCACACCAGCTTGGGGCCGGTGAATTCGCGACCGTGCAGCCGAACCTGGTTCTTCACGAACTCCTGCCACGCGGTCATGACGGCTGTCGAGCCGTACAGGCCATCGCCGACCCAGCTCTGGTTGTCGCTGACCAGAACGCAGCCGGCGAACTTGCGGTCGCGGTGCGCACGGTTCGCCTCAGCGAGCGGAAGGGAGCAGTCAGTCCCGCCGCCGCCGTACTCCGCCAGGCGAGCTGCCAAGCTGAGGATCGCATCCCCCGGGTCGACCTGCGCCTGGTGTGCCCGGTCGTCGAACGGAACGATCAGGCTGTCGGGATTGCGGCGCAGGATGGCCGCCGCAAACAGAGCCGCGACGTCCACGCACCGCACCTTCGTCGTGGAGCCCGCGCCGCGGTGCCCCGTGATGGGTGACTGCATCGAGCCCGAAACGTCGACCCCGATCACGACCGGACCCGCCAACTCGGGGACGTTGCCGCACGCCGTTTCCGCGGCCTCCCCCAGCGCGGCCTTGAGCGCCTGCGGAACGTCGTCCCCGGCATTCAGGTACGCGGCGAGGTACTGGTACGGAAACTGCCGCGACGAACGGATCTCGTCCGCGTCGGCGAGGCGACCCGCGACATGGTCGACCAACTCGGCGTCATCGAGGACACCGTGCCGGCGCAGCGTGTTCAGGTTCATGCGCAGGGCCTGCGGACCCATCTGCCGGGCGATCGCCTTCCAGACGAGCGGTCCCTTGGCCGCGTCGGCGAGCAGGTCCCAGCGGAACCGCGACTCGGCCAGCACGGCGGCCTGCGCTGCCTCGGTCGCGGCCTCTCGGTAAGCCTTGAGGGCGCGGACCTCGTCCGGCAGGTCATCGGCCGTCGCCGGCGCCCAGCGATCGACCGGCTTGTCGGTCAACCAGCCGAACAACGCCCGGCGCGCGTTGTCGGGCGGCGTGGGCCGCGCCAGGCGCAGGACGTCGCGCAGGCTCGGGTCGTGCCCGATCGACGCGGCGAGCAGGCGGCTCACCGACGCCTCGTTCAGCCAGCGCTGGAAGGCGCGCTGCACCGAGTACGACAGGCTCTTGCGGCCGAACTGCCCGGAGCGCAGCATCTGGAACAACGTGCGCAGGACGCGCCCGTTGTCGACGACCCGGTCGAACACCTGGTGGAACAGCGCCCGGTCGCGCCGCGAGAGCACGAGCAGCAACGCCGCCGGCATGTCCTTCAGGAACGCCTTCTCACGGCTGTACACAGCGAGCTTCGCCAGGAAGACGTTGTCCTCGACCTGCTCGGCCAGCGACAGGAGGTTGGCCAACTGGGCCTCGGCGCCCGCGTAGAAGGTCCCGCCAAAGCAGCCGGTCGCCGCAAGCTGGGCCAGCGCGTGCTTCGGGGGCAGCGCGTAGGCGCGGGCGCCTTCCATGTTCACCGTATCCGCGCGGGGCAGCAGGGTTTGCGCGCTGGAGAACAAGCTCTTGTTGGCCATGGGGTCACCTCCTTCACTGTGCGGAGTGCGATCGTCCGTCTCAAACCGGGGGCGCACGCTCCCTGGCGTTCGAGATGGCGATGGACTCCGCTCGGGCAGTTGGGACGCGGCCCGTTGCCGCGCGCAACGAAGATTCGGGCAGAGGTTCGTGACGGTGTGAGCCGCGCCGCGGTGGGTCACGGAGGAACGGACGCCGCAGAATCGGTCGCGTTCGGGTCATCGGGCTCACACCAAGAAGGCCGGTGGTCGGGAAGACTTCACCGGATTTGCATGAATTCAAGAATGCTCGACGAAGTGTTGGGCAGAGTTTCCGGCCCGATCGAACCAGAGCGGGCCGGTCGAGAGTCGAACTCGATAAGCCATGGACTCCACACCGGCAGTCGAGCATGTTTCGGACAAGACCGACGAAGGATTGGCCAGAGCTTTTTGGCGCTCTACCATTGAGCTACGGCACCTCGCAGCGCCGGCGGGACTCGAACCCACAACCTCCTGCTTTCAGGCATGGACTCCAACCGGCAGTCGGCCTTGTTTCGGGAAGGTCCAGATTGTCGGGCCGGCCATTGCCGGCCGGATCTCGCGGCCCGCAATGGCCGGCCCTACACGATTTGATCGACAAGATCAGCCCGGCGAAGGTTCGCCGAGAGCGGGAAAGAATCCCACGGCCGCCCGCATCAGCCTTCGTTTGTGCGAAGGTCCGACCGCTGGCACGCGGCCCGTTTCTCGGAGAGACTCGGGAAGCTCGCTCCGCCGGTCGCCCGGCATCGCTGCCTTAGGACCGTCATCGTGTACTCCCAGCGGGCAGCCAGGCTGGGTCGAGCCCCCAACGAAGGACAGGCCCAGATACGTTCCTCTCGTACATGTAATCCGAGCCGGCAGTTGGGGACAGAGACGCCGGTGGGAGTCGAACCCACTTGAACCGGGTTGCAGCCGGTCGCCTGGCCGTCTGGCTCCAGCGTCATTCGTGAAGAAGACATGTCCTCGCCAGGAATTGAACCTGGTCTACGACCTTCGCAAAGTCGCGTGCGAATCCGGCACACTCCGAGGACTCGGTTTCCTCCGCCCGGGAGTTGAACCCGGCCTGGCGGCTTCGAAGACCGCCGTGCGTCCACCACACTCGCGGAGAGTGCCCTCGCCAGGAGTCGAACCTGGTCTGCGACCTTCGGAGGGTCGCGTGCGCATCCGTCACACTCCAAGGGCATTTGGCAAAAGCAGGGGCGCAAGGATTCGAACCCTGTGCGCGAGTTTTGGAGGCTCGTTGCTCTCCCAGGAGCACGCCCCTGTCAATACTACACGATTCGCAGCGACTGCTTTCTTTACACCCCTCTCAATGGTCGACTTTCTTTTTTCCACATTCGTTGCTTCTCCGCGCGGTGCAACGTACGAAATCGTGTCAAGTAGATGGACGCCGTTCTCTACCCTGATGTTCGCGCGATTCTCGCCGGCCTTCGCCGATTCCTTTCGTGTCGATCGCCACCTCGCGGCCGACCCGTCAACAGGTTGATCCTGGGGCATAAGACGCATTGACGGTCTCTGGCCCTGCACCCATCCAGTCCGTAGAATGACGTAGTGGGCCGGGCGAGTTCGATCGGCCAACAAGCCCTGCGGCACGCCAGGAGGATGGATCAATGTCTTCTGCCAATGCACCGGAGCGACCCGCCGAAGAGTCGGCAGACCTGCGCGATGAGTGGCTGGGCCGGCTCACGACCCTGGTTGATCAGGTGGAAGGCTGGGCCAAGGAACTCGGCTGGTTCACGAGGCGCATCGACAAGAAGCTGCGCGACTCTGAAATCGGGTCATATCTGGCCGTTGCTCTTCTCATGCAGAAAGACACCACTCCGGTACTGCTCGAACCGGTCGCGCGTTCTGCGCCGGGCGCAGATGGAGTTGTCGATCTCTATCTGATGCCGACTTACGACGACATTGCGAGCCTTTACTACTATGGTGGGGAGTGGAACCTGCACTCTCTGTCTCACGACCAGAAGGCCGTCGCCACGATCCGGGAAGCCGACTCCAAGCCGCTCTCCAAGGACGCCCTCAACGAGGTCCTCGAGGAGATGAGGCAGCATGCCGCTTAAGAGATTCGAATGGAATTCGAGGATCAAAACGGTAGAGTTGGATTATCGGATCGCTCGCTACGCATTCGATCGATTGATGGAGAACGCTCAGCTTATCAAGACTGATTTCAAGTATCGTGATATCGCTCGGGCGTCGGGCATGCTGGAAGCCACTTATACGATACTTCTCATTGCCGAATTCGAGACCGGACTACGCATGTACTGGGAAACGATCAGGAGCACCCACCCGAAGACGGAAGACCTCCTTAACGGCTTGGCTGCGAGGCTTGGGATTCCAAACCAACTGATCGAGGACGCCCACTTGGTCCGAGAGTACCGCAATGATCTCATCCACGAGAGAGAGGATATTGGACATCCGATTTCCATTGATGCTTCCAGAGACCACCTTTGTGCCTTTTTCTATCGACTCCCGCCAAACTGGTAGGCTCTGAAACGATACACCCATTCCGCACAATTACACGTGATTATCTTTGAAGCATACCCTGTGACGTGGCCCCGGCGCGGCACGGTGTCGCGCCGGGCCGGGGCGTTGGGATGGATCAGGCCGTGACCAGGGCCGGCTCGTGGGCCATGAACCTGGCCCAGCTCGAGACGCGGGCCCCCTGGGCGGCGTAAAACGGCTTCCATTCGGGCCGGACGGGGCGCTTGCGCAGGCGCATCCCGGCCTGCTCGGGGGTGCGGTCGGCCTTGCGGGCATTACACTCCACGCACGCGGCGACGCAGTTGGTCCAGCTCGACGCCCCACCCTGCGACCGCGGCACGACGTGGTCGACGGTGATCGACTCGCCTCCCGGCTGGGTGCCGCAGTACTGGCACGTGTGGTGGTCGCGCTTCGCAACGTTGCGCCGGCTGAAGGTGACGGCCGTGCTCGGGAGCCGGTCATAGTGGGCCAGGCTCACGACTTCCGGGACCCGCAGCCGCAGCCGCGCGGCCCGCACACAGGGCGCGCCCTCGGCCGGCTCGAGCTCGGCCCACGCCTCCCAGTCGTAGAGCCGGAACTCGTCGGGCTCGACGACCTTCGCCGTCTCATTCCAGAGCATCACGAGCGCCCGCACGACGGTCGTGACGTGGATCGGTTGCCACTGCCGGTTCAGAACGAGAGTGGGGAGCTCCAATACGTTGGTGGTCATCATAGCCTCCACGGCAAGGTTACGACGAGGGTGCCCGAACGGACTCGAACCGATGCCGCCTGCCTCACAAGCAGGAGTGCTGCCTTTACACCACGGACACCATCACAGCGAAATACCGGCAACGCGCCGGAGCGGAAGGGGCGGGAGTCGAACCCGCAAGGCCAATGGCTCGCCCGCTTTCCAAGCGGGTCCCGTCGCCAGATCGGGTGGCCCTTCCCAATAATCCCGGGTGGACTCGAACCACCGCTCTTCCCCACGTCAAAGGGATGTCTTCGCCGCTAGACGACGGGATCGTTTTCTCTCCAATGCCCCGGCCAGGACTCGAACCCGGAACTCCTCGTTAGAAGCGAGGCATGATCCTCCGTTTCACCACCAGGGCCAACATGCCCCGACCAGGACTCGAACCCGGAACTCCTCGTTAGGACCGAGGCATGATCCTCCGTTTCACCATCGGGACGAACAGCAAGCGGAAGGCAAGGGAGTCGAACCCTCACACCCTTTCAGGCGCACTCGTTAGCACCGAGGCCCGGCCAACCGTATCCGGCTACCTTCCGAAACACCGCGAGTGGACAGCCGGGGAGTCGAACCCCGATTTCCTGGTTGCAGGCCAGGTGTCGTCCCATTGGACCAGCCGCCCATCACCGCAAAGGTCCGCCCGGGACTCGAACCCGGTCCACCTCCCTACCACGGAGGCGTGCCGCCGGTAACACCTGCGGACCGATGACATCACAGCGAGTCGTCCCGGCAGGACTCGAACCTGCGCTAACCTGTTTGTAAGACAGGCGTCTTCGCCGCTAGACGACGGGACGAAACCGAAGGCAGTAGCACGGGAGGGAGTCGAACCCACAAGCACCAGAATCTCATTCTGGCCGCGATGCCAGTTAGCGTACCGTGCCAACGTTGAGAGTTGCGGGTCGGGGAGTCGAACCCCGCCTCCAAGCGTATGAAACTCGGACGAGCGCCGGCCCACCCGCAAAATGGGAGAATCTCTTCCAAAGTAGCCCTGACGGGAGTCGAACCCGCTTCTCCACCTTGAGAGGGTGGTGTCCTAGCCGGTAGACGACAGAGCCATGAGTGCGCCGGGACGGAGTTGAACCGCCAAGTCCGCAGGGGAACGTGCTCTACAGGCACGCGGGCCCGCCAATGCCCAGCCGACGCATGTTGGATCGAGTCGCACGAGTGGGAGTCGAACCCACAGCTCACCAAGGTTTGAGCTTGGCCGCTTTACCGGTTTGCGTACCGTGCGATCCTCCGAGCGCCCTCGACGGGAGTTGAACCCGTATCTCCTGGCTGACAACCAGGCGAGCCTCCCACCGACTCTACGAGGGCGATAACGCGAGGCAAGTGGCTCAGGAGGGATTCGAACCCTCAGCATCTCTCGGTCTGAGCGAGAGTGGTCTACCGGTTGCCTACCGAGCCGTTTTGATCGCAGTGCCCAGGGTGGGATTCGAACCCACAGACGCCCGGGTTTAAGCCGAGCCGCTCAGCCGGTTGGCGTACCTGGGCGGCGCTTCGAGGCGGAAGCCGTGGGACTCGAACCCACAAGCGGCCCAGGGGCCGCCGCCTGTTTTCAAGACAGGTCCCTCATCCGGCCGGTTGGCTTCCGTCAGCACGAGAGTTCCGGGGGCTGGAATCGAACCAGCGGCCTCCACGTTCAGAGCGTGGCGTCACGACCAACCGCAACTGCCCCGGAGTCACAGAAAGTTCGGGAAGGAGGACTCGAACCTCCACCACCTGGTTCAAAGCCAAGCAGCCTGCCATTAGCCGATTCCCGAGAGTGCCCTGCGGGAGTCGAACCCGCCTGACTGCCTTGGGAGGGCAGAGCCTCAGCCGCTCGGCCAAGGGCACAAATCGCGAGGCGGAAGGAGAGGGAGTCGAACCCTCAAGGCTCATCGCTCGCCCGGGTTCGAGCCGGGTGCCGTCGCCCATCGGCTGGCCCTTCCGAAAACCGTCAGCTCCGGCGGCAGGAATCGAACCTGCGACCTCCCGGTTAACAGCCGGGCGCTCGTTCCAGCACGAACTCCACCGGAATCAATCTCGCGTCTCAGTCGGGATGGCCGGATTTGAACCGGCGTTCTCCTGCTCCCGAAGCAGGCGGATTAGCCAAGCTTTCCCACATCCCGGAACGTTTCCGACAGAGTGCCCAGCGGGAGTCGAACCCGCACATCCGCCATGGCAAGGCAGTAGGCTGCCGCTACATCATGGGCACTTTCGCGGTCACCGAATTGTCAATGAGCAGAGAGCACCGGGTGGGACTCGAACCCACGTCGCCGCCTTACGAGTGCGGAGTCTTCGCCGCTAGACGACCAGTGCAACAAACCACCCGAGTGGGACCAGAGGGGCTCGAACCCTCACCGTGCTGGTTAAGAGCCAGATGTTCTGCCGCTAGAACTTTGGTCCCGTGCATTCCTATTCACCTCTCCGATCGGCCCGGAAGGAGTCGAACCTTCGTCGTCCGGTTATCAGCCGGATGCTCTTGACCGTTGAGCTACGCGCCGTCATGTTTTCTCAAATGGGGCCGGAGGGACTCGAACCCCCACCTCCCGGCTTAAAAGGCCGATGTGCCGCCGTTACACCACGACCCCGGATGACACCGAGCAACCCGGGGTTTGCGTTTCCAATCACACATCACTACGCCTCCACTTCAGTCGGGACGGCCGGATTCGAACCGGCGTTCTCCTGCGCCCAAGGCAGGCGGATTAGCCAGGCTTTCCTACGTCCCGGCAGTCGACACACGGACAATCAGGGCGGCCGGATTTGAACCGGCGCTCTCAAGCTCCCCGAGCTTGCGGATTAGCCAGGCTTTCCCACGCCCTGGATGGACAGACCGCGAACGGTGCGAGCAGCCCGTGTGGGGGTCGAACCCACCTCTCCGCCTTGAAAGAGCGGTATCCTGCGCCGCTAGACGAACAGGCCGTGCTTTTGGGAGTGGGTCGGGAGGCGCTCGAATCCCCGTCTGCTGGGCTTCAACCAGCCGCTAGTCCGTCTCAGCTACCGACCCGTGTCCACGAAAAAAGCCCGGTGTCTGGTGACACCGGGCCTTGAAGACTCCACGAGGAGGATGTTCAAAGGCCTGATGTCACAACCGCAGGGGATGGAGCGACAGCGGGTTCGCCTGTTGCCGGGCGAAGCGTCGCGCTTCATAACCACTGCGATCCGAATAAGAACACAAGGCGTACATCACAACCTCTCGTGTCGTTTCAACCCGACGTGACCGAGGGCCGGTGTGTTTCACTCAGCCCCTCGTCTCGTCGTCACACCCTAAGAGACGCGGCTCCCCAACGAGATGTTCGCGCGGTTCGCGAAATTCTTTCGTGTCAGGACTTGAGCCCGTCGGGAACCATCGGCAATGCGGCGAGACGGACGCCCGACGCCGCGTGGATTGCGTTGCCGATCGCCGGGGCGATCGCGACGATCGGCGCTTCGCCCGCGCCGGCGGAGGGGAGGTCCTTGCGGTCGAGGAGAACGACCTCGATCGTCGGCGTGTCGCTGAACCGAGGGACGCGATAGCGCGAGAACCGCCCATTGGTAATCTTGCCGTCCTCGAACCGGATCGCCTCGAAGAGCGCGCCACCGAGGCCCATCACGAGTGCCCCTTCGACCTGGTTCTTGAGTTGGTCGGGGTTCACGATCGCGCCGCACTCGAAGGCGGCCACGACCCGCGTCACTTTGACGGCGCCGCTCGATCGGTCGATGGAAACCTCGGCACAAGTGGCGACGAAGCCCCCCTTCTCCGTTCCGCCGGCAAGGCCAACGCCTCGGCCCGGCGTGGCCTTCGCGGCGGCCCAGCCGAACCGTTCGGCGGCGGCTTCGAGGACGGCCCGCAACCGCTCGTCGCGGAGGTTCTTCAGGCGAAACGCCAGCGGGTCCAGCCCGACACCCTTCGCCAGCTCGTCCATGAGCGACTCGCGCGCGAAGTGGTTCGCCGTGGACGCCAAAGCACGATACGAGCCCTGCCGGAGCGGCGATCGCGAATTATGGAACGCCACGCGGTGATTCGCCACGCTATACGGCGTCTCCAGCCCGGACCCACCCGAGTTGTAGTTGTGAAACTCCCAGGCCGTGAGCAGGCCGTCCTTGCTCACCCCCGCGCGGGCCTCGATCACCCCAGCAGGGCGGAAATAAGCCCACGTGAACTCCTCCTCGCGGGTCCAGACGAGCTTGACGGGCCTCTTGGCGGCCCTCGCCAGACGAGCGGCTTCGACGGCCGCCTCGCCCGTGTGCTTGCCGCCGTAGCCCGCGCCCGTGTCGGGAACGATCACGCGGACGCGATCCTCGGGCAAGCCGAACGCCTGAGCCAGCTCGCTGCGCACGCCGAACGGCCGCTGCGTGCCCGTCCAGACGGTCAGCCGGTTGTCCTCCCACTCCGCGACGGCCGCCCGCGGCTCCAAGGGGGCGTGGGCGATGTACGCGACGGTGAAGGTTCGCTCCGCCTTCACGGCCGCCGACGATAGGCCATCTTCGATCGAGCCGGTCTGCGCACGCGAGGACCCGCCCCGAGCTTCGCCGGCCGGCGCCTTGAGGACCCTGAACAACTCGGCGTCGGACGGCTGAGACGTTGTCTTCCAGCGCGCGTTGAGCGCTCTGACCGCGCGAGCGGCCGCATGCTCGTCAGGAGCAACCACACCGACGAATTCGCCGTCGCGGACGAGCGTCGCCCCGCCGACCGACTCCGCGGCGGAAGCGTCGATCGACTCCAGCTTGGCCTGGTAGGCGGGCGGACGCAGCACCTTGCCGTAGAGCATCCCCAGCCGCTTCTGGTCCGACGTGTACTGGTGCCGGCCCGTGACGAACGTCCGCCCGTCCACTTTCGGTGCCGAGCGCCCAGCAACGTCCCAGCGGTTTGCGGGAGCGAGCGGGACGTCGTCGCCGATCGTCGCCACGAGCTTCTGCCCCTGCGTCAACTCGCCAAAGCCAGCGCTCCGCTCAGTACCCCGTTCAACGACCTTACCGCCGCGGACTTCGACGTGGTCGCGCGCGATCTTCCACTGCTCGGCGGCCAGCTCGATGAGCCGCTCCCGCGCCACCGCGGCCGCCCGGCGCAGTTGAGGTGCCATTGTGGGCGTCGTGCGACTGCCGAACGTGCCCATGTCGAACGGCGTTTTCGCCGTGTCCGCCATCACCATCCGGACCGACTCGAGCGGCATGCGCAACTCGTCCGCCACCGCCTGGCTCAAGGACGTGCGAATATTCTGGCCCACCTCGGCCTTGCCCGTGTGGGCCGTGACGGTGCCGTCCTCCGCGATATGAATCCACGCGCCCACCTCGCGGGGCGCCGCGCCGCCGCCTCCAAAGCCCCGCCGACGCGCTTGCTGGGCCGGTGCGTCACGCAAGAGGCAGAGGACGACCAGCCCGCCACCGAGGACCCCGAGGAACTCGCGGCGGTCCCACGGCCAAGGCGCGCCTTCGTCAAGCTCGTACCGCTCCGGCTCCCAACCCGCTTCCCAGACAGGTGCCGTGCTCATCGGGCACCTCCCTTCAGCGATGCGGCGGCCTGGCGGACAGCAGCCAGGATGCGGGTGTAGGTGCCGCACCGGCAGATATTGCCGTCCATCGCGCGAACGATGTCCTCGTCACGGGGCGAAGGCGTTTTCTCCAGCAGCCCGACCCCTGCCATGATCATTCCGGAGGTGCAGTAGGCGCACTGAAACGCCTCCTGGTCGAGGAACGCCTGCTGGAGCGGATGCAGCCGGCCTTCGCGCTCCAGGCCCTCGATGGTGGTGACCGCCCTGCCGCCGACTGCCCCGACACGCGTGAGGCAGGAGCGGACCGGCTGGCCGTCAACCAGCACCGTACAGGCGCCGCAGCGCCCCTCGCCGCAACCGTACTTGGCGCCCGTCAGGTCGAGATCGTCGCGCAGAACGCTCAGCAGGCTTCGCTCCGGGTCGGCGTCAGTCCGCCGCGCTGAGCCGTTGACGTGGAGTTCGTTGACTCTGTCCATCATGTGGCCCTCCCCCGAAGACCGCGATTGCATCGCCCTGTCTCAGGATCGTATCCGAGGGGAAGCCCATTATGTAGGGCCGGCCATTGCCGGCTGGAATTCTCAGGCGAGCAGCTCGCTGACAACCCGCGCCTGCTGCCCATCGACGAGCGATGCGTCACCGTTCGGCCGCTTGAAGACGAGCGTCTTGTAGTCAAGACCGAACAGGGACAAGAGGGTCGCGTGGTAGTCGCTATGGGTGACCACGCCCTCGACGGCCTTGGTTCCGAGCTCGTCGGTCGCTCCATGAACGCGCCCCGCGCGGAAGCCGCCGCCGGCGAGCCAGACGCTGAAGCCGTACGTGTTGTGGTCGCGGCCGATGTTCTTCTCGTTCTGGATGACGGGCAGGCGGCCCATCTCGCCCCCCCAGAACACGACGGTCTCGTCGAGCAGGCCGCGCCGCTTGAGATCCTTGACGAGCGCAGCGGAGGGGCGATCGACCTTGCGGCACTTGGCCGGCAGCGCGGAGATGATCCCGCCGTGGTGATCCCACTCCTGGTTCCCGGTGCAGACCTGGACGAACCGCACCCCGCGCTCCACCAGCCGGCGCGCGATGAGGCAGCGCGTGCCGAACTCCTGGCTCGCGGGGTCGTCCAGGCCGTACATCCGCTTGGTGTCCTCGCTCTCTCCGGAGAGGTCGAGGGCGTCCTTGGCGGCCGACTGCATGCGGGCGGCGAGCTCGTAGCTGGCGATGCGAGCGGACAGCTCGTGCTCGCCCGGGTGCGCGGCGAGGTGCTCGCGGTTCAGCTCGTCGAGCTGGCGGAGGTACCGCTCCTGCACGCGTCCCTTCAAGTGCGGGGGTGGGTCGAGGTTGGGGATGCGCGGCTCGCGCGGGCGGATCACGGTCCCCTGGTACAGGCCCGGCAGCCAGCCGCTCGACCAGTTATCGACACCGAGGACCGGCACACCGCTGGGGTCGGAAAGGACGCAATACGCGGGAAGTTGATCGCTCTCAGTCCCCAGCCCGTATGTCAGCCAAGACCCCACCACGGGCCGTCCCCCGGTGATCCGCCCCGAATTCAACGCGTTGATCGACTGGCCGTGATTGTTCACCCCCGTATGCATCGAGCGCACGAGGCAGATGTCATCGGCGATCTCGCCCAGGCCCGGCAAGAGCTCGCTCAGCTCCATGCCGCACTCGCCCCGCTTGTGGAACTTCCAGGGGGTGGCGAAGAGCTTCGAGCTGGCCTCCCCCGCGTTGTCGATCTGCAGATCGCCCTTGAAGGTCTGGCCGTGCCGCTTCGTCAGCTCGGGCTTGGGGTCGAACAGGTCGTGGTGGCTCGGCCCCCCCTGCATGAACAGCGAGATCATCGCCCGCGCCTTCGGCGCCTGGGGCGGCACCTTCGGCCGGAGGTCGTACACCGGACGTTCGAGCGTGGGCTTGCGCGCCTCGGCCGCGAGCACCCCGTCGCGGTGCAACAGCCACGCCAGCGCCACGCCACCGAGACTCATCCCCTGCTGCGCCAGGAAGTGCCTGCGGCTCGAGATCGAGCGGACGTCGTCGGTCACGGTCCAACCTCCATCGAAGCACGTCTCAATCGACATAGAGGAATGCGTTCGACCCGTACAGCACCTGGCAGAACGTCGCGAGCGCGCTGCGGTCGGGGTCGGCCGGCGGCTTGGGAGCCTGAGCGGCAAACTCGGCCCGTTGCTCGACCAGGAACCGCGCCGCGGCCAAGATGCGCTCGGCCGAGGGTTCGCTCCCGAGCGCGAGCCGCCACGCCAGGCGGGCCCTGGCCCCCGGATCGGCGCCGGCGGCCGCAGCGACGCGCTCGGCCAGCGCCTCGGACTGCTCGATGACAAACTCGTTGTTCATCAGGGAAAGGGCTTGCGGGGCGACCGTCGAGCTCGCCCTGCGCTCGCAATTGGGGGTCAGCGTCGGAGCGTCGAACGTCTCCATGAAGCTCAGCGGCAACGTCCGACGCACCTGCACGTAAAGACTGCGGCGGTTCTCCGCCCCCCCGAGCGAACCCGGCCTGCCTTGCTGGCGCCCGGCGGCGTCGCGCGTGTCGACACCCACCAGCACCTGCCCCGCTTCGTCCATGGCGACCGGAAGCGCAGGGCCATACATCGTCCGGTTCAACCGGCCGCTCGCCGCCAGGAGTGCGTCGCGCAAGGCTTCGGCCTCGAGACGCCGCACCGGCATGCGGCCCAGGAGGCGATTGTCGGGGTCAATCGCGTCGAGCTTCGGATCCCGGCGCGACGATTGGCGGTAGGCGGTGGAGTTCATGACCAACCGGTGCAGTCGCTTGAGACTCCACCCGTCCCTCACGAATTCATCAGCCAGCCAGTCGAGCAGCTCGGGGTGCGTGGGCCGCTCGCCCAAGGCCCCGAAGTCGGCCGGCGTCGCGACAATGCCCCGGCCGAAGTGGTGCATCCAGACACGGTTGACCAGCACGCGCGGGAGCAGTGGGTGCTTACCACCCGTCAGATAGCGGGCGTAGGCAAGACGCCGGCCGGTCGTGGGCACGGCCGGGTCGTCAGCGGCGATCGGCGTTGCACCTGTGAGCGACGCCAGCAGGCTGAGCTCACCCGGTCCAACGGCCTGCTTGGGCTGCGTCGGGTTCCCCCGGAAGAGCAGGTGTGTGACGGGGACCTGACCGGATACTTCCGTGAGCGCATGGACGTAGTCATCCGCCGGCCGCTTCGCGCGGGCGTCGGCGGTCTTCTTGTCGGCCTCTGCGACAATCGCCTGGCTGGCCACGGGGTCGTACAGACTGACGTTCCCGAGCGACACCAGGACGCGCGGGTAAGTCTTCAGCAAGTCCTTCTGGCCGGCATCGCGCTTGGCCTCCGGCGTGTCGCGCGCCGCCCGCAGCTTGTCGCGCAGCTCCGCGGGGGCCGCGGCCAGCTCGCGCTCCAGGACTTTCGCAACGAGGTCACCGAGCTTCTTTTGCCGTTCCTCGAAAATCTTGGCGACTTCCGCGTCAACCTCCGCGGCGCGCTGGCGTTCGGCGGCCGACCACAGCGAGACCAACCGCGCAGCAGGGACGCGCCAATTCGCCGGGTCGAGAGCGGGCTCGAACAGGGCACGGAACCGATAGTAGTCTTCCTGAGAGATCGGGTCGTAGCGGTGTGAGTGGCACTGCGCGCACCCGACGGTCAGCCCCAGCAGCGAGGTCGAAACCACCTTGATCGTCTCGGCGATCGCGTCGTCGCGCGCCTGAACGACCTCACCCGCGGGGGCTGCGGTCGTGTCGGGGGCCATGCGGAGGAAGCCCGTAGCGATCAGCCGATCGCGGTCCGCCGGCGACAAGTCCTGATAAGGAGGCTTCAGCAGCTCGTCCCCCGCAAGCTGTTCGCGGACGAGCTCGTCCCAGGGGCGATCGGCGTTGAGCGACCGCACCAGGTAATCGCGGTATCTGTAGGAATAGGGGCGTAATGCGTCACTCGTGGGGTCGCCGTCGCTGTCGGCGTACCCGGCCACGTCGAGCCAGTGGCGCGCCCAGCGCTCGCCGTAATGGGGACTTTCGAGCAGGCGGTCGATCAACCGTTCGTAGGCGTCCGGGCGAACGTCGTTGACGAACGCGTCGACTTCCTCGGGGGTCGGCGGCAGCCCGAGCAGGTCGAAGGACGCGCGACGGATCAAGGTACGGCGGTCGGCCTCGGGCGAGAAGGCCAGGCCTTTCTCCTCGAGCTTGGCGAGCAAGAAGGCGTCGACCGGCTTCCGAACCAGGCTGATGTGCCGGACCTTCGGCTCGGCCGGCCGACGGATGGGCTGGAACGACCAGAACGTGCGTTCCTCTTCGGTGAACACGGGGCCCGGAGGCAGTTTGGCCGGCTCGGTCCGGAGGGTCTTGGCCCCTTGATCGATCCAGGCGGCGATCGTCGCCTTCTCCGAGGCCGACAGTTTCTTCTCCCCCGGCGGCATCTCCCCGGCCTCGATCCGGTCCCAGAGCAGGCTCTCGTCGCGCCGGGCGGGCACGAGGGCCTCGCCCGAGATCCCCCCTTTGACCATCGCGCGCACCAGCCGCAGGTCAAGACCGCCCTTCGGCTTCGGTTCTTCGCCGTGGCACTGAAAGCAGTGGGCCTTCAAGATCGGCCGGACATGCGTCTCGAACCCCAGCGGTGCTTCGCCGCGCGCTGGCATGGGGACGAGAACGAGGAACGTGCCCACCAGCAAATGACGGATGCGGAGATAGCGCGACCGGAATATCGAGGTCATGGCGTGCTTCCGGCGGGGCGGAGGGCCGAGGCGAGCGACGCCTCAGCGGGTGGGAACGGGTGCAGTCGCGGAAGTCGTCAGCGACGGCTCAACCCATTGTTTAACATATCGCCAATCGGGCCGGTTGGCAACAACGAAATCCAACGGAACCTTTCCATGAACCCGTTGGGGGTTGCGAAAGGACGAGACGACTTCAACCGGCGCCACGGGCCGGCCCTGTGCGGGACCGACAATAAAGCGGAGGACCTGACGACGGTGGTCGCTCCGGATCGAGCTCAATAGCTCGTATCGCAGCGGGATCATCCGCGGGGCGTGGATGCACTGATCCAGCGCGTACAATGGGAACGGGACAGGCCAGGTGTAGCTCAGACCGCACCCGGCCGTGTCGTAGGCGTGTTGGTAGCCGAGCGGCAAAGCGGCAAGGGCGCGTGAGCGCCGGGGTGCATTGAAGTCGCCGATCACGAGGTCCGGGCGCTCGCGCACGATCAGACCAACCACCTCCCGCAACAGGGGCGCACGGGGAATAAGGACGTTCGATGGCAGGTCGACGACGCACAAGGTCAGCGAATGGCCTGCGAATTCCCAGATGACGGAATGAGCCTTGGCTCCGTGATGGTTGAGAAGCCAGCCCCTCGAGCGCACAGCGCCTTTGGCAACAACCGCCATGTTCCCGAACTCCAAGGCCTGGTACGGGCCGCCGAGCGCGTCGCGAAACTCCTGGACCGTGGCACGATCGTCGATCTCGGACAGGACGTACGCATCCGCGCGGTGGCTGAGCAAGACCCGTCGCGTACCGTTCCGCCGCAGCTTGCCGCCGACGTTCCAGTGAACCAGGCTCAGGGCATCAGGACGGGCGGCGATCTCGGGCCGGGAGAACCGGTTCTCGACGAACGCGACGAACGCGCAAGGCGGCACGAACAGCGCAACGGCCAGCAGACACCTCCGCCAACGTTTACACAGGGCGTAGACGACGCAGAAGCCGAGGAATGCCGTAGCCAGAAAGAATGAGGGGATGTAGAAGCACAGCCCCGTCACCCACGAGTCATCACGCGCGATCTGGCCGACCATCCACGGCAAGTTCAGTGCGGCCGTGAGGGCAAACGCGAGATCGAAGACGGCGGTCAGTCGTTGCGCGACGCTCTTGGACATCAAAGCCGCAGGAACACCCCGCTCCTTTCGAGCCCCCGCACGAACAGGGTGTTCGTGACGAAATAAACCCCGAATCCGATCGCGAGGTACCAGAGCGGCGCATCCTTCGGGACGTACGGCTTGACGGCCCCGGCGACCATGTCATGGAGGACGTAAGCGACGAGCGCGTTGCGTCCAAACGCCCGGAAGAGGCCCAGCTCGACGCGGCCGCGGTTGCCGTCGCAGAGCCCCAGAAAGAATGCATACACCGCCAGCGAGAAGCCGGCCGCGAATGTCAGGTAGGAGACGCTGCCGGTGCGCTGGCTCATCGTCCAGAGGTTTACCGGGCTCTGAGGAGGGCAGAACGGCAGCGCTGCCGGAAAGCCGCCGAGGCACGAGAGTGCATAGCCAACCGCCATCAAGACGGTCGACCAAACGACCAGCCGGACCAGCACGCCCGTTCCTGTCCCGCGATGCGCTACCGCGTCGTACGCGAGCGACCCGACCAGAAGCGGGATCGACCACGTCAGGAACCCGAGCGGACCACCGTCGATCACCGGGCAGGTCCAGGCCCACTGGAAGTAAAACCAGCGCGACAGCCCGAGGTGGAGCGCGGCCGACGCGAGCAGGAAGACCACTCGCGTCGCGGTCCCCGACGCCATCACCGGCAACACCCAGACCGACGCCAGCGCGATGTGCACCAGAGTCTGGAACGGCTCGCGGCGGAACGCCGTGGCGATGAAGCCGCGAAGCCCGAGCGATTGGAGCTCCGCCCAGGTCTTCACGCCGCCGTCGAGGTGATACACGGCGATCCCCAGCAACGCCAGCCCGGCGCAACGGCGCAGCAGCGCGACCGACGCGGCCCGCGTGCCGAGGGCCTCGATCCGCCGCAGGAACGTCAGGCGGTAGGCGAAGCCGACCGCGAAGAAGAACTGCGGCATGATCGTGTCGGCGTAGCTACAATAGGTGTTGTGATGCTGGAGGATCGCCGGGACGACTCTGTAGCCGCCGAGGAAATTGACCAGTAGCATTCCCACCACCGTATAGCCGCGAAACTGGTCCAGCGAGACGATCCGGGCGCCTGCGGCCTGGGTGACCGGCGAGGCATCGGGGACCCTCCGGGCGGTGGCGGTCGTCATTCGCGAGTGGCTCCCGATTGCGAGACTTGACACAGTAGGAATTGGGACCAACTTGACCACGAGGTTCGATCGCGGCGCCCCGGACGAACCCATCCGTCGTCGCCGGATCTCGGGTCTGAATCGTACAGCACCGGGACCAGACGGGCCATCCAACACTGTTGCCCGAATCGGGAAATCGGCGGACCCTTCGCAATTCGAAAACGGACTCGAAGTGTCGGGCCAAACGCTCGCCAGGCGGCCGGTTCTCAGGTAAGATGAGCGCCTGAGGCCCTGCCCTTCTAATGGCGGCTCCGTGTGCGTTTCGCGAGGAGGCGCGGATAGGAGTTGGGGCCGTTCGCCCGATGGCCGATCGGCCGGGGACGCTTCACCAGGAGTCTGCAACCATGGCGACCGTATCCGCGACCACCCCGCTCAGTGCGCTTCAGGCGCTCGGCCAGAGCGTTTGGCTCGACGACATCAGCCGGAAGATGCTCAACGAGGGGGAACTCAAGCGGCTGATCGAAGAGGATGGCCTGCAGGGGATGACTTCCAACCCCAGCATCTTTCATAAGTCCATCAGCTCGAGCAATGACTACGACGACGCCATCCGCGAGCTCGTCGCCGAAGGAAAGACCGTCGACGGCATCTACGAGGCGCTCACCGTCGCCGACATCAAGGAGGCCCTCGATCTCTTCCGACCGGTCTACGACCGCACCAACGGCGGCGACGGCTTCGTCAGCCTCGAGGTCTCTCCGCTCCTGGCCCACTCCACCGAGAAGACCATCGCCGAGGCCAAGAAGCTCTGGGCTTTGCTCGGACGCCCCAACGCGATGATCAAGATCCCCGGCACGCCCGAGGGCCTGCCCGCGATCGAGGAGTGCCTCTTCTCCGGCATCAATGTCAACGTCACGCTCCTGTTCAGCGTCGATGCGTATGAGGCCGTTGCGCACACGTACGTCAAGGCGCTCAAGCGGCGCGTCGAGAAGGGGCTGCCGGTCGACCGCATCGCCTCCGTCGCCAGCTTCTTCGTCTCGCGTATCGACGCCGAGGTCGACAAGCGGCTCGAGGCCAAGATCAAGGCCACGAACGACCCCACGGAGAAAGGGCGGCTCGAGTCGCTCCTCGGCAAGGCGGCGATCGCCAACGCGAAGAACGCCTACGCCGTTTACCAGCGCATTTTCGAGGGAGAGGAGTTCGCGCCTCTGAAGGCCAAGAACGCGAAGGTTCAGCGCGTGCTCTGGGCGTCGGTGGGCACCAAGAACCCGAGATACCCCGACACGCTTTACACCGCCGGACTGATCGGTCCCGAGACCGTCAGCACGATGCCCCGCGCTTCGTACGATGCCTTCAAGGACCACGGCCATGCCGCGACCGCGCTGCTGGACGGCATCGACGATGCCCCCAAGATCATGCAATCGCTCGCCGATGCGGGGATCGACTTCCATGATGTGACTGACAAGCTACTCAAAGACGGTGTCGCCCTCTTCGCCGATGCGTTTCACAAGCTGAACGAGGCGATTCTCGAAAAAAAAAACACTGATCGCTGAGCGGCGCATCGGCCACACGTTCGCGCTCGGCAAGTACGGGGAAGCCGTCAGCAGCGCGCTCGACATGTTCCAGAAGGAACGCGCGGTGGCCCGCCTGTGGGACAAGGACGCGACGCTGTGGAAGAGCGAGCCCGAGCACGTCAAGATCATCCAGAACTCGCTCGGCTGGCTGCGCGTCGTCGACGAGCTGCGTCCCCACGCCAACGAGTTGGAGGCGTTCGGCAACGATCTCAGCGGGCCCGGATTCTCCCACGTGGTGCTCATGGGGATGGGGGGCTCCAGCCTCTGCACCGAAGTGCTGTGCAGGACGTTCGTGCCGATGTCCGGCCACCCATTGCTGATGGTGCTCGACAGCACCGTCCCCGCGACGATTCGCCGCATCGAGGGCGCGATTGACCCGGCCCACTCGCTCTTCATCGTCGCAAGCAAGAGCGGCACGACGACCGAGCCGTCGGTCTTCTATTCCTACTTCTTCGACGTCGTCGAGAAGACCAAGGGCCCGAACGCCGGGGAGAATTTCCTGGCGATCACCGACCCCGGCACGCTCATGGAAGCGCAGGCCCAGCGCGATACCTTCCGGCGCATCTTCCTGAACCCGAGCGACATCGGCGGCCGCTACTCGGCCCTCTCCTACTTCGGCATGGTCCCCGCCGCGCTTATGGGGCTCGACGTCGCCACGATCCTCGACCGCGCGAAGGTCGCGATGGAGCTTTGCGGGCCGAAGACTCCGGTCCGCCAGAACCCGGGCGCAGCGCTCGGCGCGGCACTCGGCGCCCTGGCGACGCAGGGCCGCAACAAGGTGACCCTGATCACCCCGGCCCCGTTCGACGCACTCGGCCTCTGGATCGAGCAGCTCATCGCGGAGAGTACCGGCAAGGAAGGCACGGGCATCCTCCCCGTCGCCGGCGAGTCGCTTAGCGTTCCGGGCGTCTATGGCGACGACCGCGTCTTCGTCCAGATCCGCCTGCCCGATCGCCCGGGCGTCGAGGAACACCCCGTGCTCCAGGCGCTCGTCGAGGCCGGCCACCCGGTGATCGACCTCGTCGTGACCGACGTCACCGACCTGAGCGCGGAGTTCTTCCGCTGGGAAGTCGCCACCGCCCTCGCCGGGAAGGTCCTCGGCATCAACCCGTTCGACCAGCCGAACGTGCAGGAGAGCAAAGACAACACCAAGGCGCTCCTGAACGACTTCAAGGAGAAGGGAACGCTCGGCGAGCCCGAGACCGTTGCCTCGTTCGAGAACCTGACCCTTCGCGCCGACCCGGGTAACAAGGCCACACTCGAGCCGGCGGTTCGCGGTAAGTCGGGCCGCGAAGCGTTCGTCGCGTGCCTCAAGGCCCACTTCGACCGGGTGAAGCCGGGCGACTATATCGCCATCACCCAGTACGTCGACGAACTGGAAGGCCGCGACGAAACCTTGCAGGTGCTCCGCACCTTCCTCCGCGACACGCTCAAAGTCGCCACGACGACCGGCTACGGCCCGCGCTTCCTCCACTCAACCGGCCAGTTCCACAAGGGGGGACCCGACACGGGCGTCTTCTTGCAGCTCACGGCCGACGATGGCAAGGACGTCCCGATCCCGGGTCAGCCGTTCGGCTTCGCCACGCTTGTGAAGGCCCAGGCACGCGGCGACCTCCAGTCCCTCACGTCACGACACCGGCGAGCGATCAACCTGGACCTCGGACCGGACGTGGATCTGGGGCTGAAGAGGCTGCTGACGCTGATCAAGGAAGCTGTGGCGAAGTAAGAAGAAGGATTCACCACAAAGACACAAAGACACGAAGGAAATACGAGAGGAATATTTTGATTGATTTTATTCTCATCTGTTTCCTTTGTGTCTTTGTGCCTTTGTAGTTAGTCGGATTTCGGTACTTCGGCTGCGCGCTCTATGGCGATTCTCTTCAGGTATTGGCCTGTGTAGCTGGCTGCCACTTCAGCGATGTTTTGTGGTGGTCCCATCGCGACGACCTGGCCGCCTGCCTCGCCACCGTCGGGACCGAGGTCGATGACCCAGTCGGCCGTGCGGATCACGTCGAGGTTGTGCTCGATCACGACCAGCGTGTTCCCGAGGTCGGCCAGGTGGTGGAGCACGGAGAGGAGCCGGGCGACGTCGGCGAAGTGGAGACCGGTGGTCGGCTCGTCGAGGATGTAGAGCGTGCGGCCGGTGTCGACCCGGCCGAGCTCGGCCGCAAGCTTCACGCGCTGGGCTTCGCCGCCGGAGAGCGTGGTGCTCGACTGCCCGAGCGTGACGTAGCCAAGGCCCGCCTCGTGCAGCGCGTCGAGCGCCCGGCGGACCTTCGGGTGCGCGTCGAAGTAGAGGCGCGCCTCGTCGACCCGCATATCCAGGACGTCTCCGATCGACTTCCCCTTGAAGCGCACTTCCAAGGTCTGGCGGTTGAACCGCTGGCCGCGGCAGGCGTCGCACACGACGTACAAGTCGGCGAGGAACTGCATCTCGACGCGGCGGACCCCCTGCCCTTCGCACGCCTCGCAGCGCCCGCCTTTCACGTTGAAGCTGAAACGGCTCGGCCCGTAGCCCCGGATCTTCGCCTCGCGCGTTTGCGCGAAGACTTTACGGATCTCGTCGTACACGCCCGTGTAGGTTCCGGGCGTCGACCGGGGGCCGCGGCCGATCGGCGACTGGTCGACCTCGATTAGCTTGTCGATCGCGTCCAGACCCGCGATCTGATCGTGGGCGCCAGGCCTTGGGCCGGCGCGGTCGAGGGCGCGCCGGACTGATCGCGCGAGGATCTCGTTGATGAGCGTGCTTTTTCCGGAGCCGCTGACTCCTGTGACACACGTGAGCGTGCCGACCGGGATCGTGACGTCGATGCCCTTCAAGTTGTGCTCCTCAGCGCCGAGCACCTTGATCGCGCTGCGACTGCGCGCGAGCCGGCCACCCGGTTGCAGCGGCCGTGCGGCTTCGTGGCGGAGGTGGCGGGCGGTGAGCGATTCAGGGGCGTCGGGTAAGTGATTCGGCGGGCCGAGCGCGACGATACGGCCGCCATCGGGGCCTGCGCCGGGGCCCAGGTCGATCAGCCAGTCGGCCGCGCGGATCGTGGCCTCGTCGTGTTCGACCACCACGACGCTATTTCCCTGGTCGCGCAGGTCGCGGAGGCTCGCAAGCAGACGGTCGGTGTCGCGGGGGTGGAGTCCGGCCGTGGGCTCGTCGAGCACATAGCAGACGCCGACCAGGCCCGAGCCGATCTGCGTCGCCAGCCGGACGCGCTGGAGCTCGCCCCCCGAGAGCGAGTCGGCAGCGCGGTCGAGGCTAAGATATCCGAGGCCGACGCGCTCGAGAAAGTCGAGCCGGTTGACGATCTCGCGCGTCAGCGGCGGCCCGACCAGGTCGAGCGGCGGATCGAACGTCAGCCCGGCGAAGAACGGGCGGGAGGCCGCGACCGCTAGCGCCTGGACTTCATGAATGGGCCGGCCGGCGACGGTCACGGCCCTGGCCTCGGGTCGGAGACGCGCGCCGAGGCAAGCGGGGCACGGGACCTCCGCGCGGAAGGCGGTCAGCGCAGCGCGCTGGCGCTCGGTCTTTGCCGCCTCGAACTGCTGCTGGAGCTGGGGTAAGACGCCCATGAAGCCCTCGCCCGGCTCTCCCTCCAGAAGCAAGGAGACGGCCTTCGAAGTCCATTTCGCGAGCGGTGTGGAAGCCTTCAGCCGATTTCGTTTCAAGTACGCGTCGAGCCCGGGCAAGTGGGAGAACGCGTTGCGCTCTTTCGACCCGGACCACGGAGCGATCGCGCCGTTGGCGACCGAGCGGGAGCGGTCGGGAACCACGAGCTCCGGGTCGAACGACGACACGACCCCCAGGCCGTCGCACGCGCGGCACGCGCCGTAGGGGCTGTTGAAGCTGAAGGTACGCGGCTCCAGTTCCTCGAAACCGGCCCCGCACGCGGGGCACGCGAAATGGATGCTCAGCACCCGGTCATCCCAGGCCTGGTCGTTCTGAATCGACAGGATCACCGTCCCCTGGCCGAGCTTCAGGGCCAGATCGATGCTCTCGGCAAGCCGGGGCCGGATCCCTTCGCGGACCACCAGGCGGTCCACCACGGCCTCAATGTCATGCGGTTTCGTGCGCGCGAGCTTGGGATCGTCCCTCAGCTCGAGAACCTGCCCGTCGACGCGGACCCGGATCAATCCCTCCCGGCGCACCGCTTGGAACGCGTCGTGGTGCTCCCCCTTGCGACCGCGGACCAAGGGGGCGAGCACAAGCACCTTGCGCCCCTCCGGCAATGCGAGCGCGCCGGCGACCATCTGCTCGGGAGTCTGGCGCCGGATGGGCTGGCCGCAGTCGGGACAGTGCGGGACGCCGGTGCGCGCGTAGAGGAGGCGGAGGTAGTCGTGAATTTCGGTCACGGTCGCCACGGTGCTGCGCGGGTTCGCCGCCCCGGCGCGCTGGTCGATCGCTACGGTCGGCGGCAATCCGTCGATCAGGTCCACGTCCGGTCGCTGGAGCTGGTCGAGGAACTGCCGGGCGTAGCTGGAGAGGCTTTCGATGTACCGCCGCTGGCCCTCGGCGTAGAGCGTGTCGAAAGCCAGCGAGCTCTTGCCCGAGCCACTGACCCCGGTCAGAACGACCAGCCGGTCGCGCGGCAAATCGACGTCGATATCGCGCAGGTTGTGCACTCGCGCTCCCCGCACGCGAATCGCCTCGCCGTCATCGTCCGGATGCTCCGCCATCGCGCCCAACCCGATCGGTGTCATTCCCTGTGTACGCCCCGTGAGAAACGATCCAGCGTACTCCCGCCGCGCGCGTGGCAGCAAGGCATGCGGCGGCCCCTTTCGGTCTTATGACATTCGTGGTAGATTCGACCACATCGTTTGTGAACGTTCGCCTGGAATGGCCGAGCTGGGTGGCACCCCCGCGGTCTTCGACGGGCGTTGGTCGAGCCGCCAGCGAGATGCGCCACGCCCGTCGAAGAGTGCGGGCGTGTCACCCGTCTGGCGCAATCGGTCCTGGGAACACGTCCCCGTCCGGCAATTCAGGAGGCCTATCGCCGTGCTAACGCGCGCACCCTTAGCCCGGCACAAGGCAACGTTTTTCGGGCTCTGCTTGATGCTTCTGTGCCTTCCCGCGTCGCGGGCGTGGTCCCAGGCGGCGTCGCCCGCGGAGGAACAGCTCAACAAGCTGCTCTCGGACACGGAAGACCTCAAAAAGAAGTTCGACAAGGAAAAGATCCGCCCGCCGCTCGAGTTCTTCCGCTCGCAGGTCATGCCCTGGGACGCGTTGCCGTACATCAAGGCGAACCAGTGGATCACCCTGAACGTCGAGATGCGGGCCAACCACGACGACTACACGGGAATTCTCGAGACGGAGGCCGTCCCGCTCCGTGCAATGCCGATCGAGATCGAGTACTTCCGCGATGCCCGCTTATTGAAGGCGCAGCGCGCGGCGATCCCCATTCAAGTGATGCTCCCGCGCATCCCGCGCGAGTTGAACATGCGATTGGTTCGTCCCGACGCCATCCGGGCGGACGAGGGTTGGCCTGCGACCCTGCGCAAGATCGAGCCGCACCAGATGCTCGTCGTCGTCCTGACCAAAGAGTCGAACGACGCGTATGCGCCGTGGGCGCGGTACCAGGCGTTCAGCCCGGCATCGGTCGACCGGCAGGATCCGAACGAGGTCGATCGCCTGAAGTACTACCGGCTGGTCCTGCCGCTCGATCCGGAAAAGCCGCTGTTACCGAGTCACCCGCTGACCTGGAGCGCGATCAGTCACGTGATCTGGGACGCGATGCCGCCGGATCGCCTCCGGGTGCCGCAGCGGCAGGCGCTCCTGGACTGGCTGCACTGGGGCGGCCAGTTGATTTTCATCGGCGGCGCGGGCGATTCTTACGAGGTCCTCAAGGACAGCTTCCTTGCGCCTTATTTGCCGGCGGAGCCGACGGGCGAGAGCGTCCTGCTGAAACAATCCGACCTTGAGCCGCTGGCCGCGTCCTACCCGCCCCCCGTGGCACTGCCGCCGGCCGACGAGGTTCAGCCCGAACCGTTGACCCTGGAGCAAGCCCAGGCCCGCTCCCGGCGCTACGGGGCGCCGAAGCCGATTATCCCCGCATCGAACCGGCCGGTTTACCTGGCCACGCTACGGCCGGCACGGCCGGGAGCGTCGGTCATCCCGCTCGGCGAAGGGAGCCCGCACGTGCTCGGGGTCGAGGAGCGTGTCGGGCGCGGACGGATCTTGATGCTCGGCCTCAGCCCCACCGACCCCGCGCTCGCAAGCTGGCCGGGGCTCGATTCGTTCGTCCGCCGCGTGGTGCTGCGCCGGCCCGAGGAACCAAAAGTCGCGGGCGCGTACCTCGACGAACGGGGCTTTCACCCAACTTCGTACCGACCCCTCTCGGGCCCTCAACTGTCCTGGTATCGCCTGCTCAGCCGCGACCTCGGCGCGACCGAGAAACGACCGCCGATGTACCGCGAGCTCGAACAAGCCGACGCTCCGCCCATAGCCGCGACCAAACCGGCGCTGTCGCCAGATTTCAATCAAGGAGTCACTCCGCCTGTCGAAGAAGAGGCCGAGCGTCCGAGCCTCCCGGTCGCCGAGTGGCTCGACTCGTCGGGTCTCCCCTCCATCAGCCGCAAGCTGCTCGAGGACGCGTCGGGCATCAAGATCCCCAGTTCGTCGTTCGTCCTGAAGGTGATCGTCGCGTACCTCATCGCGCTCGTGCCGCTGAACTGGCTGATCTGCCGCTACGTGCTCGGCCGGCGCGAGTGGGCGTGGCTTATCATCCCCGCGCTCGCGCTCGGGTTCGCGGTCGTCGTGGAGCGGGCCGCGGCATACGACGTCGGTTACAACTCCGCGTGCGATGAGATCGACTTGATGGAGCTCCAGGGAGGATACCCCCGCGCGCACGTCAGCCGGTTCGCCTCCTATTATTCGTCAGGCCGCGTGCGCTTGAGCGTCTCGTTTCCGGACGACGCGACCGCCTTGGCCCTGCCGATGGACACGGGCCACTTCCTCCGCGGTGAAGACGTTTCGACGGCCGCCTGGCGATCCTCTCCCGTGCCGGCGCTCGAAGGCTACCAGGTCCAGCCGCGCAGCCTCGCGATGTTCCGGGCCGAGCAGATGACCAACCTCTCGGGCACCGTGCGACTGGCGACCGACGAAGGTCCGCGCAGGGTCGTGAACGAGACCGACTACGAGCTGCGCGACGCGGTCATCGTGGACCTGAACGGCCCCTCCGACCGCAGGGTCATCCCCCTCGGCACCATCGGTCCCGGCGCCACCGTCACCGTCGCGCCCAAGAGCGGCTCGTCCGAAGCCACGGCGAGCAAGGCGATCGACCCCAAGCCAGTCCTCGAGGCGCTCACGGAGCACTTTGAGAAACTGCCGGAAAGCAGCGGTGAGATTCGCCTCGTCGCGTGGATGGCTCGCCCCCTGGGAGGACACAAGCTCGAGCCGGCGGTCGACCGTCATCGGGGATTCACGGCCGTGGTGGTCCACCTGCGGAATGGTCCTCCCCCCTCCCCCGACGGCGCGGCGTACAACAGTCTGGCCGGCGGCGACACGGTGGAGACCATCGAGCGTAGGATCGGGCAAGAGATCATCCGCCAACCTCTGCGCAGACGTCCACGGGGACAACAAGCCCTCCCGGGGCCCGGCACACCGGGCGCGCGTTAGGACCCTCAAAGTGCGAACAACGCGGCGGCCGCATCCGGCTGCCGGATTCAGGGACCGAGGCCGAGCGAGGAGACCGTGCGAAGATGATCGAAGTGCGAAACTTCACGAAGCGCTACGGCGAGTTCGTCGCGGTCGACGACCTCAGCTTCACGATCGGCCGGGGAGAGGTGTTCGGCTTCATCGGCCCCAACGGCGCAGGCAAGAGCACGACGATCCGGTTCCTGGCCACGCTGCTCCGCCCCACCTCGGGGTCGGCCTCGGTCGCCGGCCACTCCGTCGTCGACGACCCGATGGCCGTGCGCCGGGTGATCGGCTTCATGCCGGACGATTTCGGCGTGTACGACGGCATGAAGGTCTGGGAGTTCCTTGACTTCTTCGCCGTCGCGTACGAGATTCCCCAGTCGTACCGCCGTAAGATCATCGGCGAGGTGCTCGAGCTGCTCGACCTGACGCACAAGCGCGACGACTACGTCAACGGCCTGTCGCGGGGGATGAAGCAGCGGCTCTGCCTGGCGAAGACGCTGGTTCACGACCCACCGGTCCTGATCCTCGACGAGCCGGCCTCAGGCCTCGACCCCCGCGCGCGGCTCGAAATGAAAGCGCTGCTGAACGAGCTACGGGGGATGGGCAAAACGATCCTCGTGTCCAGCCACATCCTGTCGGAGCTGGCCGACTTCTGCACCTCGATCGGGATCATCGAGCGCGGGAAGCTGTTGGCGGCCGGCTCGATCCAGGAGATCCAGCGGCAACTGCGAGCGCACCGGGTGCTGAAGGTCAAGGTGCTCGACGACACGGTCGACCGCGCGGCGGGGATCCTCCGCAGCGATGAAGGGGTACGGCTGGTCGAGTCGTACGACCACACCCTCTCGGCCGAGTTCGAGGGGCAGGATGAGGACATGGCCCGACTGCTCGGGCGACTGATCAGCGGGGGGGTGGTAGTGCAGTCGTTTGCGGAAGAGCCGCTGAGCTTGGAAGAGGTGTTTATGATGATTACGAAAGGCATCGTTAACTAGGAGATTTCACCGCAGAGCTCGCGGAAGACGCAGAGAGAAAGACCGCGAAAAGCGAGTGAAGTATCAGTGATAAGGAGTAAGTCATAGATCGATTCAACGGAGATTACAAGGCTCTCACCGAGACGATCATTGGGGCCGCGATTGAGGTCCATCGGCATCTGGGGCCGGACTTACTGGAGTCGACGTACGAGTCGTGCCTTGCGTTCGAGCTGGTTCAACGAGGACTGACAGTGGAGAGGCAAAAAGAACTGCCGGTCGTCTACAAAGGGACTCGAATTGCTTATCAACGGCGGCGTCCTCTTGGAACTGAAGGCAGTCGATAAGCTCCTAGCGATTCACGAAGCCCAGCTTCTCTCCTACTTGAAACTCTCCGGTTACAAAGTCGGTCTACTGCTTAACACTTTAACGCTCGCTTGCTCACCGAAGGCTTAAAGCGGACCGTGAATGGACTCGGCGAATAGCTCTCCCTCCTTTAATTATGCGAGTTCTTCTCTTCTCTCTGTGCTCGGTCTCTCTCCGCGTTCTCTGCGAGCTTTGCGGTAAAATCTTCTCTCTTCGTCGGTGTGCTCTGTGGTGAGAATCTTCCATGTTTTTTCGCGATAATCCCGTCCTGACGCGCGAACTGCTCGTGAACCTGCGATCCAATCGCGCGTTCATTCTTCAGTTCGTCTACGTCCTCTTCCTCGCCGTCGCCGTGTATTTCTATTGGCCCAGCGGGTCCGAAGGGGCTCGGCAGGTCGGCTCGGGCACTGCGCGCCGCTTGTTCGAGCTGTTTTTTTTGGGCCAGTTCTTCATGGTCGCCCTCGTGGCCCCCACGTTCGCCGCCGGAAGTATCACCGGCGAGAAGGAACGGCGCACTTATGAGATGCTGCTCGCGAGTCCCCTACAACCCGCGACGATCCTGATCGGCAAGCTGCTCAGCTCGCTCAGCTACCTCGTGATCCTGATCCTGTCGAGCCTCCCGCTCATGATCCTCTGCTTCCTGCTCGGCGGGATCCTGCTCTCGGAGATCACCCGCGCGTACCTGGTGCTCATGCTTGCCGCGGGCACGTTCGGGCTCCTCAGTGTGGCCTGTTCGAGCTTTTTCCGCCGGACGAGTTCCGCGCTCGTGGTGAGCTACCTCGTCATTCTGCCGCTCGCCGTCGCCTGTGTGCTCCTGACGCGCACGGAGGACACGCTGCTGCGCGATTTCGTGTCAATCGCGGTGCTCCCTCCGTGGTGCCTCGCGATCTGGGCCGTCCTCGGTATCGTGATCATCCGCCGCCTGCTGCGCCCGCCGGACGTCGGGAGCGAAGGGGAAGTCGTGATCGACGAGGAGCAGGAGATGAAGTACGCCATCGGCGTCGTGATCGACCGTGACCTGTTCCCCGACAAGCTGTTCGCCCCGGCGAAGCGTGCCGACTTGATGCCCGACGGGACCAACCCCGTGCTCGACAAAGAGCTGCGCAGCGAGATCTTCAGCCAGGGGACCCTCATGCTGCGCGTGGTCATCCAGGTGAGCATGCTTCTGTCGATCCCGCTGATGGCCGTGCTCCTTTTCTTGCGGTCGGAGAAGGCTGGTTATTACGTGGCGTACGTCATCACGTTCAACCTCCTGGTGGGTCCCGTCTTTTCAGCCGGGAGCATTACTCAGGAGCGCGAGCGGCAAACGATGAGCCTGCTGTTGACCACCCTGCTGCGGCCGGGGCGAATTCTGAGCGCCAAGCTGCTCGCGGCCTTGCGGGTATCGACCGTGCTCACGTTCCTGCTAACCGAGCAGTTGCTGCTGGCCTACTTCCTCTTGCCCGAGCTGCGGGGGCGGATCTGGACACTGGGCGTCTATATGGTGATCATCGCGACGACCTGCCTCGCCACCTCGACGATCGGCCTGCTCTACTCCGCACTCTCGCGCAGGACGTCGGTCGCGATGGTCCTGACCTATATGACGCTCCTGATCCTGTTCGTCGGCCCGCTCGGCCTGGGTTGGTACCTTCAGAAGTTCGCCACGATCTCGGAAGAGCGGCTGGCCGCGTTCACGGTGACGAGCCCGTTCTCGGCGGCGTTCAGCATCCCGATGCACTTGACCAAGAACCTCGGCCTCTCGACGGAGACCCCCAAGATTCCGCCTCCCCTGCTCGTGTCGCTCATCCCGGGGGTCGACCTGCCGGTCTGGACGTGGTTCCTGCTTCTCTACCCTCCGCTCTGCCTCATCCTCTACGGCGTGACCTACGTCGCGTTCCGCTGGCGCTGGTGGCGCGCGGGGGGGTTGGGTTAAACTGCACGTCGGCTCTTTTTTTGTCAACGACCCGCCGCAGGGCGAGAGATTCCGGACAACCACTTGCTTGCGCTTCGTGCTAGTATGGGTGTTTGCCACGAGCACGAAGCGCAAGCGAGTGGTCATCCTCCAGCCCTGTTGCCGCTCGTTTTATTGGTTCGTGTCCGGGAGAGACGATAGTGACGCAACATTCGGGGGGCAAGGAAGGCGAGGGGTTCGCCGCAACCTATTGCGATTTCTGCGGTCGGACGACCACCAACGCCGGGCCCATGGTTGAAGGGAACGCGCTCGTCAAGGAGACCCTCCGGTCCCAGTCCGCACACGTCTGCGCGGAGTGCGTAAAGGCATGCGACGGGATCTTCGCACAGCACGATCGGAAACACGCGCTCGAGGGTAAGCTGCCGACCCCACGCGAGCTCGTCGCGCACCTGGACGAGTACATCATTGGGCAAGAACGCGTCAAACGCACTCTTGCCGTTGCGGTCGTCAACCATTACAAGCGGCTGTTCGCCCCCACACGGGAAATCGACGATCCCACGCTCAAAGACGTTGAGGTCTCGAAGAGCAACGTGCTGCTGATCGGCCCCACCGGCTGCGGCAAGACCGCGCTGGCACAGACGCTGGCCCGTCGCCTGCACGTGCCGTTCGCCATCGGCGACGCGACCACGCTGACCGAAGCCGGCTACGTCGGCGAAGACGTCGAAAACCTCGTGCTGAAGCTCGTGCGCGAGGCTGACTTCGACGTCGCGCTCGCCGAGCGCGGCATCATTTATATCGACGAGATCGACAAGATCGGCAAGACTTCGCAGAACGTCTCGATTACCCGTGACGTCTCGGGCGAAGGCGTGCAGCAGGCACTCTTGAAGATGCTCGAGGGAACGGTCGCGAACGTGCCGCCGCAGGGGGGGCGAAAACACCCCGAGCAGCAGTACCTTCAGGTCGACACGACGAACGTCCTGTTCATGTGCGGCGGCACGTTCGTAGGGCTCGACGAGATCATCGCCAAGCGGCTCGGCCGCAAGATGATCGGCTTCGGCCGCGGCGAGAGCCTGGACCGCGAGCAGGAGCGCAACGAGCTCGTCGCGCAGGTCACGCCCGAAGACCTCGAGCGGTTCGGCATGATCCCCGAGCTGATCGGGCGGCTCCCCGTGATCACGACGCTCAACCAGCTTTCCGAGGCGGACCTCGCGCGCATCCTCAGGGAGCCGAAGGACGCGCTGGTGAAGCAGTACCAGGTGCTGTTCCACTTCGACAACGCCAAGCTCGCGTTCACCGATGACGCGATCCAGGAGATCGCCCGCCAGGCGAAGGTCCGGGGCACCGGCGCACGGGCGCTGCGTTCGATCATGGAAAAGCTGATGCTCGACATCATGTACGAGCTGCCCGAGCGTGCGGCCGGCGAGACCTACACGATCACCGACCGCGTCGTGCGGGGCGAGGAATCGTTATTCGGGCCTGTCGCCGCGTGATCCTGCGCGGAGGCACCCCATGCAGGGTGCATGAAATGCACCATGCCATTCAACGCAAGAATGGTGCATTTCATGCACCCGACAACGAATCAAACTCTCCACTGGCAGAAAGGGACCCACGATGGACACGAATCTCCGGAGGCGCCGCTTCTTGCAATCCGCCTCGGCGCTCGGCCTCGGGGCGAGCCTGGGAAACTGGTCGGGCCTGCAAACGATCACGCCGGCACACGCGGCGGACCTGAAGGTCGGCCCCGATGCCGTCCGCTTCCGCGCTGAAATCGAGCCGGTCGTGGCCTGGATCGAGGAAATGCCGGGAGACCGCATCCTCGACGTCGCCGTCGAGCAGCTCAAAGGTGGCCTATCGTATCGTGACCTGCTCGCCGCCGTCTTCCTCGCCGGCATCCGCGACATCAAGCCGCATCCGGTCGGCTTCAAGTTCCACGCCGTGCTCGCCGTGAATTCGGCCCACCTGCTCGCCCAGACCGCGCCCGTGACCGACCGGCTGCTCCCCTTGTTCTGGGCGCTCGACAACTTCAAGAACTCGCAGGCGCGGGACGTCCAGGAGGGAGACTGGACGCTCGGCAAAGTCGACGAGAGCCGCTTGCCCGGACCGGCCGCGGCGCGGACCGACTTCCTCAAGGCGATGGAAGATTGGGACGCCGCGAAGGCCGATACCGCCGTCGCCGCGCTCTGCCGCACGTCGGGCGCGGCCGCGACCATGGAACCGATCTGGCGCATGGCCGTCCGCGATCAGCGCAATATCGGCCACAAGCCGATCTTCGCCGCGCAGAGTTGGCGCACCCTCCAGGCCATCGGCTGGCAGCACGCTGAACCCGTGCTCCGCTCGCTCACGTTCGGACTGCTCGACCTGCACGGCGATTCGCGGCACGTCCCCGTCGGCCCCTATGAGGCGAACCTCGAAAACGCCAAGAAGATCCGCGACGACTGGCAGACCGGCAAGGCCGATCCGGGCGCGACCCGCAGCCTTCTCGACACGATCCGCCAGTCGAATCCGGAGGATGTCTCGGCCGAAGTCGTGCGCCTCTTGAACCAAGGGGCGGCTCCCGAATCGCTCTGGGACGCAGTCGCGCTGGCCGGCAACGAGGAAATGATGCGCAAGCCGGGCATCATCGCGCTCCACGCCGTCACCTCGGCCAACTCCCTTCACTTCATCTTCAGCGCCAGTGGCGACGACACCACCCGCCGGCTCGCCCTGCTCCAGGCCGCCGGCTGGCAGCCGCTCTACCGCGACCGGAACAAGGGCGCGGCCGGAGCCAAGATCGATGCCCTGGAGGCCGCCCCGCCCGAGACCAAGGGAGAGGATGCCGTCGGCGAGATCTTCGCCGAGGTGAACGTCAACCGCGGTAAGGCCGCCGAGAAGGCGCTGGGGTATTTGACCCACGGCGGCTCCTCCGACCTGCTCTTCGCCGCGGCCAGGCGCATGATCATCCACAAGGGGCGCGACAGTCACGACTACAAGTATGGCGCAGCGGCGTGGGAAGAGTGTGTCCTGGCCTCCGACCCAAAGTGGCGCGCGCCCCTGGCGGCGGCAATGTTCTTCAACCTGCCTGGGGCAAAAACCCCGGACAACGCCCTGATCAACCGGGCACGGGAGGCCATCGGCCGCGTGCTGGGACCGACCCGGGGTTGATTCGCCGCTCGTCAGGGTAGCCTCGACCACCGATCGCCGCGCGATTGATGAAAATCAGACAAACAATAGGCCCGGGAGTTCCTCCTGCATGCCGTCGAGCTACGTCGTCGACATGGACGGGGTCGTCTATCACGGCCACCGCCTGATCCCGGGGGCGCTCGATTTCGTGGAGCGCCTGCGCACGGGGGGCCACCGGTTCCTTTTCCTGACGAATAACAGCCAGTGGACTCCGCGGGACCTTCGACACCGCTTGTTGCAGATCGGCATCGAAGTCGAAGAGACCGCGTTCCACACAGCCGCCCTGGCGACCGCGGAGTTCCTTCACCAGCAGAGGGCCGGCGGCACCGCCTACGTCATCGGCGGCGCGGGGCTCACGAACGCCCTCTACGGCGTCGGCTATACCTTGACCGAGCGTAACCCCGATTACGTCGTGGTGGGCGACACGCGCAGCTATGACTATGAAAAGATCGAGCGCGCCGTGCGTTTGATCCTCGGCGGCGCGCGATTCATCGCCACGAACCTGGACGTCACCGGTCCCTCCGAAGAGGGCGTTCAGCCCGCCTGCGGCGCCCTGGTCGCGCCGATCGAGCTGGCGACCGGCCGCAAGCCCTATTTCATCGGCAAGCCCAACCCGTTGATGATGCGCACGGCCTTGCGCAAGCTCGGCGCCCATTCGGCCGAGGCGTTCATGGTCGGCGACCGCATGGACACCGACATCCTCGCCGGCACCGAGGCCGGCATGCGCACCATCCTGGTCCTCTCGGGCGTCAGCACGCGCGAGACGATCGAGGCGTTCCCCTTCCGGCCCACGCTCGTCTTCGAGGACGTGGGCCATATCCCGGTCGAAGCGCTCGGCTGAGGATGTCTCAGGCGCGGTCCATCTTCATATCCGCCTTGAGCGTCTTGAGCGCGGCGACGGCCATGCGGTCACACGCCTCGTTCTCGGGATGGCCATTGTGGCCGAGCACGTGGGTCACGCGCACGCGGTGCCGTGTGATCAGCTCATCGATCCTGCGCCAAAGGTCGGCATTCATGACCGGCTTCAGCCGTCCCCCCTCCTTGCGCTGCCAGCCCTGCCGCTTCCATTTGGGGAGCCATTCCTGGATCCCCTTGGCAACGTACTGGCTATCGGTGATCAGTTCCACCGTGCAATCGCGCTTGAGCGAGGAGAGTCCCTCAATGACTCCGGCCAACTCCATCCGGTTGTTCGTCGTGGCGGGCTCAGCGCCGGAGGCGTCGCGGACCTTACCGCTGGCCGGGTGCTCGAGAATGTAAGCCCAGCCGCCCGGACCGGGGTTGCCGCTGCACGCGCCGTCGGTGAAGAGCCGCACAAAATCGACGGAGTCGGTGGGGTCCGTTCCCATAGGTCTTTCCTGATGTGTCGTGGTCCCAGAGGGGCACGACCACCCTGCCCCCGGCGAACTCATAAGATAGCCGTTGAGCCAGGGATGGACAAGCCACTCAGCCCTCCGGCCAGCGGGCGCCCCAAGTCACCTCTCCCCGTCCGCGGGCAGAGGTCGACCGCGCAGGTGAGGGGTCTGCGCACCGAGACCGCTTCACACATCGGCCGCTTATCCTCTCCCCAAAAACGGGGAGAGGGAACCAGAACGTGCCTCTCTCTCCGCGCGGACAAAGAACGACCCGCGCGCTCAGTACTTCCGCACGACCCCGACCAGCACGCCCAGGATGTCGACACGCTCGCGGAAGATGGGCTTCATCGTCTTGTTGGCCGGCTCGAGGCGAACCCGGTTCTTCTCACGGAAGAACTTCTTGAGGGTCGCCTCTCCCTCTTCGTCGCGGACGGCGACGATCTGCCCGTCGCGCGCGGTCTCTTTCTTCTGGATGACGACGTAATCGCCATCAGCGATGTGCTCGTCGATCATCGAGTTGCCGTTCACGCGCAGGGCGAATTTGTCGTCGGCGTCTTCCCAATCGGTGAATTCGAGCTCTTCGTCCGCCTGTTCGATGGCCTCAGACATCGGGCCGGCGGCGATGCGGCCGACGAGCTTCAACCCGGCGGGGCGGGCGGTCGTCGGGTCGTCCAGGAGCTGGATCGCCCGCGACATGTTCGGCTCGCGGTGGATCAGGCCCTTCTTCTGCAGGGCCTTCAGGTGACACATCACGCCGTTGGGGCTCTTGATCTCGAACTGGAGGCCGATCTCTCGGACGGTCGGCCCGTAGCCGCGACCTTGGATCTTGCTGCGAATGAAGTTGTAAATCTCCCGCTGGCGCGGCGTCAAAGCTTCGAGGTCGGCCATGGCCGGGGCTCCATTTGCGGACGAAGAGCACGGGGCGGTCCGTACCAGACGGACGATCACCACCTGTCCCTTTGGCTGCTAATGTACACCGGTCGGCTAGCGCACGCGAGAACATTTTCCCGAAAAACGGAAAATCCTGCCCCGGGCGACTCACGGCTGGCGTACGGCGGTTGCGGACGATTCAATCGGGCGCACCGACTTTTCGACCATACCCGACCGTCAGGAGCCGAGCCGATCATGCCCGCGCCGATCCGCGTCCTTGCCCTCCACACGCACCCCGATGATATCGAGTTTCAGTGTGCCGGCACTTTGGCCCTGCTGCGGGCAGCGGGTTGCCACGTGACGGTCGCGACGATGACACCAGGCGATTGCGGCAGCGCCGAGCACGGGCCGGAGGAAATCGCGGCGATCCGCCGGACGGAGGCGAAGGCCGCCGCCGACCTCCTCGGCGCGGACTGCCTTTGCCTGGAGTTCCGCGACCTCGCGATCTTCAGCGACGACGAGTCGCGCCGGCGTGTGACGGAGGCCCTCCGGCGCACGCAACCCGACATCGTGCTCACCGCGCCTCCGGTCGATTACCTGTGCGACCACGAGGCGACGAGCCAGCTCGTCCGCGACGCGTGTTTTTGCGCGCCGATTCCCAACTTCGCGACCCGGCAGTGGGAGCCCGCCCCCCCGTTGCCGAAGATCCCCCACCTCTACTACGTCGACGCGATCGAAGGGGCCGACCACGACGGCCGGCCGCAGCCGGTCGGCTTCCACGTCGACGTCACGCCGGTCTTCGAGTTGAAGCGACAGATGCTCGCCTGCCACGCGAGCCAGCGGAACTGGCTGCTGAAGCAGCACGGCATCGACGAGTACCTCGACAGCCAGGCCAACTGGAGCGCCCGCCGGGGCGCGGAGATCGGCGTGGCCCACGCGGAAGCGTTCCGCCAGTACCTCGGCCACGCCTACCCGCACGACAATTTGCTTCTGAAGCTGGTCGGCCAGGACGGGCGCGGCGGGAAAGCGGCGGACACGGGCTCGTAAACATCTTTCACCCGCTAGGCCGTTGAGAAGGGTGTCCCGCCACGGGATACTGTCCACTTCACCCGACTTTCGTCCGACTGGTCTCGACCGCTGCGCAGCTCCCCGAGGGCGACCGCATGATCCATGCACTTTTCGATTTGACGGGCCGAGTCGCGGTCGTAACGGGAGCCGCGCGCGGCCTCGGCCGCGCGATGGCCCTGGCCTTCGCCGAGGCGGGGGCGAGCCTGGTGCTCGTCGACCGCGATACGGAAGGAGCACACGCCACGGCCGCCGAGGCCGCTACGAACGGCCACCGCGCGGTCGCCATGGCGGCCGACGTCTCGGACCCGAAAGCCTTGCAACAGCTCTTCGAGAGCGTGGACCGGGAGTTCGGCCGGGTCGACATCCTGGGAAATGTGGCGGGGGATGGCGTTCTCGGCCGCCCCGAGGAGCTGACGATCGCGCAGGTCGAGGAGCAGTTTCGCAACCTGGTGATCGGCCGCTTCGCCGCCTGCCAGGAGGCCGGCCGCCGCATGCTCGCCGCGGGCAAGGGGACCATCATCAACATCGGCTCGCTCGCCAGCATCACGGCGCTGGGCCGGGGGCACGTCGCCTACAGCATGGCCATGGGAGCCGTCGCGCAGATGACGCGCGAGCTCAGCACCGAATGGGCCGCGCGCGGCGTGCGGGTCAACGCCATCCTACCGGCGCAGGTGCTCAACCCCGGCCTCGCCCACCGCATGGCGCAAGACCCCGGGCTCGAGGCGACCTTCCTGCGCGGCATCCCGGCCGGCCGCCTCGGACGCCCCGAGGACATCCAGGGCCTGGCCCTGTTCCTCGCGTCCGACGCCTCGTCGTGGATCACCGGGGCCTTGATCCCGATGGACGGCGGGAACCTCGCCGTCAACGCGGGCGGAACGGTGGGACAACGCCTGCCGCGCTGAGCGAACCACTCGCACCTGATCCGGAGGGGCAACGATGTCCTTGGAAATCTCGCCCGCCGACACACACGCGGAGGTCGACCCGCAGGCCGTGCGCCGAAAAGTCGCCCGACGCCTCCTGCCGCTGGTCTTCTGCCTCTACATCGTCTCCTACCTCGACCGGGCCAACGTCGGCTTCGCGAAACTCCAGATGCAAGAGTCCCTCGGGTTCCCGGAGAAGGTCTTCGGCCGCGGTTTCGGGATCTTTTTCGTCGGCTACCTCTTGCTCGAAATCCCCGGGGCGCTGCTCGTCCAGCACTGGAGCGCCCGCAAGTGGTTCACCCGCATCCTCATCACCTGGGGCGCCTGCTCGATGGCGATGGCCCTCGTCCGATCGCCGACCGAGTTCTACTCCGCGCGGTTCCTGCTCGGGCTGGCCGAGTCGGGGTTCTTCCCCGGGGTGATCATCTATTTCACGCACTGGTTCCCCCGCGCCGAGCGCGGGCGGGCGCTGGCAGGGATGGTGCTGGCGATCCCGGTCGGTCTCGCCCTCGGCGCGAAGGTCTCGGGCGCGGTGATGCAGGTCCATTGGTTCGGACTGCAAGGCTGGCAGTGGGTCTTCATCATCGAGGGTCTGCCGTCGGTACTCCTGGGTCTCTGCTTGCCCTGGATCATGACCGACCGGCCCAGGAACGCGCGCTGGCTCGAGCCGGCCGAGCGGGAGTGGCTGGAGCAGACGCTCGAGAAAGAACGCCAGGAAACGGCCGTGCTCGGGGGCGTCCGTCTGAGCCAGGCGCTGAAGCGTCCGACGGTCTGGCTGCTCGCGCTGGGCATCCTGGTCACGAACACCGGGGGCTACGCGCTCGTGTTCTGGCTGCCGACGGCCGTCGCGAACCTGCGCACGGCGACCGGGCGCGTGGGCGGAGCGACCGCCGCGCTCGACTGGATGGTCGTGCTGTACCTCTTCGGGCTGGCGGGCGTGTGGCTGTCGGGCCAGTCGTCCGACCGCACGGGGGAACGGAAGTGGCACTGCGTCGGCGCGCAGGTGTTGACAGGCGTCTTCCTCGCCGCCAGCATCGTGCCGGGGCAGCCCTGGGGCGCCGTTTTCTTCTGGCTTTGCCTGACGGAGTTCTTCGCCTTTGCGTGGCCGTCGCCGTTCTGGGTCCTACCGACGTTGACGCTGTCGTCATCGGCGGCCGCCGTGTCGATTGGGTTTATTAACATTTGTGCGAATATCGCGGGCATTCTCGGATCGCCGATCATCGGCGAGATGAAGGACGCCGGCTTCAGCGAGCGAGCGTGCCTGCTCTTCCTGGCCGGTTGCTACGCGGCCGGGGGCGCGGTGGTCGCGCTGCTGCGCGTGCCGAAGCGAGCACCCGCGGCCGAATAAGAACGTGGACGGCCCCGAGGGGCACGGGAGCGATTGATGACCATGTTGACGGCCGCCTCGACCGCGCTGGGCAAGGGCCCGCTGCTGACCCTCTACCGCCGGATGGTCCTCATCCGGCGCTGTGAGGAGCAGTTGGCGAAGTCGCACCAGCGCGGGCTGATCCACGGGGCCTGCCACACGTACGTCGGCGAGGAGGCGATCGCCGTCGGCGTGTGTGCCCATCTGGGCGTGCAGGACGTGGTTTTCAGCACGCACCGGGGGCACGGCCACGCGCTGGCCAAAGGACTCGACCCGCGCCAGCTCATCGCCGAACTGTACGGCCGCGAAAGCGGCTGCTCGCGCGGCCGGGGCGGCAGCATGCACCTGTTCGCGCCCGAGGTAGGGATGATGGGCACGAGCGGGATCGTCGGTCCGTGCATCCTCCAGGCCGCGGGGGCGGGTTACAGCTTCAAGCTGCTGAAAAACAGCGGCGTGGCCGTCGCCTTCTTCGGCGACGGAGCCGTGAACAACGGGGCGTTCCACGAGGGCCTGAACATGGCCGGCATCTGGAAGCTGCCGGTCCTGTTCGTATGCGAGAACAACCAGTACGCCACGGAGGTCCCGTTCGAATACGCGGCGGGCAACACCGACGTCGCCGCGCGGGGCCCCCTGTACGGCCTGCCGGGAGTGGCGCTCGACGGCAACGACCTCGTCGCGATCCACCGCGCTGCGGGCGAGGCCGTCCGCCGGGCCCGGGCCGGCGGCGGCGCGACGCTCCTCGAATGCCGCACATACCGCACCCGGCCGCACGCCGAGGGGATGGGCGACTTCGGCTACCGCACGCGAGACGAGGTCGACGAGTGGAAGCAGCGCTGTCCGATCCTCCGGCTCCGCCAGGTGCTGCTCGACGACGGCGCGGCCAGCGCGGAGGAGCTGGACGCGATCGATGCCGAGATCGAGACCCAGGTCCAGGAAGCGCACCGGCACGCGGAGCAAAGTGCCTGGCCCGACCCGGCGACCGCCACCCACCACGTCTTTTCCGAGCCGGCCCAGCCCGCGCCTGCGCCTGCCCCTGCCGGAGGGCGAGACATCACCTACATGCAGGCCACACTGGAAGCGCTGGCGTCCCGCATGGCCGACGATCCCCGCATCTTCGTCATGGGCGAGGGCATCGGCAAGCGGGGCGGCAACTTCCGGACGACGTTCGGCCTCTATGACCTTTACGGCCCCGAGCGCCTCTGCGACACGCCGATCTGCGAGCGCGGGTTCGTCGGACTCGGCTGCGGCGCGGCGATGACGGGAACGCGCCCGGTCATCGACTTCATGTTCGCCGACTTCGTGCTCGACGCCGTCGGCGAGATCATCAACCAGGTCGCCAAGATCCAGTACATGAGCAGCGGCCGCCTGAGAATGCCCATCCTGCTGCGAGGGTGCATCGGCATCGGCCATTCGGCCGCCACCCACCATTCGGGCAACTATTACCCGATGTACGCCCACTTCCCGGGCCTGCGGGTCGTGGCGCCGTCGACTCCCTACGACGCCAAGGGCCTGCTGATCCGCGCGCTCAAGAGCGACGACCCGGTCATCTTCCTCGAACACCGGGAGGTGCTGGGAGTGAAAGGCTCCGTCCCGACGGAGGAATACGAGATTCCGTTCGGCCAAGCCGCGGTCGTGCGCGAGGGGCGCGACATCACCGTCGTGGCGCTGGCCCTGATGGTCCACCACGTTTTGAAGGCGAGCGAGGCACTCGAGAAGGAAGGCATTTCGGTCGAGCTCATCGACCCGCGGACCGTGGCGCCGCTGGACACCGAGACGATCGCGCAGTCGGTGGCGAAGACGGGCCGTCTCTTGATCGTGGACGAGGCGTTCGCCCCCTTCGGCCTGGGGGCCGAGGTCGCCGCGCAGCTCGCTGACCGAGGCTTCGATAACCTCGACGCGCCGATCCGCCGCTTGAACGGAGCCTACACGCCCACACCGTACAGCCCGCCCCTGGAGGCGGCCATCGTCCCGAACGTCGAGCGAATCGCCGGGGCCATCCGGGACCTCATCGCGGAGTGACACGCACGCCATGGCCATCGCAATCAGCATCCCCCGCCTCGGCTGGAACATGGACGAGGGGGTCTTCTCCGGCTGGCTCAAGCAGGACGGCGAGGTCGTCCGCGCGGGCGACCGCGTCTTCACGCTCGAAGGCGAGAAGGCGACCGAGGAGATCGAGTCGCTCGACCAAGGCATTCTGCGGATCGATCCCGCCGGTCCGAAGGCGGGCGACACCGTTGCCGTCGGCGTCGTGATCGGTTATCTGACCGAGGCTGGTGAGGAAGCGCCGTTTGGCAAAGGGGGAGACGGGGCGTCGCCCGATCCAACACTTCCTCCCTCCCCCCCCGTGGGCAATGGCCGGGGTGAGGGGTCCGAGTCGCCAACGGCGCAGCCACAGTCCGAGCCAGGTTCTTCGCGCCCCACCGCCCGAACCCTCCCCCACGAGGGGGGAGGGGGCAAGAACGCGCTTCTCGACCAACCCAAAAGCTCGCCGCGCGCCCGGCGAGTCGCACGAGAGCTCGGTGTCGAGTGGCAAAACATCCGAGGCACTGGGACCAGCGGCCGGATCCGCGAGCGCGACGTCCGTGCGGCCGCCACCGCCCAAACCGGGTCCGCGGTCACTTCCGTCCGCAAGGCGATCGCCGAGCGGATGCTGGCCAGCGCCCACGCGACGGCCCCGGTCACGTTGACCACGACGGTCGATGCCTCGAACCTCGTCAACCTCCGCAATCAGTTCCGCGCGGTCGCCCAGACGCGCGATGAGGTCGTTCCGGGCTACACCGATTTCGTGGTGAAGCTTGCCGCCATCGCGCTTCAAAGGCACGCCGCGCTCTGCGCGCGCTGGGAGAACGGCACCCTCGTGCCGGCGCAACGCCTCGACATCGGGATCGCCGTCGACACCGAGGCCGGCCTCCTCGTCCCGGTGCTGCGCGACGTGCCCGCCCAGAGCCTTCGAACGGTGGCCGCGCAGGCCAGGGACCTGGCCGAGCGAGCGCGCCGCGGCGCCTTGAACGGCTCCGAGATGCGCGGCGGCGTGTTCACCGTCACGAACCTCGGCGCGTTCGGTATCGACGCCTTCACGCCCATCATCAATACCCCCGAGTGCGCCATCCTCGGCATGGGCCGCATCCAGCGCCGGCCAGTCGCGGTCGACGACCAGGTCGCGATCCGGGACCAGATGGTCCTCAGCCTGACCTTCGACCACCGCATCGTCGACGGCGCCCCCGCCGCGCGTTTCTTGCAGAGCCTCGTCCAACTCCTCGAAAACCCGGGGCCGTGGCTGATGCCCTGAGAAAGCAGTGATCCGCAGATTACACAGATATACACAGATAAGAATTCAAAGAATTCACTAGAATCGGGATTTTGTCTTCCATCTGCGTACATCTGCGTCATCTGTGGATAGCCTCTTCCCTCTTTCCGCATTGCAGCCAACGCACTCCCGCGATAGCCTTGCGCCGTCGTATGCAAGGAGTTAGGGAGAGAATCATGACCAGTCTGACGATCAAGGACATCCTCGCCGGCCGGGCCGAGCTGGGGTCGGCGGTAACGATTGAGGGGTGGCTGCGCACCCGTCGCGACTCGAAGGCCGGGCTCTCGTTCCTCCAGGTTCACGACGGCACGTGCTTCGACCCGATCCAAGTCGTCGCCGAGGCGTCGCTGGCAAACTATCAGAGCGAGATCCTCCACCTCACGACACATTGTGCGCTTCGGGTCGAGGGAACGCTCGTGGAGTCGCAGGGGAAGGGGCAGCGGTTCGAGGTCAAAGCCGAGCACGTCGAGGTCGTGGGGACGGTCGAGAATCCCGACCACTACCCGGTTTCGGCCAAGCGCCATTCGTTCGAGTTCCTGCGCACCGTCGCGCACCTGCGTCCGCGGACGAACACCTTCGGCGCCATTGCGCGGGTCCGCGACACTCTCTCGATGGCCGTCCACCGGTTCTTCCACGAGCGCGGTTTTGTGTGGGTCCACACGCCGATCATCACGACGAGCGACGCCGAAGGCGCGGGGGCGATGTTCCGGGTCTCGACGCTTGACCTGGCGAACCCCCCGCGCGACGAGCACGGCGGGATCGACTTCACCCAGGACTTCTTCGGCAAGGCCGCGAGTCTGACGGTTTCGGGTCAACTCAACGTCGAAGCGTATTGCCTCGCTCTAAGCCGCGTCTACACCTTCGGCCCCACGTTCCGCGCCGAGAATTCGAACACAACCAGGCACCTCGCCGAGTTCTGGATGATCGAACCGGAGATCGCGTTCGCGAACCTCGCGGACGACGCGGACCTCGCGGAAGCCTTCTTAAAGTATCTGTTTCGCGCGGTGCTGGAGGAGCGCGCGGACGACATGGCGTTCTTCGCGCAGCATATCGACAAGGACTGCATCCAGCGGCTCGAGACCTTCATCGGCGCGAGCTTCGAGCGAATGGAGTATTCCGACGCGATCAAGGCCCTTGAGGCGGCGGTGGCGAAGGGGGAGAAGTTCGAGTTTCCGGTCCGGTGGGGCATCGACCTCCAGTCCGAGCACGAACGTTATTTGACTGAAACGCTCGTGGGCCGGCCGGTCGTCGTGATGAACTATCCGAAGCAGATCAAGGCGTTCTATATGCGCCAGAACGACGACGGCCGCACCGTCGCCGCGATGGACGTGCTGGCCCCCGGCATCGGCGAGATCATCGGCGGCTCCCAGCGCGAGGAGCGGCTCGACGTGCTCGACGCCCGGCTCGACGAGATGGGCCTCTCGAAGGAACAGTACGCCTGGTACCGCGACCTGAGGCGCTACGGCACCGTCCCGCACGCCGGGTTCGGCTTGGGCTTCGAGCGGACGATCATCTACGCCACGGGGATGGCCAACATTCGCGACGTCATCCCATTCCCCCGCACGCCGGGCAACGCGGAGTTCTAAGCACCTGGAACCGGTTTCCCTTGAGGATTACCGGTGGGTCACCCGCCGCGCCGACCCGTCCCTGCAAAGAGGGGAGGGCCAGTTTCTTACCGACCGACACTTTTGCCTGTTCGGAGTGCGCCAAGGGGATCTCTACACCGCGATCCTCTCCCCCCCGGGAGAGGGTGGCCGCGCAGCGGCCGGGTGAGGGCGAACCGCCCTACGTGCCCGCGCGGCGCCCTCACCCGACCGCTGCGCGGTCGACCTCTCCCGAGGGGAGAGGTGATCTCACAACTTCCTTGCCGGCGCGGAGAACAGCGTCGGTCCACCAAGGGCCTGGCGAGGCCGACGAATCGAAATCTGTGAGTAAACCCGGTCCAAATGCCTAGCAGCACGGGCACCCTTTCTCCGGAGTGTCATTCCATCGGCCGGCGATCGCCGACCGTCTTCGTTACCGCGCGCAATCCGCCCAATAACCGCTTCTCGCACGCCAAGCTCGCCCGCGTTGTTACAAAGCTGTGACATTCGCTCGCTCCCGTCGGCCGTACTATTGAGATAGCGGCGCGAGATCGTGAGCTGAGAACGGAGGGCGAGCGTCATGAACGGTCGGCGGCTTCTCACATTGTTATTCGCGAGCCCCTTCCTCGGAGGGACGGTCGACGCGCAATCCTTACCCGCCCACCCGTGGTCGGCGCACGTCGTCGTCCCTCAAGCGCGCTCGTATGCTCCCGGACGATCGCAGGCGCTCCAGATCACCGGCGTGAACGTCGGCGTCGTCATCCGCGACCAGGTCGCCTCGACGATGATGGAGGTCCGCCTCCGCAATCCCGGCTCACTCCGACAACAGGCCGAGTTGCTCGTTCCTGTCCCGGACGGTGCCGTGGTGCGCGGATTCGCCTTCGAAGGGCCCAGCGCCGAGCCCTCGGCACGGCTCCTGCCTCGGGACGAAGCGCGAGAGACGTACGACCGGATCGTTGCCCAGGCCCGCGATCCCGCCCTCCTTGAATTCGCAGGGTTCAACCTCGTCCGCTCCAGTGTCTTTCCCGTTGAGCCCGGGGGGACGCAAGCGGTGCGTCTCACGTACGAACACCTGCTGACGGCGAACGGCGATCGTGTCGACTACGTCCTGCCGCGGAGCGAGTCGGTCGAATACAACGTTCCCTGGAACGTCGCGGTCAAGATTTCGTCTCCGTCACCGATCGCTGCCATCTACTCCCCGAGCCACCGGCTCCGTACGACCCGCCCGCAACCCAAGACGGCGGCGGTGGAGCTGGCCGAAGGGGCCGGGAGCGAGCCGGGACCGTTCCGGCTCTCGTTGTTGCGCGAGCAGGCCGACATCTCAGCCTCCCTCTTCGCGTACCCCGACCCGAAGGTCGGCGGCGGTTACTTCTTGCTGCTCGCCGGCTTACCCCCCCGCTCGGCGCGATCCGAAGTACCGGCGCTGCGGCGCGAGGTCACGCTGGTGATCGACCACTCCGGCAGCATGCGGGGCGAGAAGCTCGACCAGGTCCGCGAGGCTGCGCTCCAGGTGCTGGCAGGGCTTGATGAGGGCGAACGGTTCAACGTCATTCTTTATAACGAAGCGGTCGAGCCCTTCGCCACGCGGCCGGTCCGCAAGTCGCGAGAAACGGTCCGCGATGCGACCGAATTCCTCCAGGGCATGACCGCACGCGGGGGAACGAACATCCACGATGCGCTTCTCGAGGCGCTCCGGCAGCCCTCGGCCGAAGGCACACTGCCGATCGTCCTGTTCATGACCGACGGACTGCCCACCATCGGCCAGACCTCGGAAGCCGCGATCCGCGAAATGGCGCGCAAAGGGAACCCGCACGAGCGGCGGATCTTCACGTTCGGCGTCGGCGTCGATGTGAACACGCCGCTCCTGGAAAAAGTCGCCTATGAGAGCCGAGCGACCACCACCTTCATCCTGCCCGCCGAGGACGTCGAGGTGAAGGTCGCCGCGGTCTTCAGGCGATTGCAAGGCCCCGTGCTGGCGAACCCCGTGCTCTCCGAGGGCGAGGGCGGAACACGCCGGCGCACGCGCGAGCTGATTCCCGGGCGGATCCGCGATGTCTTCGAGGGCGATCAGATCGTCGTGCTCGGCCAGTACAGCGGCTCGGAACCGCTCGAATTCACGCTGCGCGGCAACTACCGCGGGACGCCGCGCGCGTTCAGCTTCCGCCTGTCGCTCGACCAGGCGACCACGCGCAACGGCTTCGTGTCCCGGCTGTGGGCCAGTCGCAAGATTGGCCTGCTGGTGGACGCGATCCGCGAACAAGGGGGGGCCCCGGGGGTCGTCTCGAGAGAGAGCAAGGCAAGCACCAGCGTCGTGACCCGCGAACTCGTCGACGAGGTTGTACGGCTCTCGACGGAGTTCGGCATCCTCACCGAATACACGGCGTTCCTCGCCCACGAAGGAACCGATTTCTCACAGAAGGACAAGATCCGCGTCGAGGCCGAAAACTTCTTCCGCGACCGCGCGATCCAGACTCGTAGCGGCATCTCCGCGGCCAATCAAGACCTGAATAACCAGTACCAGAAGAGCATGGCATGTGTAAACCCGCGCAACCGGTACTGGGACGCGACGATGAACGAGGTCGCGACGGCGACGGTCCAGCAGGTCTGCGACCTCGCGTTCTACAAGCGACGCGAGGGCTGGGTCGACAGCCGTCTCGTCGTGACCGAGGCCGAGGTTCGGCCTGAGAAGGTCATCACCTTCGGCTCCGAAGAATTCCGCGCTCTGGCCGCCAAGCTTGCGGCCGAGGGCCGCCAGGGAAGCATCGCGCTTCGCGGCGACATCCTCATGCTCATCGACGGGCGGCCCGTCCTGATCAAGGCCCCCGCCGTTGAGCCGTGATTGCGACCCGTATCCACTTCTCGTCCTTGGAATGGAGGCATTTCCCATGCGGCGTTTCGTCAGTTTGTCCCTGAGCTGCGCGGCGGCGGCGACACTCCTTTGCCGTGGACCCGCCGTGGCCAAGGAACCTGAGCCGCCACGACGGCCGGTGGTGCAGCTCGCCATTCTGCTCGACACCAGCAACAGCATGGACGGCCTGATCGCCCAGGCCAAAACGCAACTCTGGACCGTCGTGAACGAGTTCGTTCGTGCGCGGAAAGGAGGGCAAACTCCGTCGATCCAGGTCGCGCTGTTTGAGTACGGCAAGCAATCCTTGCCGGCAAACGAAGGCTTCATCCGGCAGATCCTCCCGCTCACCGACGACCTCGACCGCGTCTCCGAAGAACTCTTTGCGCTCAACACCCACGGCGGCGAGGAGTATTGCGGCTGGGTGATCCGCGAAGCGGTCAAGCGCCTGGAATGGAGTGGGTCTTCCGAGGTGTACAAGGCCATCTTCATCGCCGGCAACGAGCCGTTCACGCAAGGGTCCGTCGACTTCCACGTCTCGTGTCGGGCCGCGATCGAGAAGGGAATCCTCGTGAATACGATCTTCTGCGGTCCGGAGTCCGCGGGAGGGCTTTCGGGCTGGAAGGATGGCGCGGTCCTGGCGGACGGCCGCTACATGAGCATCGACCAGAACCAGAAGATCGTCGACGTTCCGGCCCCGCAGGACAAGGAGATCGCCACGCTGGGCGCCGCGCTGAACAAGACCTATCTCGCCTATGGTAGGATGGGACAAGCTGGACTGGCGCGACAGTCTGCCCAGGACGCGAACGCGGTCGCGGCTTCGCCGAGCGCGCTCGTGTCGCGCTCGATCTCGAAGGGCAACGCCTTCTATTGCAACGACGCCTGGGATCTCGTCGACGCGATCAATCACGGCAAGTGTAAGCTCGAGGACGTCAAGGACGAGGACCTGCCGCCGGAACTTCGGAAACTCGATCAGGCCGGCCGAAAGGCGAAGGTCGAAGAGGCGACGAAAGAACGTGAGGCGATCCAGGCGCAGATCCTTGCGCTGAGCAAGGATCGCGACCGCTACCTGGCCGCCGAACGGAAAAAGCAAGCGGGGGCAACGGACCAAACGCTCGATCAAGCGATCGTCAAGGCAATCCGGGATCAGGCAACTCAGCACCGATTCACGTTCGAGTAGCCCCATGGAACGCAGACAGATTCTGGTCGTCGAGGACGACCCAGCGATCCGGCGAGGCTTGGTCGACGCGCTGAGCTTCGCCGGTTTTGCCGTTCTCGAAGCGAGCGACGGATCCGATGGGCTGGCCCTCGCTCGCGATCACGACGTCGACCTGCTGGTCCTCGATCTGGTCCTGCCGGGCCGAGACGGCCTGTCCGTTCTGCGCGAGATCCGCTCGGTCTGGTCGCCGCTTCCCGTGATCGTGCTCACTGCGCGGGGGGCGGAGAACGACCGCGTCGAAGGCCTGCGCCTTGGGGCGGACGACTACATGGTCAAACCGTTCAGCGTCAAGGAACTGCTGGCCCGGATCGAGGCGGTGCTGCGGCGTGTGCCCGAACGACCGCCGGTTCTCGAGCGAGTGAGATTTGAGGGAGGCCAGGCCGATCTGTCGCGGCAGCAAATACAGTTCGACGACGGCGGCCGCTGCGAACTCTCAGAGCGTGAGCAGCAGTTGCTCAAGTACCTCGTCAGCAACACCGGCCGGGCGGTCTCGCGCGACGAGCTGCTCGCACGCGTATGGGGCCTGAACCCCGCCGGGATCACAACGCGGACGATCGACATGCACATCGCGCGCTTGCGCGAAAAGCTCCACGACGACCCGGGAAGTCCCCGGATCGTCGTGACGGTCCGCGGCCAGGGCTACATGTTCGCAGCCGAGGGGCCGACATGAAACGCCCGGGGCTCGTGTGGCCGATCTTCGGCATCTGTATCGTGCTCGCCGCCTGGGCGCTGGCACGACTTGGGTCCGTGGCGCTTTCTCTGGAGCGGGCCGAAGCCACCGCCAGGCGCCAGGCGGCGCTGGAAGAAAACGTGCAACTGGCGCTCTGGCGCCTGGATTCGGCACTGGCTCCGTTGATGGCCGAGGAGAGCGCGAGGCCCTATTTCACCTACAGTTCGCTGTATCCGGCCGAGCGCGCCTTCACCTGCATGTTCGCCGAGATCCAACGCGGCGACGTCTTGATGCCATCGCCGCTTTTGACATTTCGCTCACCTCGAGTTTGTCTCCACTTTCAATACGACCCCGCCGGCCGTCTCAGTTCGCCCCAGGTTCCCGCCGGCAACATGCGCGACCTGGCCGAGGCGCGCTACCTCTCCACGGAGCAGCTCGAGCACGCCACGCGCCGGCTGGACGCACTGAGTCGCATGATCAACCGCCGTAGTCTGGCCGCAGCGCTCGACCTGCGCGCTCCCGCGGCTGAGAACGATCGCCAGCTTGCTGCCGGCCCGCCGTCGCGATTGTCCACGTCGAATGAGTACATCATGCGCTTCCGGAGCACGAAGGCGGCTCAGAACGCTGCCCCCGCGGAGGCACGTCCGTTGTCGTCACGATCCACTCTCGTCCAGGGCGCTCTACAGGCCATCTGGATCGGGCCGACGCTGGTCCTCGCGCGTCGCGTGCAAGTCGAGGAAGGGACGTTCCTCCAAGGGTGTTGGCTCGATTGGGACTTCCTGAGGCGCGACCTCTTGAACAACGTGTCCGACCTGGTCCCGGGTGCGCGCCTGGAACCCGTTCCGACATCGAGCACCCCGGAGGCGACTCGCATGCTCGCGTCGCTGCCGGTGCGACTGGTTCCGGGTTTGACCGTAGCCGAGGCGGAAAAGCACTGGTCTCCGGTCCGACTTTCGCTCTGGATCGCGTGGGCGTGCCTGCTGCTTGCGGCGGTCGGGTTCGCATGGGTGTTGCACGGGACGCTGGCCCTCAGCGAACGCAGAGGAACGTTCGTCTCGGCCGTGACCCACGAAATCCGGACACCTCTC
>JARLIH010000109.1 GCA_031291845.1 Isosphaeraceae bacterium | reverse complement strand
GTGGCTGGGGGAGTTGGACGGTGAGGGCGCAAAGTCCTGCGGTTCGGCCGGTCCGGCCCGGTGGTTCTAGCCCACGAGTCCCCGATGCGTGCACTTCTGCACACACCGTACACCCGGGTGCAAGCGTCCCGTTTGGGACAGGTCCAGAGCCGTCGTGGTGTCCCGTTTGGGACAGGTGAGTCGATCTGACTCACCTTGCGGGTGCTGAAAGCACGCAAAGTTGCGTATCGGCCGCGCTCAGCGGGTGCTGAAAACACGCAAAGTTGCTAAATCCATCTCGTCCGCGTCCCGGACCAGATAGCGCAAAGTTGCACATCGCCCACGCTCAGCGGGTGCCGAAAACGGGCAAAGTTGCACATCAGCGATCGCCGGGAACATCTAGTCCGCGTCCCGGACTAGATCACCACGAGCGGAGCGCGGGCCTTCTTGACGTGCCGAGCGCGATCCACCGCCAGCGCGAGGGCGATGCAGGGCGTGCTGTCGGGCCGCGGGTAGCCAACACGTCATCCCTGACCTCCGTCAAGCTCACCCGCGAAAGGCGCGGGGAGCTACATTGAGATCGGGTGGATCGCGATGACGTAGACGGTGTCGCGAACCACTTGGTAGACAACCCGCCACGGCGGGACCAGGTACATCGTGCACCCGTCGTAGGTTGACCCGCGAGGCGCCGCAATGCGCGTTCGGCCGTCGGGCTCAGGGCTGTCCGCCAACTCCTCAATAGCGACGGCCAGAAACCCTTGCCATCTCTCTGACGCCGCGAGGAGCGAACGCTGAGCCGTGAGGGTCAGCTCGAGCGCGTAACGAGACGCTCTCGGACCTCCTGCCAGGATGTCAGCCGGCCAGTCCGGACATCCCGCTCACCCTCTTCAACCGCGGCGCGGAAATGGTCGTCCTGAAGGGCGGTCGCCCATGCGCTCTCAACCTGTCCGTCGGTTGCGGCGCTCGAGAGCTGCGCCTCGCGCACAAGGACCGGGCTCGGCTGAACCTGGTGATACGCGACTGAGTTTGTGGTGTAGCTGAACGGGTCCACACGCACGATGCGACGACCGGGCGTGGACGCCGCTGCAGCGAGCCGCGCCGAGTCCAGATGCAACTCCAACGCTATCCCTCCGGGTTGAGCTTCAGATCGTAGTAGTACTTGCGCTGGACCCACTTGAAGCCTTCGTGCTTTGTGATTGCGGCGATCTCGATTGGTCCCCCCACGGTCGGCGCCCCCGGGGCGAACCGCGAGAACATGATCGTTGAATGCACCAGAAACTCGGCCAAGTCGATCACGTCTTGGATCGGCATCGGCGCTGCGGCGAACGGCACTTGGAGGCGCTGGTGCAGGACCCGCATGACCTCCGGGATCTGATCAGCGGCAACTCCGATCTCGGTCAAGACCTGCGGGAGACCGGCACCGTGGCCCAAAACCAAACGCGTGACGGCCTCTGGCTCTCCACTCCAAGTCAGGCCGGTCTCTTCGAGCGCCCGCACTCGCGTCGGGGCAGGACAGCCACTGCTGTCCATCTGTAGGGTCCATTCCTCCGCGAGGTCCTGACCGGAGGAGTAGCCGGCGACCAAGAACCCGAGAACGGGCTTCTGCGCGACCTCGGCGAAAGTGGGTTCGTAGTGCTCTTCGTACAGAAACTGTCGAGTTCGAGCGGCTACCGCCTCGAGCGCGTACCCCGTCCGGTCGAGGGCCCAGTCGGCAAAGGCAGGGTCCCCACCCATGAACCGTCGGCGAAGATCCTTGGTAAGGGTGGAGATCGAAGCCGTCCCAATCGCGCCGGCCCCCCAGGTGAGGCCGCCGATTGGAAGACCTTTGTACAGGTTGAACACCTTGTTGGCGGTGTTGTAGACGTTGAGGACGGCGGCATTCCCAGCCTGGTCGGTCGAAATGACGGTGGCCGCGCTATCGGCAGCGAGCACGACGCCATCGTGAACCTTGATCGAGATCGCAATCGTCATTCCATGCAGAGGTTAGCGCACGTTGGCCTCTGTTGAGCACCACCGCGCCCAGGGAAGACCCGACTCCCAGTCGGGTTCAGGCACGCTCGTCGAGCGCGGCTAGGACCGTCTCCGCGTCGGCGCTCGACATCGTCCACACCGACGGGTACCGGCCGACCCGGTCGAGCACCCAGCGGCCCACCGCCTTGTTGAGGCCGGTCGCCGCGTTCCCGATCGCGCCGCCGAGGCTCCCGCCGTCGGTAAAGCCGTAGCGGCGCGCGAGGTCGGCGTCGACCGTCACGCGCTCGCCACGCGTTGCCGCCTCGGCGACATCGCGGAGGAAGCGCCGGCCAACCGGCCCGTACATGCGGTGGATGGCCGTGCGGATCTTCGCTGCGTCGCCGCCCGCGCCCGCCGAGTCGGATCGGCTCTCGCGGTCGTCAAGCCACTTCCGGACGAAGACGAGCAGCTCCTCGGGGGTTGCCGCTTCGATCGTGATCTTCGCCATGTGCCATCTCCTTGCGCTGTTCTCGCTGGACGCAGGGTAGCGTGTCTTCACTGCGTATGCAAGAGAACACATGTAACAACTACTTGACACAGGTGGTCATTCTGCCAGAATCTACTCATGGACCCCACCAATCCCACACTCCGGCAACGGGTGGAAACCCGCGTCGAGCCTCCGCCTCTCGGCCTGACGCGCACGGCTGACCACGTCTACACGTTCAACACGGGCACCGAGGTGTTCTCGCCGCTCCCAAGTGTGACGACGATCCTCAAGGTGCTCGACAAGTCCGGCCCCCTCGTGGGTTGGGCGAAGCGCGAGACGGGGGGCGATGCCGCCGCGGTCGCGTGGCTCAAGACGATCCCCGACTTCCAGCGCGGCACGGCCGCCGACATTGGCACTCGGGTCCACCAGCTCGCCGAGCAACTCGCCCGCGGTGCCGAGCCCGAGGTCACCGAGGTGGAGGCGCCGTATGTCCGGGCCTACCGCAGCTTCCTCGCGACCTACCAGCCGCGCTTCCTGGCGGTCGAGGAGATGGTCGCGAGCTTGAAGCACCGGTACGCGGGGACGCTCGATGCCGTCGCGATCATCGACGGCGAGACGTGGCTGCTCGACGTGAAGACCGGCGCGGGCGTGTACGGGGAGACGGGCCTCCAGCTTGCCGGGTACAACTTCGCGGACT